>JAIMJL010000055.1:14890-19812 GCA_020693225.1 Sandarakinorhabdus sp. | reverse complement strand
TTGCAGGATGGGCTTTTCAGCAATTGTGGCGTGGAGATTGGTGATTCTCAGCATTTTGGTGCGCTCTCGATCAACTGAACCAGCGTTCGTGTATTGCGTCTACGAACGCCTTGTCGGTTACTGGCAAGCCGGACGCGTCACCGATCACCAGATCAACATGACAATTCGGGCAAACGGCCGTTTCCGTTTCCACAAATGGCGAACCGGCCGGCTCACCGGAGCCAGGTCCGGGACGATCATTCACCCACCAATCAATGTCGGAAAACGCAAACGTGTCTTTGCAATAAATGCAGACGCAGACCAGCGAATGCGCAAGCTCGCCTTTGTTGCGAAAACCATGATGGTGCGCCTGCTCCAGATAGGCGTTTGGAAAGGACGTCATCCCACGCTCCCCTCAAGCGAAATCCCCAGCAGCTTCTGCGCTTCCACCGCAAACTCCATCGGCAGTTGCTGCAGCACCTCCTTGCAGAAGCCGTTCACGATCAGGGTTATCGCGTCCTCCTCGCTCAGGCCGCGCGACTGGGCATAAAATTTCTGGTCGTCGCTAATCTTGCTTGTGGTCGCCTCATGTTCGATCTGGGCGCTGGGGTTTTTCACTTCGATATAGGGGATGGTGTGCGAGCCGCACTGATCTCCCAGCAACAGCGAATCACATTGCGTGAAGTTCCTGACACCCTCAGCCGATGGCCCAACGCGGACAAGGCCGCGATAGGTGCTGTTGGATTTCCCCGCTGCGATGCCCTTGGCGATGATGGTGGATTTGGTGCCCTTGCCCAGATGAATCATCTTGGTGCCGGTGTCGGCCTGCTGGTGGTTGTTGGTGACGGCGACGGAATAGAATTCGCCGACCGAGTCTTCGCCGGCCAGCACGCAGCTGGGGTATTTCCAGGTGATGGCGCTGCCGGTTTCCACCTGCGTCCAGCTCACCTTGCTGCGGGCGCCGCGGCAGAGCGCGCGCTTTGTGACGAAATTGTATATGCCGCCCTTGCCGTCCTTGTCACCGGGATACCAGTTCTGCACCGTGCTGTACTTGATCTCGGCATCGGTCTCGGCAATCAGCTCGACGACGGCGGCGTGCAGCTGGTTTTCGTCTCGCATCGGGGCGGTGCAGCCCTCCAGATAGCTGACGTAGCTGCCTTCATCGGCGATGATCAGCGTGCGCTCGAACTGGCCGGTGTTTTCCGCGTTGATGCGAAAATAGGTGGACAATTCCATCGGGCAGCGGACGCCCTTGGGCACATAGACGAAGGTGCCGTCGGAAAAGACCGCGCAGTTCAAGGCGGCGAAATAATTGTCGCGCACCGGCACCACGCTGCCGAGGTGCTTGCGCACCATCTCCGGAAATTCCTTGATGGCCTCCGAAATCGACAGGAAAATCACCCCCGCCCGGCGCAGCTCGGCGCGGAAGGTCGTCGCCACGCTGACCGAATCGAACACCGCATCCACCGCCACCCGCCGCGCACCCTCCACGCCGGCCAGCACCTTCTGCTCCTCGATCGGGATGCCCAGCTTTTCGTAGGTGCGGCGAATATCCGGATCCAGCTCATCCAGCGACGCCAATGTCGGTTTCGCGCGCGGGGCCGCATAATAATAGGCGTCCTGATAGTCGATCGGCGGGATGCTGAGCTTGGCCCAGTCCGGCGTCGGCATGGTGAGCCACAGGCGAAACGCCTTCAACCGCCATTCCAGCATCCACTCCGGCTCGCCCTTCTTGGCCGAAATGAAGCGCACCGTGTCTTCGCTCAGGCCTTTCGGGGCGAAATCCTGCTCGATATCGGTCGCAAAGCCCCATTTATAACTGCCCATGTCATCGACAGCAGCCTGCGCTTCGGCGTTGCGGGGAAGGGCGAGATCGGTGTTCATGCAAAAACCTGCGAATCCTGGGTTGCTGGTGCTGGCGCAACCCGCTTTGGCGGCGCCAATGCTGCAAGGCTGACTTCGGCCAAGGCTGTCTTGACTGCGCGGTTGACCGGATCCCAATGCGGCTTGACCGCGCAGTGGCCATGCAGCGTGCAATCATGCCCGCCATCGGCGCAGTGGGTGAGCGCGATCGGGCCATCTATGGCCTCAACAATTTCCGCCAGATTGATGCTGCCCGCCGGTCGCGCGAGGGAAAAACCCCCGGCGCTGCCGCGCTGCGACACCAGCAGCTCGGCGCGCGCCAAAAGGCCCATCAGCTTGGCGACCGTCGGCAAAGCGATCCCTGTTTGGGCCGCAATATCCGATGCCGAGGTCAGCCCGCCATGGTCTGCCACACGCGCCGCCGCCGTCATCACCACAACGCCATAATCGGCAAGATTGGACAAGCGCAGCACGGCAAACCTCAATTCAGACTGATGCGGTATGGTTTAGACCTGTTGCACGCATGGTGCAAGTCCTGCCACAGACGGCTGGCCATGTCGGATCACAGCCTCTCTCACGCACACCCGCACGCGCCGCACGATCACCATTCGCATGGCGCACCGGCCGGCTGGCGCTACACGCTCGCCATCGCGCTGAATGTGGCGATCGTGGCGGTGCAGCTGGCGATCGGCCTCAACATCGGCTCCACTGCGCTGCTGGCGGATGCCGGGCACAATGCGTCTGATGTGCTGGGTCTTGTGCTGGCCGGATGGGCGGCCTGGCTGATGACACGCGCCGGCTCCAGCCGCCGCACCTATGGCTATGGCAAGGCCGGCGTGCTGGCGGCGCTGGCCAATTCCCTGCTGCTGGTGTTTGCCTGCGGGGCGCTGGTGTTCGAAGCGGTGGCACAGCTCATCAATCCGCCGGAGTTTGCCCCGCCGGGCATGACCGTGGTGCTGGTGGCCAGCATCGCCGTCGGCATCAATCTTCTCTCCGGCTGGCTGCTGATGGGCGGCAATCCGGACGATGTGAACCGCCGCGCCGCCGTGCTGCATCTGTTTGCGGATGCCGCCGTCTCCGGCGCCGTTGTGATCGCCGGCTTCCTCATCCTGTGGACCGGCGCGCGCTGGGTGGATCCGATCGCCAGCCTCATCATTGTTGGCGTGATTCTGGCGACCACCTGGAAGCTGCTGCTGCAGTCGCTGGATCTCGCCCTCGACGCCGCCCCGAAAGGCATCGATGTTGATGCCGTGCGAACCTGGTTGCGTGACTTACCCGAAGTCAGCGCGGTGCATGATCTGCACATCTGGCCGATCAGCGCGACCGAAACCGCGCTCACCGTGCACATGGTTGTGCCCGCCGGCAGCGGCGACGGGCTGCTGGAGCGGGTGAATGTCGGCCTGCGCGAACAATTCCGCATCAGCCACGCAACGGTGCAGGTGGAGCGGACCGATGTGGATGTTTGCGATGGGCTGCACGGATAGCTGGCGGATATTTGGGGAGTTTTTTGTCTCCGGCGGGAAGGGGGATAATCCCCCTTCACCCCTGAAATGCGGCTTATGCCTGCATGGGACGCGCGCTGCTTCCTTTGATCTTGAAGGCCTGCGGCGCTATTGGTAGCCGCCGCAGGCAATAGACCCGAAGGCCAGAACCGGATAGCGGCGCTCGCCAGATTAACACGGGAAAAAGGCAGGGGTGCAGGGGGATTATCCCCCTGCCCGCCGGAGGCAAAAGCGACAAACGATGGCGCAACTCTATTTCTACTATGGCGCCATGAACGCCGGCAAATCGACCACGCTGCTGCAGGCGAGCTTCAACTATCGCGAGCGCGGCATGCGCACGATGCTGTGGACGGCGGCGGTGGATGACCGGGCCGGTGTCGGGCGCATCGGCAGCCGGATCGGGCTGGAGGCCGAGGCCAGCAGCTTTGCCACCGATACGGATTTGTTTGCTGCCATTGCAGCGGCAGGGAATCCGGACTGCGTGCTGGTGGACGAGGCGCAGTTCCTGAGTGCAAGTCAGGTCGAGCAGCTGGCGGCCGTTGTCGATCGGCTGGACATTCCCGTGCTGGCCTATGGGCTGCGGACGGATTTCCAGGGGCAGCTGTTTGCCGGCTCGCAGCGCCTGCTGGCGCTGGCAGACAAGCTGGTGGAATTGAAGGCCGTGTGCGCCTGCGGCCGCAAGGCCACGATGAACCTGCGGGTGGATGCACAAGGGCGGCCGGTGATGCACGGCGCGCAAACGGAAATCGGCGGCAACGACCGGTATGTGGCCGTGTGCCGCCGACATTTTTCCGAAGCGTTCGCAGCCTGACGGCTGCAGAACCGCTTAAATCAGCTCGATATTCACCGCAGCCTGCTTGCCGCGCCGATCGAGCTCGAGCTCGAAGGTCAGGCGCTGGTTTTCGGCGAGATCGCTCAAGCCTGCGCGTTCGACAGCGGAAATGTGAATGAACGCATCCGCGCCGCCATCATCGCGCGCAATGAAGCCGAAGCCCTTTTGCCCGTTGAAGAATTTGCATGTGCCTTCATAGCGCACGCCGTCGGTTTGCGGCGGCGGACGGTTTCCGAAACCACCACGTTGCGGACGATCGCCGCCCCGGTCTCCACCGCGGTCACCACCGCGTTCGCCGCCGAAGCCGCCTTCGCGCGGCGGGCGCGGCGCGCGCGCCGTCACCGGTAGCGGCTCGCCAACCAACGTTACGTCGGTCGCGGAGATGCGCCCATTGCGTTCCGACAGGGTGAACTCGATCGGCTGGTTTTCCGCCACATCGGTCACGCCGGCGCGCTCGAGGGCAGAGATGTGCAGGAACACATCTTCGCCGCCATCTTCCCGCACCACAAAGCCGAAGCCTTTTTGCGCGTTGAAGAATTTCACGGTGCCCTTGCCGGTGCCGATCACGGTTGCCGGCATTTGCGCACGGCCGCCGAAGCCACCGCCGCCGCCGCCGAAGCCGCCACCACCACCGGGGCCACGGCCGAAGCCGCCGCCACCGCCGGGCGCGCCGCCGAAGCCGCCGCCGCCGCCGGGACCACGGCCATAGCCGCCACCCTGGAAGCCGCCGCCGCCGCCACGGTCAA
>JAIMJL010000055.1:11029-14857 GCA_020693225.1 Sandarakinorhabdus sp. | reverse complement strand
CGTCAAAGCCGCGGTTGCGCTTGTCGTCACCCCGGCCGCGGCCACCGCGCCGCTTGTCATCATAACTCATCTTGAAACTCGTCTTTCGTCCCGCTCGATCATATCACCACAAACATCCAGGAGGCACGGGGGCCCACACTATCAGACACCCAGAAAAATCCTCAACGAATTGCAGGCCAGATCAAACGGCAGACAATCCCTCGAACAGGGTGGTGGGGGCAACATGATCTGCATTTCCGAAACAATCGACACTTGCCAACCGTTTCAAAGCTACAGTTCACACCGCTCCGAGAAACCTGATAGCGCATTTTCGGGTTTCTTGCGAGTCGGAAATAGCAGAGGCCAGTCGATCGCTATTCGGCCACCGCAGCCGGAGCCGGCTGCCGCTCCTGCCATGGGCGCAGGGGCTTACCCTGGTGCCATTCGGCGAGGCTGATGCCGGACCCATCCAGAGCCCGCTCGCGCTGCCGGACGGCTTGCACGAAATGGGCGAAGTCCCTGTTGCGGCGGACGATGAACAGCATCATCCCCAGCCCGACGGTGGCAATGCCAAGCAACAGCGAATCATGCGGGTTGGCCACCGGTTGCGTGACGGCAAATGCCGCAAGCGCAATCGCAATAGCATCCAGCAGGGCGCGCTTGCGCAGATGACGACGAAACGCAGCTCGATCGACAGACACGGTCTTCTCCTCCGGCAACCGATAAACGGCACGGCAGGAGAAAGTTTGCGCTGCCTCAGGCGAGTGTTGCGAGCGCGCTGCGATCAAACGGGGCGAAATCCTCGCGTGCATCGCGAATCTTAACCGCCCAGTCCGGATCGACAATCAAGGCGCGCCCCACCGCCACCAGATCGAACTCATCGCGCTGCATGCGCGCAATGAGGTCGTCGATCGGTGCGGGGGTGGACGCTTCACCGCCAAAGCCGGCAATGAACTCGCCCGAAAGGCCAACCGATCCAACGGTTATCGCCGGCTTGCCGGTCAGCTTTCTGGCCCAGCCGGCAAAGTTCAAATCGGAGCCATCGAACTCCGGCTCCCAGAAGCGGCGCTGCGAGCAGTGGAAAATGTCGACCCCGGCGGCCGACAGTGGCTCCAGCCAATCGGCCATCGCCTGCGGCGTGGGTGCCAGCTTCGCATCATAATCCTGCTGCTTCCACTGCGACAGCCTGAGGATCAGCGGGAAGTCCGCGCCGATTGCCGCCCGCACGGCGGCCACCACTTCCTGCGCGAAGCGGCCACGCTGCTGGCCCCAGATGTCGTCGCGACGGTTGGTGCCTTCCCACTGGAACTGATCGATCAGATAGCCGTGCGCGCCGTGCAGCTCGACCGCGTCGAAGCCCAGCCGCCTGGCATCGGATGCGGCGCTGGCAAAGGCGGCGATGGTGGCATCGATATCGGCCACGCTCATCGCCTCGCCATAAGGCTTGCCCGGCTTGAACAGGCCGGAAGGCCCTTCGGCAGCATGCGGCGCGCTGCTGGCGCGATTGATGGCGGCGCCCACATGCCAAAGCTGCGGCGCGATCTTGCCGCCGGCCGCATGCACGGCAGCCGCCACCTTGGCCCAGCCTTCCAGCGCGGCCTCGCCATGGAAGATCGGCACCGCCGGATCGTTGAGGGCACCCGGGCGGGCAATGCCGGTGCCCTCGGTGATGATGAGGCCCACCTCGCCGGCCGCGCGGCGGGCGTAATAGGCGGCCACATCATCGCCCGGAACGCCGCCGGGGGAAAAGCTGCGGGTCATCGGCGCCATGACAATGCGGTTCTTCAGGCTGAGCTTCGACGTGATGAACGGACGGAACAGGGTTTCGGTTGCGGGCATGGAAAATGGTCCTTTTTGAAAAAAGTGCGGGAAATTATCGCGGGCGGGTGATGGAGGGGGGGTCGCTCGCCGGAAAGCCGGCGTCCAGCTGGGCGTCCAGCTGGGCGTCCAGCTTGCGGCTGTTCGCAGCCGCGCGGATGCGGGCATTTTCCGCCAGGCTGGCGTTCATGCGCGCCAGCTGATCTGCTGTCGCCTCGGCCTGGCGCGCCTTGAAGTCGGCATAGGGTTCGCCATAAACGTGCAGCCGAGCTTCTTCCCGGGAAAGCGGCGCGCCGGTTTCGATGCTGGCCTCTTCCAGCCATTCCGAGAGGCAATTGCGACAGAAGCCGGCCAGCGCCATCAGCTCGATGTTGGACGCATCCTGCCGCTGCGCCAGATGGTCGGTCAGGCGGCGGAAGGCGGCGGCCTCCAGCGCCTGCATCCGCGTATCAGGCTCGATTTTGGTCATGACGCTGTCCTGTCTCGCTTCGCAAATGCGGTGAGCCGTCTATAAGGGGACGAAACCCTGAATTGCCAACCCTGACAATTTCTTGGGCCGCCTAAAGTTATGGAGCCGTTCGTGACATCGCACAGACACCCCCGCGCCCGCCATGTGCGCGTGCTAGCGACCCTTGGCCCGGCCTCCAGCACGCCGGACCAGATTCGCGCGCTGTATGAAGCCGGGGCGGATGCGTTCCGGGTGAACATGAGCCACGGCGATGACGCATCCAAGCTGGAGCTGATCGCATCCGTGCGCGGGCTGGAAAGCGAGCTGGGGCGGCCGATGACCATCCTCGCCGATCTTCAGGGGCCGAAGCTGCGAGTCGGGCGCTTTGAAGATGGCGGAGTCGAGCTGCAAACCGGCGCCCTCCTGCGGCTCGATTCCGACGAAACGCCGGGAACTGCCACGCGGGTGCGGCTGCCGCATCCGGAGATTCTGGCGGTGCTGCAGCCTGGCCACCGGCTGCTGGTGGATGATGGCAAGATCGTGCTGAAAGTGGTGCGCCTGGGCGCCGGTTTTGTTGACACGGAAGTTGTGGTTCCGGGGCGGATTTCCAACAACAAGGGCGTCAATGTGCCCGATGTTGTGGTGCCCTTGCCGGCCCTCACCGACAAGGACCGGCGCGACCTCACTCTCGCGCTCGATGCCGGCGTGGATTGGGTGGCGCTCAGCTTCGTGCAGCGATCGGACGATGTGGCAGAGGCGCGCAAGCTGATCGGCGGACGCGCCAATCTGATGGCCAAGATCGAGAAGCCGGCGGCGCTTTCGGATATCGATGCCATCCTCGAACTTTCCGATGCCATCATGGTGGCGCGCGGCGATCTAGGGGTGGAACTGCCGCCGCAGGAGGTGCCGGGGGCGCAGAAGCGGCTGGTGGCAGCGGCCCGGCGGGCGGGCAAGCCCGTGGTCGTTGCAACGCAGATGCTGGAATCGATGATCACCTCGCCTTCGCCCACCCGCGCCGAAGTGTCGGATGTGGCCAACGCCATTTACGATGGTGTGGACGCGGTGATGCTGTCGGCGGAAAGCGCGGCCGGCAAATGGCCGGTGGAGGCGGTCGCCATGATGGATGCCATCGCACAGGAAGTGGAGCGCGACGCCGCCTACAAGGACCAGATCGCCTTCGTGGAAACGCTGCCGGAGCCGACAACTGCAGACGCTCTGTGCGAGGCGGCGCGCAGCATCCAGGCAACGATGGGCGCCAAGGCCATCGTCTGCTTCACCACCTCCGGCTCCACCGGGCGCCGCGTGGCGCGCGAGCGGATTCCGGCCGATATCCTGTTGATGACGGCGAAGATTTCCACCGCGCGTCGGATGGGCCTCACCTGGGGGGTGCATGCGGTGCACACGCGTGATATTCACAGCTTCGAGGAGATGGTGGCGAAATCCAAGCGCATGGCGCTGCGCCACCATATCGCCAAGGCCAGCGACCGCATCGTGGTGATGGCGGGCGTGCCCTTCGGCGTACCCGGCTCCACCAATGTGCTGCACGTGGTGCATGTGGCCGGCGACGAGCTGGAGAAACATCC
>JAIMJL010000055.1:0-10890 GCA_020693225.1 Sandarakinorhabdus sp. | reverse complement strand
AGCTGGAGAAACATCCGAAGGCTTGAGCGCGGTCAGGTCAGACTATCGATGACCTTGTCAACCAGCCCCAGAAACTTCGAGATGCTGGTGAGGAAGGTCTGGAACTTGCGGATGTCGGCGATGGCCTTGTCCAGCTCGGCTTCGCTGGCGGCGAGAGGAGCCAGCTTCTTCGCCAGGGCTTCGGTGGCTGTGGCAAACTCCAGCCGCCCGAGCATCCGGCCGCGGTGTTCCAGCTCCATGATCTGAAAGCCAAGGCGGCGGAACAGCTCCAGGTCGCTGGTGGATTCCTGCATTCGCAGCAACAGCTGGATCTTGTCGCGAATGGAGGCCCGCAGGGCGATAATGTCGGTATTGGGGGTCACGCCACCCTCCTCAATGCCCTGTGCGCCGGCTGAAATCGTCGGCGGTGGTGGTGATGCGGGCGATCCAGGCCCGGCTGTCTGCCGGCCGCGCATTGGCCGCGGACTGATGGGCGGCGGCCAGCGCCAGCAGCGACCGACGCAGTCCGGCGATGTCGGCAAGCTGGCGGTCGCGGGCATCGATGCTGTCGGCATAGGCCTGGATCAGCGCGCGCCGTTCGGCGGCATTGTCGGGGTTGCTGGCAGTCAGGCTGGAGTAGCGGGTGGCGATCGCCACCAGGGTCCCGGCGTTCCAGCTGTCGGCCAGCGTGCCGCTGAGGCCAGACTTGGAATCAGCGCCCAGCGCGTCGGCCATGGCTGTCAGCAGGGTACCGAATGCCTTGTCGGTGCGGCGGATCACAGCCGTTGCGGTTTTCTCGCCCTTTGCCTGCACGATCGCCGTGCCCAGCGCAGCAATGGCCGCCGTCACCGTGCCATCGATCACCCGCCGGCCCGCAAGGCCGTTGATGCCATCGCCCACGCCCTGCAATGCGTTGCCCATGCCGGCTGCCAGCGCCGGATCGGTCAGCTGCACCAGCGCGCCGGTATAGCCCGCAACGGCATCGAACGTGGCGGCCCATTGGCCGGACACGTCCGCGGGTATCAGGCTGAGAAAATCCTGCTCCGAAAGCCGCTGCAGGCCCTCGTTCCGGCGCACCTCGCCCTCCAGCAGCTTGCGCTCCACATCAACCGCGCGCGCCTGGCTGTTGGCGGCCCGGAACAGCGCCTGGCTGTGGGCATCGGCGGTCACGACACCCAGATGCAGGCTGCCTGCGGCATCGCCAACGGCCGGATTGCCCGCGCAGCCTGGCAGCATTGCGATGAGCGCGGCGATCGCCAAGCTAAGCGGCTTCAACACGCGAGGCCCTCCCTCGCGGCAGAGGCTAGCGCGCCTGCCGCAAGGGTTTCAAGCGGCTTCTCAGATATTGGCTGCCAGCCACAGCATGGCCTCGTCTTCCTTGGCCGGGTGACGCACCCGGTTCACCACCATGCGATCGTGCAAATCGCGGATGATGCCGCTGCCGGTTTTCACGCAAAGGCCGGGAACGATCGCATGCACGAAGCAGGCGCAGCAGGCTTTGGCCATCGCCCAGCCGAACGACGACGCCACGCCCATATGCTGCAGATAGGTTTCATCCACGCTGGCCGGATGGTCGATGAAAAGGCGCTGCAACATGCGACGTGCTCTCCCGTTGGACATAACATATTGTAGCAAGGCTTCGGGGCAATTTCTTCCCAAATATCACCTTGAAAGCGCGACATCCCGAAATTACTTGCTATAATACACCAATAATGGAGCAAATTCATCTCGATCCTGTGGACCGGCGCATTCTTGTCGCGCTGCAACGCGATGCCGGGCAATCGCTGGCGGCGCTGGGCGAGGCGGTCGGGCTGTCGCCCACGCCCTGCTGGAAGCGGGTGAAGCGGCTGGAGGCGGCCGGGGTGATCCGGGCGCGGGTGGCGCTTCTGGATGCGCATGCCATCGGCCTCGGCGTAACCGCTTTCGTTGCCATCAAGGCCGGCGCCCATGATGAAGGCTGGCTGGAGACCTTTGCCGCCGGGGTTGCGCGCATCCCGGAAGTGGTGGAATTCTACCGCATGGCCGGCGAAGTGGATTATCTGCTGAAGATCGTGTGTCACGACATCGCCCACTATGACCGGATTTACAAAAAGTTGATCAAGGTGGCGCCCATGGGCGATGTGTCTTCCAGCTTTGCGATGGAGCAGATGAAGGCGACAACCGAGCTTCCGCTGGGCGAAGGCTTCTGAACGCCACCGAAGGCCGCTCTGGACTGCCGCTTTCGGCAGTCGCTTGGGCGGCGTTCGAGGGCTTCCGCAATCCAGCGGTGATCCTCATCACCATCTATGTTTTCATGCCCTATTATGTGTCTACGGTGGCAGAGACGCCTGTGGCAGGACAGGCATTGGTGGCGCAGGCGGGGCAGATTGCCGGCTGGATGGTTGCGCTGACCGCGCCGCTGCTGGGCGTTGTGGTGGATCGGATGGGGCCGCGCAAGCCGATGTTGACCGTTACCGTCCTGCTGATGCTGCCGCTGCATGTGGTGCTTTGGTGGGTGATGCCCGGCGGGCCGATCGGACCGTTCGCTGTGCTGCTGATCGTGGCGGCCGGGCAGCTTTTGTTTGCCTGGACCGAGGTGTTTCACAACGCGCTGCTGCTACCCGCGGCCGGTGCAAAGGCGGCGCAGGCTTCGGGGCTGGGGCTGGCACTGGGGAACTTCTGCTCGGTGCTGATGCTGGTTTTCGTGTTGTGGGCCTTTTCGCTGCCCGGATCGGTCGATTGGGCCTGGGTGCCGACCGCGCCGTTGTTCGGGATCGATTCGGCTGCCTATGAACCGGCGCGGTTGGCAGGGCCGATCGTGGCAGCAAGCCTGTGCATCGGCCTTGCCTGCATTCTATTGGGTGTGCCGGATGTCCGGTCCAGCGGCGAGCGGATGGGAAGCGCGCTGTCCCACGGACTTGCGGATCTGCGGGCGATGGTGCGCGAACTGCGGCAGGAAAAGCAGGCTACGCGATTCCTGTTCGCCCGCATGATCTATGCCGATGGCAAGACGGCAATTCTGCTGTTCGGTGGCGTTCTGGCGGCCGGCACGATGGGCTGGGGCACGTTGGAAATGCTGGCCTATGGCATCATTCTTTCGATCTTCGCGGTTCTCGGCGGGCTTCTTGCCGGTCGGCTCGATCCGCGCATCGGCCCGAAACCGGCTGTCCTTCTGGAAATCACTCTCACCGGCTTTGCCCTTCTCGGAATGCTGCTGACCAACCCGCGGCGCATCTACGGGCTACCGTTCGACCCTGCCGACCGCGCTCCGCTCTGGGATGGCCCCATGTTCACCACCTGGCCAGAGCTTGGCTTCATCGCGGCTGCCTGCCTTGCAGCGGTTGCCATCACCGCTGCCTATGCCTCTTCGCGGACGCTGCTAACCTATCTGGTACGCCCGGAACGGACCGGCAGCTTTTTTGGCCTTTATGCCCTTTCGGGAACGGCGACCATGTGGATGGGGCCGATGCTGGTGGCGTGGGGAACTTTGGCGACACAATCACAACAAGGCGGTTTCATCGGCGTGTTTCTGCTGCTTGCGGCAGGATTTGCGCTTCTGCTTACGGTGCAGGCGCCGCGCCGGTTGCCAAGCTGGTCTGGCGGCTAGCCGCCACCGCCTCGCGCGGGCGATAGCGCAGCTGCGCGCGCCCGAACGCCTCGACCGGAAGATACAGCCCCTGCCCCACCGGCGTCACCACCCCGTGCCGCACTTCGGTGACTTCCGCGGAAAGCTGGAAATCGCCCACCTGCTTGTCGGCGAGCGCCTTGTGGATCTTCACCATCAGCTTGGCGAGATCCTTGTCAAAATTCTGCGCTATGGCGGTCTCCAGCTCGGCGGTCACGGCGGGGGAGCGGGCCACGCCAATCAGCAGATTGCCCGATAGATCCGCGCTCTTGCCCGCGACCTGCAGATCCTGCACCAGCACTTTCTGGCTGTTGGGGGCATTCCACGGCTTGCCTGTGAGCCAGACGACCCCCTTGGTGTTCAATGCGCCTGTGCCGACTCCCGCTTCGATCGGCAGCCCGATGGCCAGCCGATCGCCTGCGGTGGTGTAGATCGTCGGCTTGCCAAACGCGACATTCACCTCGCCGACCACCGGCACCATGATGGGTTTGCTTGCCAGCTTGCGCAGCGCCTTTTCCAGCACCGGCTCCAGCTCGGCATAGTCGGCCACGACCGGCAGATGGAAGCGCAGGCCGCTTGGGTCGGTGAACATGGCCTGCGGTGGCAGGGGGATGGGATCGGGGTCAGGCGGGCGGTTGCCGAGGAAGGTCTCCGTCATCGCCTCCATGCCAAGGGTCAGAATGATGCTGTCCCCTTCGATGCGGTAGCCGCCGACCCCAAGCCGCTGCGGGGTAATCCGCATCCAGACTTCCGGGTTCTGCCGGTTGAGCGAAACCGAAGTGAAGCCCTTTTCCCACGCGCCGGCGATCAACTTCGGCAGTCCGAGCTGCACCAGATGGTTCGGCAGTTCCGCCTCCAGCCCCGAAATCACCTTCTGCAGTTTGGGATCGGCCTTGCCGGCAAAGGTGATCCGCTTGCCCAGGATGTCGATCCCCGGCTTTTGCGTCCAGTTGTAGTCGATATCGACCCTGGCAGTCGGCTGCCAATCGCGCCGCAGGCCAAGCGCTATGGTGGCGCGCACCTCGGCGGCGGCGGTCGCGGTTTCCTGCCGGATAATCTTGCCGACATCCTGCGCGCGGATATCCGCCTGCACCGGCATGCGCAGTTGGATGACATCGCCCTTGCCCGTCAGCCGGATCGGCCCGCGGGTTACCTCGCCAACAATGCGGCAGCTGATGCTGGGAATGATCTTCGCCTTCTGAAAGCCCACCGCACAGGGCACCGCCTTGCAAGCCTCGCCCTTGCAGGGCTGCTTGTGCTTCAGACAGACGGTGAGTTTCGCCGCCGGAATGCAGGCATCCTCCTGCCGGTCGATCGAGAGCAGGCTTTTCGGCACCTGCGCATTCACCAGCCGCTCCAGATCGGCCACCGGCGCCGACACCGGGACGGTGATCCGCGACAGCGGCTTGGGCACCTCGGCTGGCGTCGTGACCCGGGGCGGGGCCGGGTTCACCGCGCCGTCACCGCACGCCGCAAGCATGAGCAGCGCGATGCCAGAAGCCACTGTCCGCAATCGTCTCAGTTGCACCTGTTCCCAATGCCTCCGTTTTTCCCGGTCTGGCGCGAAGTCTGGCGCGAATTCGGGCGCCGGGGAAGAGGGATCGTTCAAGCCATGGTCGCCGATTCGGTGATGGCTGCCGCCAGCTCCGGGCGGGTCACGGCGCTCATGTGCGTTCCGGGAATTTCCCGGTAGCGGGCGTCAGGCAGAGCGGCGGCCAGCTCGGCGGCTGATCCATTGTCCTGGTCGTCTGCCCCGCAGACGATGGCGATCGGCAGGTTGAGGGTGGCCAGCATCTCGGTCGCCGTGCTCTGTTGCCCGCGCAACAAGTGAATCATGGCCTCCGGGTTGCCGACATTGGCGGTCATGAACGCCTCCGCCACATATTCCCCGGACCCACGCGGCCAGCTGCCGCGGCCTTCGATCATCCGGATGAACCATTCGCCGCGCGCCGCGCCGCCGATGATCCCCTGCAGGCCCATGCCGCAGACGATGGCCGCGCGTGGCCGCAGTCCGCGCGCCAGCAGGCGCACCACCGTGCGGGCACCAAGCGAATAGCCGCAAGGAATACACTCAGGCCCCAGCCCCAGATGAGCGATCAGCGCCTCCATATCCTGTGCCAGAACATCCGCCGGCCAGTTTTCCGCGGCTTGCGGGCAGCCGCTTTCGCCATGGCCGCGAAAATCCGGCAGGATCAGCCGGAACCCTGATTCCACCAGGCGACGGGCGGTGCCATAGCGGATCCAGTTCGTCTCGGCGCTGGAAAACAGGCCGTGCAGCAGCAACAGGGGCGGGCCATCGCCCATCTGCGTGAAGGCGATCTCGGTGCCATCGAAGCTGCTGAAACGCGCGCGCATCAGGCAATCTCCAGCCGGGGGGTGCCGCCGGCCGGAACCCGGAAGGTGGCGGCTGTGGCCAGCGTGCCGCCGGGTGCGCGCACCGTGCTCACGGTTTTCATCTCCGCCGTCCAGGCCTCGGGCGCCACGGTCATCATTGTATAGCCGCGCTCGTCGCGGACATATTTCAGCCCCGGATTGCGCTGCAGGATGGCGGCATGCTCGCGTCGCACGCCCGGCCCGTCCGACCCGGAGCTGATGGAGCTGGTCACAAATTCGATCGCGCTCGGGCGGCTTTCCGGCGCCGCACCCGATGCGCGCACTTCGCCGGCATAATGCTGATGCTCGTCGCCGGTCAGCACGATCAGATTGGGCGTCCGCTGCAACCGCTGCAGCAGCCTGTCGCGCGGGGCCAGATAGCCGGCCCAGCTGTCGGTGTTGATGCTCTTCTGCTCGCCGCGAGCGCGGTCTAGGTCCATCACCATGATCTGCTGCAGCAGTGCGTTCCAGGTGGCAGGGCGATCGGTCAGCCCCTTCACCAGCCAGTCCTCCTGTGCCCGGCCCAGCACTTCGGCCTTCGGGTCTTTCACGCCGTCGCACCAGCTGCCGAAGCGGTCGTTGCAGGGCTGATCGCTGCGGTGATTGCGCGTATTCAACATGCGGGCATCCAGCAACTGCCCGAAGCGATACTGCCGCCAGGGGCCGGAGAAGCCGCCGCGCGGCAAGGCGTCGGCGCGCACCGGCATGAACTCATACCAGGCCTGCATCGCCATGTTGCGGCGCAGCTGGAACAGCTCGGGCGGCGTTCCCTCCTGGTCGATGTCGCCCACCCAATTGTTGTCCACCTCGTGATCGTCCAGGCTGCACAGCCAGGCCGCCGCCGCATGGCCGGCCTGCAGGTCGAGATCGAGCCGCGTTTGCGTATAGCGGCGGCGATAGTCGTCCAGCGAAAACACTTCCGCGTTGTTATGCTGGCGAACGCTGGGCACGGTTTCGCCGCTTTCCCAGCTGAACAACGACGCGCGCGGGCCATATTCATAAATATAGTCGCCATAGAAAAAGATGGCATCGGCATCCTCGCGGGAAAGATGCCGCCAGGCCGTGTACAGACCCGCCTGATAGTCCTGGCACCCGGCGACGCCGAGGCGCACCTTGTCCAGCGCCGCGCCTGTCGCCGGAAGCGTCTTCGCGCGCCCGGTGCCCGATCGCTCGCCGCCGGCAATGAAGCGATAGAAATAGGGCCGTCCGGACTGCAGGCCGGTGAGCGTGACATGCACGCTGTGGCCGAGTTCGGGCCGCGCGAGTGCTTCGCCTTCGGCCGCCAGCTTGGCGAAGCTGGCGGTTTCCGAAACCTCATACCGCACCGCAACCGGTCGGCGCGGCAATCCGCTGCCCGGCTCCAACGGGCGCGGGGCCAGGCGCGTCCAGATCACGAAACCGCTGGCATCGGGGTCTCCAGCCGCCACGCCCAGCTGGAAGGGATAATCGACCAGCGGCGTGCCGCCGCCCAGTTGCGCGAAGGCGGGCGCAGCACCGATCAAGCCGAGACCGCCCAGCACGGCCCTGCGGTCGATTGCCAAACCCGCCAAATCCGCTGAACCCATTGTCATTCCCCTCTGCATAGCCTGTGCGCCTGTGCCCCTCTTGCATGACAGCCACAAGACGGGACAAGGAGACTTTGTGCCGAAATCCGACCAGAGCGCCGTTGCATCACCCTGTCGCAGCATTTGCGTGCTGGAAGGCGATTTGTGCACCGGTTGCGGTCGTACGCTGGCCGAAATCGCCGCCTGGCCGGCGGCATCGGGCCAGCAACAGCGCGCCATCGTGGCCCAGGCCTCGGCCAGGCTGGCGCAGCGCAGCAGGATGCCGCAATAGCCGGCTGAATTGCTGGCGAACAACGCCAGCGGGCTTGGCGAAGCAGCCCGCAATCGCTACGAATCGAAAATGCCGCATCCTCGCCCCGTCAAGATCGCTCCCTCGCTGCTGTCTGCCGATTTCGCCAGGCTGGGAGACGAGGTGCGAGCAATCGATGCCGCCGGCGCAGATTATATTCACATCGATGTGATGGACAATCATTTCGTTCCCAACCTCACCATCGGCCCGATGGTGGCAAAGGCGCTGCGCCCGTGGACAGACAAGCCCTTCGATGTGCATCTGATGGTGTCTCCGGCAGATGCCCTGGTGGAAGCCTTCGCCGAAGCGGGCGCCGACATCCTCTCCGTGCATCCGGAGGCGAGCCCGCACCTGCACCGCACCCTCATGCGTATTCGCGCACTCGGCAAGCGGGCCGGCGTTGTTCTCAATCCGGCAACCCCGCTGGCGGTTCTGGATCATGTGATGGATCTGGTCGATCTCGTGCTGGTGATGTCGGTTAATCCCGGCTTTGGCGGGCAAAGCTTCATTGAAAGCGCGCTGCCGAAAATTGCCGCCATCCGCGAACGGATCGAGCGAACCGGCCGGGCCATTGATCTGGAAGTGGATGGCGGCATCGATGCCTCCAATGCCGCGCGGGTGATCGCGTCCGGCGCCGATGTGCTGGTTGCCGGAACGGCGAGCTTCCGCGGCGGCGCTGCCGCTTATGCCGGCAATATTGCGGCCTTGCGCACCGGTGGCTGACGATCCTTCCAGCAGCGCCCCGCCGGAAGGCGAGACCGAGGCCCTGCGGCTGACGCGGGATCATGGCGACCGCGGCCCCTCGCTTGTCGAGCGGCTTTCGGATCGCATCGATCGGCTGTCTTTCGCCTCACCGATCCACCGGATGCGGCTGAAAGGTCGCTTTCCGCTGAAGCTTCTGGCGGTGCCGGAAGACCCGGTCGCTGGCGACACCAAGACCGGCGCGCGCCTGAAAGGCGGGCGGTTGTTCCTGGCCGGGTATGGCGAGGCCATGGCCGAGGCGAAATTCGGATCACCCGCCGCGCCGCAGGCATGGGTGCATTGGGTGCACAGCTGGGGCTGGTTGCGCGATATCGCCAGCGTTCAGCCGCTGGCAGCCGCCGAAGTGGCCCGCGTCGAGGCGTTAACCCATCGCTGGCTGGAACGCTATCACGACTATGATGAGGCCGCCTGGGCGCCTCAATTAACGGGTAGGCGCATCCTGATGGCGATCGCCCATGCGCCGCTGGTCATGCCGGGGCATGATCATATTCACCGCTCCGCCGTGCTGAATGGCATCGCCCGCTGGGCGCGCCATCTGGACCGGGCCACGCCTCGCATGCCGGAAGGCTTCGCAAAGGCCGAGGCGCTTGCCGGGCTGCTCGGAGCGGCGCTGCTGCTGCCAGGCGGCGACGATCGGCAGGCGAAGGCGGAAGCCATGCTGGCGGCAACGCTCGATACCCTGTTGCGGGAAGACGGCACCCCGGCCAGCCGCTCGCCCTATGATCTGGCGCGGGTGGGCGATCTGTTGTTGACCCTGGAACAATTCTATCTGGCGCGCGGGCTGCGGCCGGCGGCGGTGGTGGCATCAGCGCTGGCACGGGTGCGCTCTGGCCTGTCCGCGCTCAGCATGGGAAACGGGCTGCCCAGTCCCTGGCACGGCGGGCAACCCACTTTGGCGCAAATGGCGCGGCTGGCGCCGAAATCCGGCAAGACCATCGAGCGCCGTTCCGGCTTTCAGCGCATGGCTGCCGGCAACACGCTGCTGGTGATGGACGCTTGCCCGCCCCCGCCCGCAAGGCTGAGCGACACGGCGCACGCCTCCACCCTTGCCATCACGATGAGCGATGGCCCGCGAATGCTGATCGTCAGCTGTGGCGGCGAGCGCGGGGGCGCAACAGAGGGCGCACGCGCCTTTCCCAGTGACCTGGTGATGGGTCTTCGATCCACCGCCGGGCACAGCGCGCTCGTGCTGGCGGATACCAACAGCAGCCGGCTTGCCGACGGTGGCCCACGCAAGCTGGGCGGTGTAGAAGAAGTGCTGGCAGAAAGCCGTTCTAGCAGTGAAGGCCACTGGCTGGAGGCGCGGCACGATGGTTATCGTCGGCGCTTCGGCTATGACCATGTCCGCCGCTTGTATCTGTCAGCAGATGGCCAGGACTTGCGCGGTGAAGACCAGCTGGTCCCCGCCAAGGCAGGGCTGGCCCTGGCCGCACGCCGCGACACGCACAGCATCGCCATCCGCTTTCACCTTGGCCTGGGATGCGAGGCAACAGTCACGCAAGACGGTCGGGGCGCCTTGATCAATATGCCAGCCGGAAGGCCGCAGGATCGCGCCGCGTGGGCGTTCCGCGCAAGCTTCAACAGCGCGCCCGGCACCCTGTCGGTAGAGCCGAGCCTGTTGATCGACAGCGAAGGGGAGATGCACCAGATCCAGCAGCTGCTGCTCGTCTCGCAGTCGAGCGAGGGCAAGATGGCCAGCATCGGATGGAGCTTCCGCCGACAGGGCAAAAGCTGACAGAGCAAAAATGCATGTGCCAAAGCTGACACTGGATATGGTTGAACTGGTTGCGGGGGCTGGATTTGAACCAACGACCTTCAGGTTATGAGCCTGACGAGCTACCGGGCTGCTCCACCCCGCGACAAGCCTGGGCGGGGGCGCGGCGTCTTGAGCGGCGCGGCCGCAAGGCCGGAAATATTGTTGTTTGACATGTGTTTGGGTTTTTCAGGAACCAATTCTCTTGTGCACGCGCTGCTAAGCCTGGCGGCGTCCTACTCTTCCGACGCTTGAGCGGCAGTACCATTGGCGCTGTCTGGTTTCACGGCCGAGTTCGGGATGGGATCGGGTGGGTCACAGACGCTATGACCACCAAGCTAAGAAGCGGGTGCACAAAGGGGATTGGGTTCAAATCGATACCGTGCATCAGCTGATACCGCATGGTTTCAGCATAATCGTACAGAGCCATTGTTTTAGCACTTTCGTGCTCGGCAACGCTGCTGTTGATGATGGGACTCATCAAGTGCGAATAGAGCAATTAGGACCGGTTAGCTGAATGGATTACTCCACTTACACATCCGGCCTATCAACGTGGTGGTCTTCC
>JAIMJL010000054.1 GCA_020693225.1 Sandarakinorhabdus sp. | reverse complement strand
TACCCCTGAGCTACGCCCGCTTCGCGATGCTGGCGCAAACGCCAACTGGGTGAGGCCGGGCTGTTAGCCTAGCTTGGTGCGACCGCGCAAGCCCCTTTCAGAATCATCACAGCACCGCCATATGCATTCTGCCTATCAACCGACCGGAGAAACCGCCTTGGCCAGCCTTTCGATGAGCCCCCAGGAGCGCGAAAGCATCGAAGCCTTTCGCCGCGACGTGGTCGAAGCGTCCCTCTCCAATGTTGTTCTGGTGCGCTTCACGGCCGAATGGTGCGGACCGTGCAAGCAGCTGGCACCGATCATCGACAAGGCGGTTGCTGAAATCGGCGGGGGCCGGGCGAAACAGGTGGTGATCGATATCGATCAGAACCGCATCATCGCCGAGCAGTTTCGGGTGCAATCCGTGCCCACCGTCTATGCCTTCGTGGGCGGGCAGCCGGTTGATGGCTTTGTGGGCGTGAAAAGCGAACGCGAGGTCAAGGCGTTCATCGAGAAGTTGCTGGCAGGGTTGCCGCCGACGGAAGACGATATCGGGCTGGATCAGCTGGTGGCGCAAGCGCAGGCCCTGCTGGACGGGGGAGAAGCAGCGGCGGCCGCTGATGCCTTTGCGGCCCTGGCGCGCGAGGCACCCGATCGCGATGACATCATTGCCGGTTATGCGCTGGCATTGCTTGCCCTTGGGCAAACGGCAGGAGCGGAGTCGGCGCTTGCGGCTACCCCGGCGGACAGCAAGGCTGCGGCTGTCGTCCGGGCACGCGCGATGCTTGAGCTGGCCAAGGCGGCCGCCGACCCTTCCGAAACAGCCGCCATGGAGGCGCGCATCACCGCCGATCCAACCGACCATGAAGCGCGAATCGAAATGGCCAAGGCCCTGTTTGCCGCCGGAGATCGCGATGCCGCCGCCGGGCAACTGCTGACCGCCATCGCCGCCGATCCGGCCTGGAACGACGGCGCGGCGCGGGCCCAGCTTCTGAAGCTGATCGAGGCCGTGGGGCTTGCCGACCCCTGGTCGGCCGCATTGCGGCGGCGGCTTTCGGCCATCCTGTTCAGCTGATGCACCCGCCAGCGATCTTGTCAGAGCTGCCGGGGCGGGTTCGCCTGTTCCCGCTGGGCGGGGCAATCCTGCTGCCGCGTGCGATCATGCCGCTCAACATTTTCGAACCGCGCTATCTGGCAATGGTGAAGGACGCCATGGCGGGGGACCATATGATTGGCATCATCCAGCCGAAAGGCGACTGGAAGGCGGATCGCCCTCCCCTGTTCGATGTTGGGGGGCTGGGCCGCATCACACAGTATAGCGAGACGGGTGATGGCCGCATCCTGATTGCGCTTGCCGGGCTTATCCGCTTTCGCATTGTTCGGGAATTGCCCGCCACAACGCCGTATCGCCAGGCGGAGCCGGATTATTTGCCCTTCGAGTCGGACTGGAGCCCACCACAGCCGCTGGCGCCGATTGTCCGTGCCAGTCTGGAATCCACACTGAAATCCTATCTGGAAGTGCAGGATCTTTCGGCTGATTGGGACGCGGTGAGCAGCGCCGACGATGAGGGCCTCGTCAACACCCTTTCCGTTGTCTGCCCGCTGGACAGCATCGAACGGCAGGCGCTGCTGGAAGCGATGAGCCTGCCGGAACGCGCATCCACCCTGACCGCGCTGATGACCTTTGCGCAAGGGGCTGGCGGGGCATCCGGCGAAGGCACGCTGCAGTGACCCGGGCACACGGTGCGCCGGATCCGCGCCTGCTGGAGATACTGGTCTGCCCGCTGACCCGCGGCCCGCTGGTGTGGGATGAATCGGCAGGCCGGCTTGTTTCGCCGATGGCAAAGCTTGCCTATCCGGTGCGCGATGGCGTGCCGATCATGTTGCCGGAAGAGGCCGCCCCGACGGACGATATGCCGACGGCCTGACGGCGCCTACCCCAATTCTCCGCGCAGCAGCGGCGGCAAGGTTCCGGCTTCACCTCGCGCAACCGCCATGAAGGCGCGCCGCAACGGCGGAATATGATTGACCACCGCAAGCCCTGTGCGCCGCAGCGCGGCAGCGGGCTTCCCGGGAACCGCAAACAGCCGTGCCAGCCCGTCGGTTGCGATAGCGACAGCGGCATTGTCGGCACGGCGCCACCGCTCATACCGCTCGGCAACGTCCGGGGCGCCAAGGTCTTCGCCGATGCGACTGGCTTCGGTGAGCGTCTGGGCCAGTGCGGCCACATCGCGCAGCCCCATGTTGAGCCCCTGGCCGGCTATCGGGTGGATCCCGTGCGCCGCATCACCCACCAGGATCAGCCGCTGGCTGGAGTAACGTTCGGCGTGGTGCAGCCCTAGGGGATAGCTGGCCGCCGGCGCGATCAGAGCAATCCGGCCGAGAAAGCTGCCCATGCGCTTTTCCGCCTCGGCAGCCAAGGCCCGTGGCCCAAGCTGCATGACACCGGCGGCATCGGCGGCCCGCACGGTCCACACCAGCGCCGATCGGTGCGTGCCGTCGGCCAGATCCCGCATCGGCAGCTGGGCGAAAGGACCGGCCGGATAGAATAGCTCGGATGCCACATGATCGTGCGGCAGCTCGTGCGAAAGCATGGTGACGATAGCAGCGGCATCATAGCGCCACTGGGCAATCCGGATGCCCGCCTGCTCGCGAAGCGCGCTGCGGCGGCCATCCGCCGCGATGATAACAGGAGCGGAAAACAGCCGGCCATCGGCAAGCGTGATGCGGGCGCTCACCGAATCGCGCACGACACTCACGATTTCCGCCGGGGCCACCAGCGCAATATTGGGCTGCGCGCGCACCCGCTCCAGAAGCGCTGTCCGTAAGGCACGATTTTCCAGCATCGTCCCCAGCGGCTCGGCAGGCGTTGCCTCTTCACTGTCAAAGTGCAGATGCAGCGGCGACAGGCCATCGGTCACGCGAATGGCGCGAATGGCGCAACCCTCGCGCTCGAACAGATCGGCCAGGCCCAGCACTCGCAGCATACGCCCGGTGGAACTGGCAATGGCCGATGCGCGGCCATCAAACGCGGGGGCAAGATGCGCTTGCGGGTCGGCGCGCTCGATGACGATCACGGAAAAGTCCTGGGCGGCAAGCGCAAGGGCCAGAGTCTGCCCGACCAGCCCGCCACCAACTATGAGAATATCTGCCGTTTGCTGTGTCATAATGCTGGCATAGCCTGCCTATGCGCGAGACCCAAGTGCGACCTTTGCCACGCCCCACCTGCCTTTTTTCAAGGCAGGTGGGGGAGACACTGCACGAGTTGCCGAAATATTATGCAATTCGTGCGGGGTTTGCATGCCATTCGCAAAGCCCGATGCATCTGACAGTCACTTGGCACGAGACTTGAAAGGCTAGCGAGGGTGCCTTCGGGCTCCTGTGCTCGCTTCAGGACTTCCATGGTCCTAACGCCTTCAGGCCCGGAGATCATTCTCCGGGCCTTTTTTGCGCTCTCGTGCAACCGAGCCAAAAAGGCAGCCAGTGTTGCGATGTCGGCACAGAAGGTGAACATCTGCTTGACCGCTCGCGCCGGGTCGCGGCATGATGCATTTCATGGCCACTGCTGCGCAATCGCTGTTTGACGCTGCTCCCTGGAAGCGCCGTGGCAAAGCGCCCGCGGCGGATGAAAAGTCGGGGCCGTCGCTCGCCGAAAAACTTTCGCGCCTTGTTCGCGCCTCCGCTCGCATTATGGCTGGGCTTTTGTTGGTGCTGCTTTCCCTGTCGCTCGCCGCCGCACTGGCAAGTTATCGACCGGAGGATCCCTCCTTCAACAGCGCAACCGATCTGGCACCGCAAAATATGCTTGGGATGCCGGGTGCCTGGTTGGCTGATTTCGCTTTGCAGGGTTTCGGTCTGGCATCCGTTCTGCTGGTGCCGCTGTTTTTCGTGTGGGGGGTGCGGCTGATCGTTGCAAGGCCGCTGCTGCATCGCAGGCGAGGTTTGCTGCTCACACTGGCGGCGATAGTGGCCGGTTCGGTGTCTTTGGGGCTGGCCTGGCCGTCGCCGGTTGGGCTGATTGATTCGGGCAGCGGCGGCACGGTGGGGCTTGCCATGGCAAAGGCCGTGGCCGCCCTGCCCTTGCCGGCTAGTGCCGACCCGGCAGTGGTGGCCTTGCTGGCTGCCATTCTGGCGGGGGCCTTGTCGCTTGCCCTTCTGATCCTCGGCCTTGGGCCAAGCCGGGCAGAGTTTGCGGCTCTTGGCGGTTTGTTCCGCCGCGCGCCGGCATCCGATGTGAGCGAAGCGGATACGCCCTATTCTGCTCCGGCGCCGCGCGCGCCGCGGATCGCTGCGTCTGCGCCAGAGGATGGCGATGCCCCGGCCCGGCGCATTGCCGGCCCGGCTGCCCCGCCGGCCCAGCGGCGCGCGGCGCCCGATCGCCAACCAGCCCTGCAACTGGGCGACCGGGCAGACCTCCCTGCTCTGTCCCTTCTGAAGCCCCCGCCGCGCAACCAGGCGCAGGGGATCGATCCGGCCGCGCTGGAGCAAAATGCGCGCCTGCTGGAATCGGTGCTCGATGATTTCGGCGTTAAGGGACGCATTGTAGGCCTGGCGCAGGGGCCGGTCGTCACCCTGTATGAATTGGAGCCGGCCCCCGGCATCAAGGCAAGCCGGGTGATCGGACTGGCGGATGACATCGCGCGCTCGATGAGTGCGATATCGGCGCGAGTGGCGGTGATCCCGGGGCGCAACGTGATCGGGATCGAATTGCCCAATATGCGGCGTGAAATGGTGTCGCTGTCCGAGCTGGTGGCGGCTGATGCCTTTCAAGCTTCAACGGGCACGTTGCCGATCATCCTGGGCAAGGACATTTCAGGCGGACCAGTGATCGTTGATCTTGCTCCCATGCCGCACCTGTTGATCGCCGGCACCACAGGCAGCGGCAAATCGGTTGGTCTGAACGCAATGATCCTGTCGCTGCTGTATCGGCTGCGGCCGGACCAGTGCCGGATGATCATGATCGATCCCAAGATGCTGGAATTGTCCGTTTATGACGAGATTCCGCATTTGCTTGCGCCAGTCGTGACCGAGCCGGCCAAGGCCATTCGCGCGCTGAAATGGGCGGTCGAGCAGATGGAGGAGCGCTATCGCAACATGGCGCACATCAATGTGCGCTCGCTCTCCGGCTACAATGAGAAGGTGCGCGAAGCGATCCGTGGCGGCAACAGCTTCACCAAGCGGGTGCAGACCGGCTGGGATGCGGAGGGCAAGCCGGAGTTCGAGGAGGTTACGCTGCCGCTGGAGCCGCTGCCGCTGATCGTGGTGGTGGTGGACGAGCTGGCCGACCTCATGATGACGGCCGGCAAGGAGGTGGAGTTCCTGATACAGCGACTGGCGCAGAAGGCGCGCGCCGCCGGTATCCATCTGATCATGGCAACGCAGCGGCCCTCGGTCGACGTCATCACCGGCGTTATCAAGGCAAACCTGCCGACCCGGATCAGCTTCCAGGTGACCAGCAAGATCGACAGTCGCACCATATTGGGTGAGCAAGGCGCCGAGCAGCTGCTAGGCAAGGGTGACATGCTCTATATGCCGGGCGGCAAGCAGGTGACACGGGTGCACGGCCCGTTCGTATCCGACGAGGAAGTGGAAGCGGTCGCCAGGCACTGGAAGGCGCAAGGGTCGCCGGACTATCTGGACGGGGTGACCGAAGAGCCGGACGGGCCGGACGCGTTCGAGGGGGCGGGCGCAAGCGCCGGACCTTCTCCGCGCGGCGGGGCCGGCGGTGCGGCCGCTGGCGAGGGCGACGCGCTGCAACAGGCGATTCAGGTTGTGGCGACGTCCAGAAAGGCAACGATTTCCTATCTGCAGCGGTCGCTCAGGGTCGGCTACAATTCGGCGGCGCGGCTGATCGAGCAGATGGAGGATATGGGGCTGGTCAGTGCACCGGACCATGTTGGACGTCGCGAAGTGCTCATGGACGAGGCGGGGAACCGGCTGGTTTAGCGCGGCAAAGCCCACGAGTCCGCAGGAGCGGATCAAAGACTGGAAAGAGGAAAGTACGAGCGTGGCAAAGCCACGCCGTCGGTCGTGTCGATTGCCGTGCTACGGACAATCGCACGCCGCCCGAGCGCTGCGGCGAGTCCGTGAGTTGGTGCTCTGCGCACCAATCACGGCCGCCTTCGCTCACATATTCGGGTAGTTCGGCCCCCCGCCGCCCTCTGGCACCACCCATTCGATATTCTGCGTCGGATCCTTGATGTCGCACGTTTTGCAATGCACGCAATTCTGCGCGTTTATCTGCAAGCGCGGCTCGCCAACATCCTGGCCGACAATTTCGTACACGCCAGCCGGGCAATAGCGTTGCGCCGGCTCGTCATACAGCGGGAGGTTGATTGCGACCGGCACCGAAGGGTCTTTCAAGGTCAGGTGAACCGGCTGGTCTTCCTCGTGGTTGGTGTTGGAAAGAAACACCGATGTCAGCTTGTCGAAGCTGATGACTCCATCAGGCTTGGGATAGACGATTTTCTGCACCGTCTCCTTGCGCTTCAGCTGTTCGTGATCGGGATGGTGACCCAAAGTGAAGGGCATACGCAGCCCCAGATGCTCGGCCCACATGGTAACGCCGGCGATCAACGTGCCCAGCATATTGCCGAATTTTTCCACCGCCGGCAGGGTGTTGCGCACCAGACGCAGCTCTTCATACACCCAACTTGCCTCATAGGCCTTGCCATAGGCCAACAGCTCGTCATTCTGCCGCTGGCTGGCGATGGCCTCCACGGCCGCTTCGGCCGCCATCATTCCGGTTTTCATCGCGGTGTGGCTGCCCTTGATGCGCGGAACATTCACGAAGCCCGCTGAACAGCCGATCAGCGCGCCGCCGGGGAACGTCAGCTTTGGTACCGATTGCCAGCCGCCGTCGTTGATCGCGCGCGCGCCATAAGACACCCGCCGGCCACCTTCGAGCATCTTGCGGATCGCCGGATGCGTCTTCCAGCGCTGCATTTCGTCAAACGGCGACAAATAGGGATTGGAATAGTTGAGCCAGACCACGAAGCCGAGCGCAATTTGCCCGTTAGCCTGATGATAAATAAAGCCACCACCATTGGCATCCGTGAGCGGCCAGCCCTGCGTGTGGATCACCTTCCCCGGCACATGCTCGGCCGGATTGGCATCCCACAATTCCTTAATGCCGATGCCATAGACTTGCGGCTGGCTGTCTTTCGCCAGGTCGAACCGCCTGATCAGCTGCTTGGACAGATGCCCGCGCACGCCTTCGGCAAAGAAGGTGTATTTCGCGTGCAGCTCGAGCCCGGGCTGATAGCTGTCCTTGTGCGAGCCATCTTTCGCAACGCCCATATCGCCGGTGGCGACGCCTTTGACCGAACCATCATCGTGAAACAGAACTTCGGCAGCGGCAAAGCCGGGAAAAATCTCAACGCCAAGTGCTTCCGCCTGCCCGGCGAGCCAGCGGCAAAAATTGCCAAGACTGCCGGTGTAGGTGCCCGCGTTGTTCATGAAACTGGGCAGCAGGGCGTGCGGAAATTCGTACGCCTTGGCTTCGCCCAGGATCCAGTGATGGTTTTCCGTGACCGGCACCTCGCCCATCGGGCAATCCAGCGCCCTCCAGTCAGGCAGCAGCTCGTCCAGCGCCTGCGGATCGAACACCGCACCCGACAGAATGTGCGCGCCGATTTCGGACCCCTTTTCCAGCACGCACACCGAAAGCTCCAGCCCCTTGGCGGCCGCCTCCTGCTTGGCACGAATGGCAGCCGACAGCCCGGCCGGGCCACCGCCAACGATGACCAGGTCATAAGGCATTGCTTCGCGTGTGGTCATATGTCCCTCTCGTCGTCTTTCCGACTCTATTCGTCGCGCAGGCAGCCGTTTTCAACCGAAAACACCCTAGCGCCCCTTGACGACGGTCGCATGCCCGTAAAGTGTCGCGGCCAATGCAGCAAATCGCGCCAGCGCTGGAGGGGGCGCCTGACCCCATTGATCGTGCAGAGGCCACTGACCTGCTGGTCTGGTGGCGGCTGGCTGGTGTGGACACGCTGGTGTCCGATGCGCCTGTGTCCTGGTTGTTACCCGATGCCTATGTGCCCGCGTCGATGGCCTCGCCGATCCAGCCGGAGCCGGAATTGCTGCAACCGGCTGTTGCGACGCCGATCGTGGCCGCAACGCTTGGCGAACTGCTGGCGGACGTTCGCCATTCTCTGCCGCTGGCACCCATTGCCGATGGCAATCCGGCTTCCGGCATCATGATCCTGGGCGAAGCGCCAAGCGCCGAAGATTTGCGCACAGGACGCCCCTTCAGCGGACCGGCAGGCGTGTTGCTGGATGCCATGCTCGCCGCCATCGGGCTGGATCGGACGCGCTGTTACATCAGCCTCATCGCACCGCGCCGGCGCATTGCCGGCCCGCCACCACCCGATGCGATCGCGGCCGATCTTGCACTCACCCGCGCGCACATCCGGCTGGCTGCGCCGCGCTTGCTGCTGCTGCTTGGTACAACGCCGACCCACACACTGACGAGCGGAACCGACGCAATTTCCGCATTGCGCGGCCGTTGGCTTGTGCATGACACGGGCGACAGCGCAATTCCGGCCCTGCCAACCTTCAACCCCGCCTATCTTTTGCGCCGCCCGGATGCCAAACGCAAAGCATGGGCAGATTTGCTCGCCTTCAAACGCCGGATGAACGCATGACGCCACGCCTTTTGCTCATCGTCTCGCTGCTGGCGTCGCCAGCCATGGCCCAGCTGCTGGCGTCGCCTGCCATGGCCCAGCTGCCGCCCGCGCCGATCGCCATCGATGACCGGGTAACGGGTGCGCCGCCGGTGCCATCCGCGCTCACAGCCAGTGAACGTTCTGTGCCGGCGCAGCTGACGCCACAGCAACGCTATCAGTATCGCCGCATCTTTCTGGATATTGCCGGTGGTCGGATTTCTGCCGCCCGCGCCGCGCTGGATGCCATGCCGCGCGGGCCTCTGCATGCAACCGCACAGGCGCAAATCCTGCTGTCCCAAGGTGCCAATGCCGGGCTTGGCCCGCTGACCGACTGGCTGATTGCCAATCCGCAGGCACCGCAAGCAACGGCGATTGCAGCGCTCGCCCGGAAAGCCGGGGCGACTGAACTGCCACAGCTTGCGCGCACACGGACGCTGGTGCCGGTTCGGCTGACCCCGCCGATCGCGCCGCGCAGTGCCAAGGGCGGCGGCAGTGCCGATGCCGCCTTCATCGCCAGCGCCCGATCGCTTGTCTCGTCTGACCGGTCGCTGGAAATCGAGCCCTTGCTCGATCGGGTCGGCCCGGACCTGACCGCCGAAGTGCGCAGCGAATGGACGCAGCGCGCCGCCTGGGACGTCTATCTGGATGGCGACGACACCAGCGCCCGCCGCCTGGGCGCACGCGCTGCCAACGGCACCGGCGACTGGGCGGCGATGGGCAATTGGGTGGCCGGACTGGCCAGCTTCCGGCAGAATGACTGCGAAGCCGCGGCCCGGCATTTCGATGCCATCGGTAACCAGTTTGCCAGCGCCGACATGCGCTCTGCCGCCGCCTATTGGGCGGCCCGCAGCCATGTGCGCTGCAGCCGCCCACACATGGCCACCGAGCGGTTGCAGGCGGCTTTGGCGCGCGACAAGACCGGGTTTTACGGAATCCTGGCGGCCCGCGCTCTGGGACTGGAGCCGGCGATTGATTGGCAGGAGCCCGATTTCATCCAGGCTGACTGGACGACCTTGAAGGCGCAATCCGGTGCCCAGCGAGCGGTTGCGCTGGTCGAAGCCGGACAATTGTCGCTGGCCGATCGCGAGCTGCGGCATCTGGCAGCAACCACCTCCAACGAATTTTATGAGCCGATCCTGCGACTGGCATCGCGGCTGAACCTGCCGGCAACGCAATATTGGCTGGCGCAGAACCCGCCGCCCGGCATGATGCCGCCGATGGCGGCCCGGCTGCCAACGCCGGAATGGCGACCGTTCAACGGCTGGCGCATCGATCGCAATCTGGTTTTTGCGCACGCGCTGCAGGAATCGCAATTTATCACCACCGCGCGGTCCGGCGCCGGGGCCAAGGGGCTGATGCAGCTGATGCCGGGCACCGCCCGCGATCTGGCGAAGGCAGCGCAGATGGCGCACAGTGATGATCTTCTGGCCGATCCTTCGTTCAACGTGGAATATGGCCAAAGCTATCTGGAGCTGCTGCGCGACAGCGGCCACACGCAGGGGCTGCTGCCCAAGGTGATTGCCGCCTACAATGCCGGGCCCGGTTCGGTGCAGAAATGGAACGCCGGCGGGCTGAAAGACAATGGCGATGTGCTGTTGTTCGTGGAATCGATCCCGTTTCGTGAAACGCGGCACTATGTGGAAGTCGTGCTGCGGAACTATTGGCTGTATGAGCTGAAGCAGCAGGCGCGCACCCCCGACAAGCCGGGTGGCGCGGCAAAGCCGACCAGCCTGGCGGCTGTTTCAGCCAATCTCTGGCCGCGCTTCCCGGGAATGCCCGGAGCGCCGGCGGTGCTCAGCCCTCCGCCCCGCCCCACACCCGCGCCGACTGCAACCCCCTGATGCCGATCGACGAAAGCCGCACCTTCATCCCGGTCAATATCGGGCTGTTGACCATTTCGGACACGCGGACTCCTGCGGACGACCGCAGTGGCGACGCACTGCTGGAGCGGATGACGGTCGCCGGGCACCGGATGACGACGCGCGCCATCGTGAAAGACGAAGTGGATGCGATCGTGGAGGCCCTGTCAGACATGATCGAGCAGCCTTTGGTTGACGTGATCATCACCACCGGCGGCACTGGAGTGACCGGTCGCGATGTAACACCGGAGGCCGTGGAGGCGGTTTGCGACAAGATGATTCCTGGGTTCGGCGAGCTGTTTCGCTGGCTTTCATTCCAGTCGATCGGCACCTCCACGATCCAGTCGCGCGCCTGTGCCGGGGTGGCGCGCGGAACCTATATCTTCGCGCTTCCGGGCAGCCCGGGGGCCGTGAAAGATGCATGGGACGGCATATTGCTGACCCAGTTGGACAGCCGCCACCGGCCCTGCAACTTCATCGAGATGATGCCGCGGTTGCGCGAGTGAAGGCCTGCGCCTAGGCGCTGCAGCAGGAGGACAGTACTTGCTGCGCATCTATTTTGCCGGAGAAAAGGGCGGAACCGCATTTGCTCCCGACGATGATCCGCTAACGCTGCAGCGGGCCATATGGATTGATCTGGCGGACCCTGTGCCGATCGAGATCGCAGCGGTGGAAGCGGCAATCGGGGTGGCCCTGCCGAATCGCTCCGACCTTGCCGAAATCGAAGCTTCCAGCCGCTCCTATCAGGAGGATGGAGTGAGCTTCATGACCGCAACGATGGTGGTGGGGTTGGATAGCGACAGCCCGGCGTCTGTGCCGCTGGGGTTCATTCTCACAAGCAAGCAGTTGATTACCCTGCGCTATTCCGATCCGCACAGCTTTCGCCTCATGGTCGCCTGGTGTGACAAGAATCCGCTGCCGGAGGCTCCGCTGCCGGTCCTGCTCAAGCTGCTGGATCTGATTGTCGACCGGGTGGCCGACATTCTGGAACGGATGAGCGAGCAGATTGATGCCACGTCGGGACTTGTGTTCGGGCGCGACACACCGGCCAGCCAGCGGATTACTGCGGAAGATCTGCGCAGCATCCTGCGGCGGATCGGCGATACCCATTTCGTGGTCAACAAGGTGCATGACACGCTGCACACGCTGGCGCGAATTGTCAGCTTTCTCAATCTGCCGGCGGAAAGCGATGCCGAAGAGGGGCTTGCCCAGCGCCGGTCGCGGCTGGACAAGCGCACCCGCGAGGCGTTGAAAACGCTGTCGCGCGATATCGTCTCGCTGATGGAGAATGCGACCTATCTCAGCGCCAATATCGGCTTCCTGCTGGAGGCCTCGATGGGCCGCATTTCGATCGAGCAGAATGCCATCATCAAGATCTTCTCGGTGGCGGCCGTAGTGTTCCTGCCGCCAACGCTGGTCGCCAGCATTTACGGGATGAACTTCGAAGTGATGCCGGAACTGCAATGGCCGCTGGGCTATCCCTTTGCCATCGGCCTGATGATTGCCTCTGCCATCCTTCCATACACCTGGTTCAAGAAAAAGGGCTGGCTGTAGTCGGGTTGGTCTGGAGAAGGATGATGCCGTTGCAAGCAGTCGCCCGCTGCGGGCTGGTTGCGGTTTGCTGGCATGGCCGCTAGCGGCGAACCATGAGCGAAGGGCAGACCTCAACGCAACGGGTGGTAGCGTGGACGCAATCCGCCAAAGCGTGGACCGAATCGCCGGCCGGCAAACGGGTGCAGAAGGCGTTCAGCCTGGCACTATCGGCGCTGATCCTGCTGATCCTGGCGCGCGCCATCCTCGATGTGGGCTGGGACGAGATCGTCGCCGTGCTGCCAACGACGCCGCTGTTCTGGCTGTTGTTCATCGGCTCCTATTTCCTGCAGCCGGTGGTGGACTGGGTGATCTACTGGCGCTGGTGGCCGATGATCTGGCGCGATCTTTCGGTGATGCTGAAGAAACGGGTGATGAACGAGGCACTGTTCAGCTATTCCGGCGAAACCTATCTGCTGGTTTGGGCAACCCGCAAGCTGGGGATCGAATTCGATCCAGACGTTCCGCCCAAGCGCATCATGGGGCGCGGCGATGGACCCGGCCTTGATCCGCGCGATAGTCCGTTTGCGGCGGTGAAAGACGTCGCCATCACGTCGGGACTTGCAGGCAATCTGACCACCTTGCTTCTGCTCATCCTTGCGCTGGCCATGGGTGGTGATGATGTTCTTGCCGAAAGCGTCGACCCGTCGGTCCTGAAGACGATCGTCATCAGCTTTGGCGCGCTGATCGTGCTGAATATCGGCATCCTCTTGTTCCGCAGCCGGGTGATGAGCATTCCGGTCCACGAAAATGTGCGGCTGTTCTGGCTGCACCTGGCGCGCGTTCTGGGCCAGCATGTCTTGATCACCCTGTCGTGGATAGTGGCGCTGCCATTGGTCGATATCCATACCTGGGTTCTGCTGGGCGCTCTGCGTATGGTCATCGGCAGGCTGCCGCTGCCCAACAAGGAACTGCTGTTTGCCGCCGTCGCCGTCAGCCTGACGGGCGATGCCTCGATCCAGGTGGCCGCCCTGCTGGCGGCGCAGGGGGCGCTGCATCTGGTTCTGCACGGGGTGGCGTGGGTTGTGGGATCGGCAATCGAAACAAAGGCCGACGCCCTCTAATCCTGAACCCAGCGACTGCGCGGCAGACCCTGCGCCCACAGCAGCGACTCCAGCGTTCCGGCCTGAATGGCGGCGTCGGCGGCAGCGGCGGCCTTCGGCTTGGCATGATAGGCAATGCCGAGCCCCGCTTCCTGCAACATCGGAATGTCGTTGGCGCCGTCGCCCACGGCCAGCGCTGCATCAGCCGACAGACCCAGCGCTGCGCGTTCGGCGATCAGCGTGGCGCGCTTCACCGCACTGTCGACGATCGGCTTTTGCACCGTGCCGGCAAGTTTGCCACCGGCGATATGCAGCCTGTTGGCGAATTGCACATCGAAACCGATTTTGGCGGCGATCACGCGCGTAAAGGCGGTGAAACCGCCGGAGATCAACACGGTGCGAGCGCCTTGCGCCTTCATGGTGGCAATCAAGCTTCTGGCCCCGGGGGTGAGGGTAATGCGCTCATCGAGGCAGCGCTGGATGGCGCTCGCGTCCAGCCCGGCCAAGGCGGCAACGCGGGCATCGAGGGCTTCGGCAAAATCGAGCTCACCCCGCATCGCCGCTTCGGTAATGGCGGCGATTTCCGACTTCAGGCCGGCGAAATCGGCGAGCTCATCGATGCACTCCTGACCGATCATGGTGGAATCCATGTCGGCCACCAGCAAGCTTTTCAGCCGATGTGGGCCGCTGGCTTGCGCCACGATGTCGAAGCCGTGCGCAATCACCTCAACCGCCGCGCGGGCGACTGGCTGGGCAAGCCCTTCCACGAACAGATCATGGGCAAAGGGCGCATCAAAGGCCGCCCCGCCTGCGAGGATTCCACCCGCGGCGCGCAGCGCATCGCTTGCCGCGGCGATATCCGCCTGCGACAAGCCGGTTGGCGAGATGAGGGTGATGATGAGCGCGCTGGACATGGGCAGTGAAAAACCTCCGCTGGCGGTCATTGCAGGGCCAACGGCGAGCGGCAAGTCCGCTCTCGCAATGGCGATGGCGCGAGAGCGCAACGACATCGTGATCAATGCAGACGCAAGCCAGCTCTATGCCGACTTGCCGATCCTCTCGGCCCGGCCTTCGGCGGCGGATGAAGCTGCCGTTCCGCATCGTCTCTACGGGATGCTGGACGGTGCAAACGCCTGCTCCGCCGCGCAATGGGCCGCGATGGCGCGGGCCGAAATTGCGCGCGCCTGGGATGCAGGAAAACGGCCGATCCTGGTGGGCGGAACCGGGCTGTATCTGCGAACGCTGCTGGATGGCATTGCCGATGTGCCGGCGGTGGCCGATGAAGTCCGCATGGCGGTCAGGGCGATGGCGCCGCAAGCGGTGCGCGCCGCGCTGGAAGCAGAGGATGCCGCAATGGCAGCGAGGCTGCACGCCAACGACAGCCAGCGCAACGCGCGTGCGCTGGAAGTGATGCGCGCAACCGGGCGATCGCTGGCCGATTGGCACAAGCGGCAATCGAAGGGCGGGCTGGGGCAAAATGTTGCGCTGGATGCACGGGTGGTAGAGCTGGATCGTGGCGCTTTGCAGCGCCGGATCGATGCGCGTCTGGCGGCAATGTGGGCGGCCGGCGCGCTGGAAGAAGCCGCAAGGTTGCGCGCCCGCGGGCTTTCGCCGGCGCTGCCGGTGATGCGGGCAATCGGCGTGCCGCCGCTGCTCGCCCTGCTGGATGGCGTTTTGTCCGAGGCAGAAGCCCGGGAGCGATGGCGGCTGGATACATATCGCTATGCCAAGCGGCAGCAGACCTGGATGCGCAACCAGCTTGGCGGGTGGGCTCGGCATCGTGCGGCCAGCGAAGATGGAGAGTCCCTGCACAACGGCGGCGGAAGATCGCAGTAGCAAGGGAATGTTCGTCTTGCCGCCGTGGCGCTTGCCAGCGGTGCAGAGGCATGACATCTTCCTCTCGATTCTTGGTTAACGCCAATTCAATCGAGGGGAGACGATCATGAAATACGCCTTGCTAGCAGCGGCTGCGCTCGGGTTTTCCATACCCGCCAACGCCTATGTTCCCAGCCAGTTCGTGATTTTCGGTGACAGCTTCATCGATGCCGGAACGGTTGCCAACGCGACCGGCAATCTGGTGCCCGATCCGGCGCTTGGCTATTGGTATGGCCGGTTTTCCGATGGCCCGACCTGGGCCGATCAGCTGGGCTATGCCAATTTCGGCGCGCCGACGCAGGCATTCAATGTCGGCCCCCTGCCCTTTACGCCGGGCGCCACCAGCTTTGCAGTCGGCGGTGCGCGCGCCTCGTTCGATGATGTGCAGATGCTGGGCACCATCCCCAGCCTGCCGAGCCAGCTCGGGCTGTTTTCCAACTATATGGCCTTCACCGGTCAAGCGTTTGATCCCGACGCGCTCTATATCCTGAACTTCGGCAACAATGATGTGAACCTGATCCAGTCGCTGGCCGGGGATCCGGCGGCGCAGGCGGCCGTTTTCAACGCCTATGTTGCCAATATGACCAATGCGGTGGTGGGGCTTTCCAGCTTCGGTGCCAAGAATATCCTGCTTCTTGGCGTGCCCAATCCGCTGGAGGCGGAAGGCATTGCCCTGCAATCGGCGCTGGATGCCTCGCTCGACCTCGTCGAAGCAAACCCGATGTTCACCGCCAATCTCTTCCGCTTTGACTATTTCGGCTTCTTCAACACGCTGGTCGCCGATCCCACCGCCTATGGCCTGCCCGCCGGATTGATCACCGACCAGACCATGTACTGCCTTGCAGTTCTGGGCCCGGGCCAGGATTGCAGCAATTTCCTCAGCTTCGATGGTATCCACGTGACCCGCGGTGTGCATCGGGCGCTGGCGCTCGAGATCGGCCGCCAGGTGGGGATTGCAACCATTCCCGAGCCGGCGACCTGGGGCATGATGCTGGCTGGCTTCGGTGCCATCGGCTTCGCCATGCGCCGCCGGGAGCGCCTTGCCGCCTGAAAGGCCGCACGAAAATCAACAGCTTGCCCGTGCGGCCCAATCGCTGCTGCATGCCCACGGCTAACAAGGTCAAGGGGAGAGATATATGATTATCCGCAACGCCATGCGCACGGTGCTGTTGCTTGCAGCCCTTGCAGGCAGCACCGCCCAAGCCACCAACATTTATACGTTCGGGGATAGCCTGGTGGATGCCGGCAATGTCTTTCTGGCGACGGGTGGGGCCAATCCGGCCGCGGCAGACGGCTATTTCATGGGCCGCTTCTCCAACGGGTTTGACTATACCGATCTCTTGCAGCTGCGGTTTTCCGGAAGCCCCACGGCGCCGTCCCTGCTGGGTGGCCTGAACTTCGCCTGGGGCGGGTCGCGGGCTGTGGGGCCGACACACGGCGGTTTCCCGACGCCCGGAATGCCCGAGCAGCTGGGCGCTTATCTTGCCGCAAGCGGCGGTGTCGGCGATCCCAACGGCGTCTATATCATCAACTTCGGCGGCAATGATGCCTTCGGTCTTGGCAGCGGCGATATCGGCGCGCTCACGCCAGCGGAATTCGTGGCGCTGGCAACCAGCAACATTGCAACCGCCGTGACGACGCTTTCAGCGATCGGAGCTGGCACGATTGTCGTGACCGGCAACCCTGTGGGCACAGCAGCGGGCTTCGCGCTCGATGGCGCATTGCAGTCTGCCCTCGATTCACTGGAACCCGGCCTGCAGGCCAAGCTGCTGCGCTTCAGCTATTATGATTTCTATGGTCGGCTGTTAAGCGATCCAACCGCGTATAATTTCCCGGCCGCTCTGGACACGGTTACCCCCTGCCGCAGCGTCCGGCCGGTGATCAACGGCACAATCAATTGCAGCGGATTTTTCAGCTTCGATGGGGTGCATTTCACCGATCAGGTGCACCGTGCGATTGCGCGCGACATGGTGCAGTTGCTGGGTGTCCCGGAGCCAGCCACCTGGGGCTTGATGATTGCCGGATTTGGCATGGTGGGCTTTGCGGCGCGGCGCCAACAGCGTCGCATGAATTGCACAATTTAATTTCACAAAACGAAATTAAATTACGTGTTATAGGATTTTCTCGCAATCTTTGAATGAAATCCCGGTTGACAGGGGTGCGACCTGCCGCCTATGCCGCGCGCTCCACAGCGGATCCCTCTCTTGGGGACCACAGCTAGCAGGAGCGTGAGCATGCACGGCCGCGACATCAGCGGAGCGGAAATCATCGTCCAGGCCCTGGCAGACCTGGGGGTGGATAGCATTTTCGGCTATCCCGGCGGCGCGGTGTTGCCGATTTACGATGCCCTGTTCCGGCAGACGCGCATTCGGCACATCCTTGTGCGGCACGAGCAGGCTGCCGTGCATGCGGCCGAGGGCTATGCGCGCTCGACCGGCAAGCCCGGCGTGGTGCTGGTCACCAGCGGTCCGGGAGCCACAAATGCGGTGACCGGAATCACCGATGCACTGATGGATTCAATCCCGATCGTTGTGCTCACCGGACAAGTGGCAACCCATTTGATCGGCACGGACGCCTTTCAGGAATGCGATACCGTGGGCATCACGCGGCACTGTTCCAAGCACAATTATCTGGTGAAGGACACGGCAAAGCTTGGCGACACGCTGCACGAGGCGTTTCACATCGCAACCGCCGGACGCCCCGGGCCCGTTGTGGTGGACATTCCGAAAGATGTTCAGGTCGCCAAGGCGCGCTACCAGAAGCCCGGCACCATCGTGCACAAAACCTATCGGCCCCGGATCAAGGGCGACCTGAAGGCGATCGAAACCGCAATCGAAATGCTGGCGGTGGCCGAACGGCCGGTTTTCTACACCGGCGGCGGCATCATCAACGCCGGGCCGCGTGCAGCACAGGTTCTGCGTGAGCTCGCACGGCTGACCAAAGCGCCTGTTACGTCCACGCTGATGGGGCTGGGGGCCTTTCCGTCCTCTGACCCGCAGTTTCTCGGCATGCTGGGAATGCACGGCACCTATGAAGCCAATATGGCGATGAATCAGTGCGACCTGATGGTTTGCCTCGGCGCGCGCTTCGATGACCGGGTGACGGGCCGGCTCGATGGCTTTTCCCCGCATTCGAAGAAAATCCATGTCGATATCGATCGCTCCAGCTTCAACAAGACGGTGCGGGTGGACCTCAGCATCGAAGGCGATGTCGGCCATGTGCTGGATGATATGGTGAAGCTGTGGCGCGCGCGCGGCATGAAGCCGGCCGTGACAGACGCATGGCTGGAGAGGATCGCCAGCTGGCGGGCGCGGGATTGCCTGGCCTATGAACAGGCGCCCGGCGCGATCCTGCCGCAGCACGCGGTCAAGCGGCTGTGGGAGATGACCCACGCCAAGGCCCCGATCATCACCACCGAAGTGGGCCAGCACCAGATGTGGGCGGCGCAATATTTCGGCTTCGAAGCACCCAACAAATGGCTGACCAGTGGCGGTCTGGGAACGATGGGCTATGGGCTCCCGGCGGCGATCGGGGCGCAGATCGGCAATCCGAAGGCGCTGGTGATCGATATCGCCGGCGAGGCCAGCATCCAAATGAACATCCAGGAGCTGGCCACGGCCACGCAATATCGCCTGCCGGTAAAGGTGTTCGTGCTGAACAACGAGTATATGGGCATGGTGCGGCAGTGGCAGGATTTAACCTATGAAGGCCGCTATTCCGAAAGCTGGTCTGACAGCCTGCCGGATTTCGTGAAGCTGGCCGAGGCCTATGGCTGGAAAGGCATCTGCATCGAAACGCTGGACGAGCTGGACGCCGGGATCGACGCCATGCTGGCGCATGACGGGCCAGTGTTCGTGGATTGCCGGGTGGCAAAGCTTGAGAATTGCTTTCCGATGATCCCGTCGGGCGCAACGCATGTGGAAATGATACTGGGCCCGGATCAGGTGGCCGGCAAGGTAAACCGGGCGGCGGAGGCGCTGGTCTGATGGCATCCGCTCCCAAACCATTGTTCCCGGTTGAACCATCCGAACGGCATACGCTGTCGATTCTGGTCGACAATGAAGCCGGCGTTCTCGGCCGTATTACCGGCCTGTTTTCGTCGCGCGGCTACAATATCGAGAGCCTGACAGTGGCTGATGTTTCGGATGATCACGCGGTGTCACGGATCACCGTGGTCACGTCCGGTCCGCCGGCGGTGATCGACCAGATCGTGGCGCAGCTCGATCGGCTGGTGCCGGTGCATTCGGTAACCGATCTGTCTGACCTCGGCCCGCACATAGAGCGCGAGCTGGCGCTTGTGAAAGTGGCGGGTGTGGGCGAGAAGCGGGTGGAAGCATTGCGGCTGGCGGATATCTTCCGCGCCCGGCCGGTGGACACCACGACCAAAAGCTTCGTGTTCGAGATTTCCGGCTCCACCACGAAGGTGGATCAGTTCATTGCGCTGATGCGCGAGGTGGGGCTGGTGGAAGTGGCGCGTGGCGGGGTGGTTGCGTTGGCGCGCGGCGAGACTGCCGCCTGATTTTAACACAGCATTGAAGGACGAGAATGATGCGGGTTTATTATGATTCCGATGCCGATCTGGCGCTGGTCAGGCGCAAGAAGGTGGCGATCGTCGGCTATGGCTCGCAAGGCCATGCGCACGCCCAGAATTTGCGGGATTCCGGCGTTGCCGAAGTGGCGGTCGCCCTGCGCCCCGGCTCGGCAACGGCTGCCAAGGCGGAAGGCGCGGGCTTCAAGGTTTTGAGCAATGCCGATGCCGCGAAATGGGCGGACATCATCATGATTCTTGCACCAGACGAGCATCAGGCTGCCATCTGGGACAATGATCTGCGCGCCAACATGCAACCCGGCGCGGCGTTGGCCTTTGCACATGGGCTGAACATCCACTTCGGGCTGATCGAGCCGCGCGCCGATATCGATGTGTTCATGATTGCCCCCAAAGGCCCAGGCCACACCGTACGCAGCGAATACCAGCGCGGCGGCGGCGTGCCCTGCCTGATCGCAATCCACCAGGACCATTCGGGCAATGCAATGGATGTGGCGCTCA
>JAIMJL010000111.1:795-3159 GCA_020693225.1 Sandarakinorhabdus sp. | reverse complement strand
GATCGCGCCCGATCCGCTTGACGGGGGATCCGGAAAACAACGCGCGGAAGGCCGCATCGTCCAGCGCAAGGAAATCCGCCAGCAAGGGAGCCGCCAGTTCGCCGCGCGGCAGAAATGCCTCCTCCGCCGGCGCCTGGGCAAAGCGATTCCAGGGGCAGGCATCCAGACAATCATCGCAGCCATAGATGCGATTGCCCATCGCTTCGCGGAACGGCACCGGAATCGCCCCGCGGTGTTCGATGGTGAGGTAGGAGATGCAGCGCCGGGCATCCAGCGTCCACGGCGCAACGATGGCCTGGGTCGGGCAAGCGGCAATGCAGGCCGTGCAGCTGCCGCAGGCACCGATCGCCCCGGCATCGCGCAAAGGCGCAAGTTCGGCGGTGGTATAGATGGCGCCGAGAAACAGCCAGTTGCCATGCCGGCGCGACACGAGATTCGTGTGCTTTCCCTGCCAGCCCAGCCCGGCCGCTTCGGCCAGCGGCTTTTCCATCACCGGGGCGGTATCGACAAAGACCTTCACGGCCGCGCCGCTTTCCGCCGCCAGCCAGCCGGCCAGCCGCTTCAGCTTGGACTTGACCACATCGTGATAGTCCTTGCCGAGCGCGTATACCGAAATTGTTGCCAGCTCCGGCCGTGCCAGATTGCGCGCCGGATCGAGTGGCGGCGTGTAGGGCAGGCCCAACATCACCACCGAGCGCACCTCTGGCCAAAGGCCTTGCGGGGTGCCGCGCCGGGCTTCGGTGTCGGCCATCCAGAGCATGTCACCATGCCGCCCTTCCGCCAGCCACTGCCGCAGCCGGCCCTGGGTCTGCGGGGCATCGCTTGCAGCGCAGATTCCGCAGGCAACGAAACCAAGCTCGGCCGCCTCGGCGGCGAGCCTATCAGAAATCGAGCTTGTCATAGTCCGCCGGCGGCCGGATGCCCTCCATGCGATCGGCCAGCAGCGCCCGGAAGGTGGGGCGCGATTTCAGCGCGGAATACCATATCTTGGCCTGGCCGTGCCCGCCCCAGTCGATCCCGCCAAGATAGTCTGCAACCGAAATCTGCGCGGCGGCATGAATATCGGCAAATCCGAATGTCGGCCCGGCGAGCCAGCGATTTTCATCCAGCAGATCGTCAACCAGCTGCAAATGCAATTCGGCGGCGCGGTTGGCATCACGGATGGCGATGCCGTCCGGTGCGGCGCGGCTGACCACACGCTTCCACATCCGCTCGCGCAGCAGCGGCGCGGTGACTTCCGCAAAAAACTTCTGGGTAAACCAGGCCACAAGTCGCCTGGCCTCTGCGCGCTCGGCAGCACTGGCCCCCAGCAGCGGCGGGCGCTCCACCGTTTCGTCGAAATATTCGAGTATTGCCGAACTGTCACACAGAATGACCGTGCCATTTTCCAGGACCGGCGTCTGCATGGCGGGATTCAGCCGCGACAACGCATCGCCATGCTCCCACGGGTAGGCCAGGTGCAATTCGTGCACCACGCCCTTTTCGGCGAGCGCAAAGCGCACCGCGCGGGAAAACGGACAGAGAGGGAATTGGTGCAGGCGCCACATGGATGCGGCACCTTATCCATGCCCGCGCCAAACTGCCAGCTTGGCTTTTTTTCCTGCCGCGTGATAGCAGCCATCAACATCGAGTGGGAGTTCGAACCATGGATCTGGCCTTCAGCGCACAGGAAATCGCCTTCCGGCAGGAAGTTCGGAAATTCATCGCGGAAAACTATCCGGCCCCTCTGCGCGACAAGCAGGATGAAGGCGAGGAAATGAGCCGCGAGGACATGCTTGCCTGGCACAAGATCCTGGCGAAAAAGGGCTGGGCCGCGCCGGCCTGGCCGAAGGACTATGGCGGGACCGGCTGGACCGCGACCGAGCGCTTCATCTTTTCCGAGGAATCGGCCCGCGCCGAGACCATCCCGCCGCTGCCATTTGGTATCAATATGGTGGGCCCGGTGATCTACACCTTCGGCACCGCCGAGCAGAAAGCAAAATATCTTCCCGGCATTCTTTCGGGCGATGTCTGGTGGTGCCAGGGCTATTCCGAGCCGGGTGCCGGATCCGACCTTGCTTCGCTGCGCACCAAGGCGGAGCGCGTAACCGAGGACGGCAAGGACTATTACATCGTCAACGGCCAGAAAACCTGGACCACGCTGGCGCAGCATGCCGACTGGATTTTCTGCCTTGTTCGCACCGACGGTAGCGTCAAGCCGCAGGAGGGCATTTCCTTCCTGCTGATCGACATGAAGTCGCCCGGAATTACCGTGAAGCCGATCATCACGCTGGGCGGCGAGCATGAGGTCAACGAGGTCTGGCTGGACAATGTGAAGGTGCCGGTGGAAAACCGCATCTATGAAGAAAACAAGGGCTGGACCTG
>JAIMJL010000111.1:0-768 GCA_020693225.1 Sandarakinorhabdus sp. | reverse complement strand
CACCGGGATTGCCGGCGTGGCGCGATCCAAGCGCGGCATCGAAAAGCTGAAGGCCATGTCGATGGCGGAATCGGACGGCAACGGGCAGCCGCTGCTGATGAACCCCTTTTTCAAGCGCAAGGTGGCCGAGCTGGAAACCGACCTGACCGCTCTGGAGTTCACGGAGTTGCGCACCTTGGCGGGCGAGGCTTCGGGTAAGGGCCCGGGGCCGGAATCCTCTCTTTTGAAGATCAAGGGCACCGAAATCCAGCAGCGCATCACTGAACTGGTGCTGGAAGCGGCCGGCCACTATGGCGCGCCCTATTTCCGCGCCTTCGGAGCCGGCGACAACCAGTATCCGATTGGTCCCGATCACAGCCACCGGGCCGCACCCACCTATTTCAACATGCGCAAGACCAGCATCTATGGCGGGTCGAACGAAATCCAGCGAAACATCATCGCCAAGATGGTTCTGGGGCTGTAGCTTTTGCCTGTGCGAACGGGAACCTAGCCTGCAACGACAAAAATATCATTCTTCGGGAGCGAGCCGCATGGACTTCAACTTCAGCGAAACCCAGACCATGTTGCGCGACACGTTGCGCCGCTACCTTGTCGACACCTATGATTTCGACAAGCGGCAGGCGATGCTCAGGCTGGACGGCGGTCGCGACCCCGGTGTTTGGAAGGCGCTTGCCACTGAACTGGGGATCCTTGGCGCGGCCCTGCCCGAATCGGCGGGCGGGTTCGGCGGTGGGCCAGTGGATTCGATGGTGCTGATGGAAGAATTCG
>JAIMJL010000053.1 GCA_020693225.1 Sandarakinorhabdus sp. | reverse complement strand
TAGAGCGGCCGTTCTGATGCAATCAGAACGAGACTCGCTCTAGAGAATACCCAAAACCAGCAATGCTATGACGATGATTCCGGGAACGCCGATTGCCCAGAGAATGAGGCCTTTGCCCATGGTTGTTTCCTTGTGCCGGGGGATAGGAAACAAAAACCGGCGGGGAGAGGATTGGTTCCGCCCCAGGCTTTTTGCGGGTTGCCGGTGCAGATCGGGCTTTATTGCGCTGAATAGGCGAGGGCGAACAGCGCCTCTTCGGGGGCAGAAAAGCGCGAGACCTTGCCGGGCGGCGGCACTTCGGACGTGCCGGTGAAGGCGAGTGCGGTGACGCGGCCGGCGGCGCGATCGATGATGAGCGCCGAGCGCAGGCCATAGGCTTCGCCCAAATGGCCGCAGCCTGCCATGCGGCGCGGGGCGAGCGGCTGGTCCCCGCCGGGCAGGCCATCCCCGGAAAAACAGTGCAGCCCGCCTTCGGACCAGTAGCGCATCAGCCGGCCGTCGGTTTCCTCGCCTTCCCCGGTCGCCCCGGTGGCGCGCGGGGTGAACAGCATGGCAAGGGTTTCCGGCTTCAGAAAGCCGCCATCATTGCGCAGCAGCGCCTGGCCCAGGCGCGCGAGATCGACCACGGAAATGCGCAGGCCCCCCTGTGGGCCGAACAGTGCGCCGTTGGTTCCGGGGACATAGGCATCGAGCGGGCAGCTGCCATCAGCCGCTGCGCGAACCGGGCAGGCGGCCGGGCGGATAGCATCGACTTGCGCAAACCACGGCCCCTTGCGGTTCCACGGGCCATCGGATGAGGGCGCCTTGCGATAGAGCACCGCGCCGGCGGCCACGGTTTCCGGCGTGCAGCCGGACCAGGCGAAGCAGGCATCGATGCCCAGAGGGGTGAGCACCAGGCGGCGGGCGGCGCGATCGAACCGCTCGCCGGTGATGCGTTCGACGATTTCGGCCAGCACGGGAAAACCGATGTTGGCATAATCGAAGGCGGTGCCGGGCGCGGCGCGGCTCCAGCTATCGGCACCGATGTGCGCTTGCAGCGTTTGCCCGAGCGGCACGCTGTAGCCGCCGGCATCAGACAGGCCGGAATTGTGCCGCAGCAGCATACGAAGAGTGATGGGCGTGTCGGGGTGGGCGGGATTGCGCAGGCGCCAGCCGAGATGCTGGCTGGCGTCGTCATCGAGCCGCAGCTTGCCGGCATCGGCTAGACGGGCGATGGCAAGCGCCACGACGACCTTGGAAATGGACGCGATGCGCACCGGCGTTTGCGCGGTCATCGGGCGCACGATGGTGCCATCTCGTGCGAGTTCGGCAGCCCCGGCGGCCTGGCTGGCGATCGGGCCGGTGGCTGCGGCAGTTGCCAAGGCATAGCCGGGAACGTCCACGCCGCCGATCGTTGGCAGCGGCTGGGCCTGTGCCAGGGATGCCGTTGCCAGAAAGGCGAGGAGCGCCGCCTTCATGCCTGTCAGGCGGCGAGCATGGCGGGTTCGTGGAGGTGCGCGGCGAGACGCTCGCGCACGTCATGCGGAGACAGGCCGAAATCGGCGAGACTGTAGCGATGCTGATGATAGCCATGTTCGGCTTTGGCGCGCACGGTGTAGGCTTCCATGGCGGCGAGCGCGGCCGGGGTGAGCTCGCGGTCCAGAAACCGGTAAACGCGGGCGACGGCACTGCGCCAATCCTGGTTCATTTCTTCAAAGCCGACATCATGCTGCGATGCCGGCGAAATCTGTGCCCGCACCCGGCTCGTGACATCGAGGCGATGCGCGGTTTTGTGCAGCCATTCGCGGCCCACCCAGTGCGGATCGACATGATCGGACTGGATCACCATCTGATTCCAGGCAAGGCTGGCACCGGAAGCGACCACCGTTACGCTATCGCGGTTGAGGAACAGCAGCTTGGCATCGGGGAAAATGGCGTGCAGGGCGGCCAGATCCTGCATGTGCTGCGGGGTTTTCAGGACGAAGGGCTTGGCAGGGTCTTCGCGGTTGAACCAGGTGCGGAGCTTCAGCAGGCGCCGGATGCGGGCATAGACCGGGGTTTGATCCACCTGTTCGCAATGGCGGGCAAAGCTCGGGATGCGGCGCTGCGCTTCGATCAGCGCACCGGACAGCGACTGTTCGTTCAGCCCCAGCTCTTCGTCGACCTCAAGCGGGCCGGTGGGATGAATATGGGCAGTGGCCGGATTGATAGACGTGAGCAGGCGATGGCCGCGGGCGACATAGGCGATGCGTGGATCGGGCCGGGTGCCGAAGCTGCGCGGCCAGGGCACCGGGCAGCTGGCCTCATAGAGTTTCAGCGCGGTGAAGGCCGGATCGCAGGCCAGCAGGCGCTGCAACCGGGTGGTACCGGAGCGCATCGGGCCGACCACCACGATAGGCGGCGCGAGCTCGATGCGATCGATTTCGGGGTGTTCGGCAAACAGGGCCTCGGCCCAGAGCCGTTCCTTCATCACCTTCAGCAGGCTGCCGTGGGCGATCAGGCGTCCGAAAGAGGTGAGCCGGGCTTCGTGGTGCAAAGCCGGCAGCAAGACGGCCAGCTGTTGCTCGAAGAAAGCGCGATCCGGATGCGTGTCACCGGTGAGGCCGGTTTCTTTTTCGGCCATTGCCCGCAGGCGATCGGGGCAGAGATCGGCTGGTGGCAGGATGCCGGTTGCCCAGGCCGATTGCAGCGAATGCATGATGAATTTCAGGTGCATCGGCCTGAATTGCGTCGCGCTGGGCAGCGCAGACAAAGCGGAGGAATTGTCCATGGTTGAAGCAATCGTTATCGGTGGCAAAAGCAAAATGCCAGAGGGGGAGAAAGATTATGCGGGCTACTGTGGCTTTGGCGGCACTTCTATTGCTGGGGGCCTGCACCACGGTGAAGGAGCGCGAGGTTTATGGCGCTTTGCAGGGTGGCGGATTTACCGAAGCTGACGCGCGTTGCCTTGCCGCGCGGGCGGCACGATCGCTTTCGATTCGCCAGCTGCGCCGGTTGCAGGCGGCAGTCGATGCGCTGGAGCAGCCGGTGCGCGAAATGCCGGTGGGCGAGGCAATCGATGGCTTGCGCGCAAACCTGGACCCGCAGACAATGCAGATCGTGGCGCGGGTTGGCGTGGAATGTGTGCGCGCGCGGCTGCAGGAGAATGCGCAGTGAGACTGGGGAGATACGGGGTTGTGGCCGTTGTGGTGGTTCTGGCCGGTTGCGCCTCCACCAAGCAATATCAGGTGCAATCGGCGCTGACCAAGGCGGGTGTGCCGCCGACGATGGCTGAATGCATGGCAGAGCCTTTGGCGCGCGACCTTTCCACCGCGCAACTGCGCAGCCTGGGCAAGGTTGCCAAGGCATCGACCACGGCTTTGAGTGGCCAGCAGGCGCTGGATATGCTGCGGCGGGACGTTGATCCGGAAACGGTGGGCGTTGTGGTGCGGGCGGGGCTTGGATGCCTGCTGAGGGGTTGAAGCCCTTTCGGCTGGGGCGCCATGTGCTGCACCTCGCCGAGCGGGGTGTGGTGACGACCTTGCCCATGACGGCGGATTTCTGGAGCGAGATGCCGGCGATTTTTGGCGACGGCCGGATGCTGAGCCTGATTGCCATGGAGCGCGACTGGACGAACTGGGAAAGGCACCCGAACGGCGACGAAGTGATCTGGATGGTGAGCGGGCGGGCGCGGTTCATCACCGAAGGGCATGGAGCGGTGGAAATCGCCACCGGCGATGGCGTGGTGATGCCCAAGGGCGAATGGCACACCGCCGATGTGCTGGAAGTGGGGCAGGCGGTGTTTTTGACGGAAGGGGCCGGGACGGAGCACCGACCGAGATAGCAAAAGGCGCGGCCTCCGGGGGAAGCCGCGCCTTTCCTGATGATCAGAAAGCGATCAGGCGGCCAGAGTAGCGCTCCGGCGGCGGGCGGCGAAGCCGACCAGGCCGAAGCCGGTGATCAGCATGGCCCAGGTGGCGGGTTCCGGAACCATTCCGCCGCTGCTCTTGTACAACAAGCGGTCAAAATCGACGCCGTCGCTGCGGGCAGTGCCAGTGAATGTAACCGATGAAAATCCGGCGAGATCGATGAGGCCAGCAAACAGCACGTCATTCGAGGTGCTATCATAGCCGGAATAGAGAACCACGGAATTGCCGTTCCAGGACATGACGACGTCGGTTGCGCCGACCGTGCCGAAGCCGATGGTGTCGATACCGAAGTGGGTGATCGGCGCATCGAATGTGAAGACAAGCGCGTCCGGCGTCGCGCCGAAGACGGACTGAACGCCATCGGTTGCAAGGCCGCTGCGCACACCGAAGAAGCCGGGGCAGAAGCCTGCACCGCTGTCGGTGCAGCTGAAGGTGACGTCTGCCAGCGTCACCGAGGTTCCGGTGACAGCAGCGGGCGCTTCAAAGCTTTCGAAGCTGAGGCCACCGCCGGCGGCGGCAGCAAACGCGGCTTCGCTGGTGTAGGTCGTGGAAGCGCTGGCGGCGGTCGCAGCGGACAAGGCTGCAAGGGCAACAATGGAATAGCGAATTGTCATGATAGCTTTCTCCTGTTCGAATGAAATCTCATTCGTTCGGCAAACCTGCAAGTTTCATGCCAATTATATATATCAACAGCTTAGGCTACACCCTCCGCCTCCGAGTGTAAAATCCTCCGACAGTCTGGATAGGATTGCGGCCAAAAAGATCAGGCCAGCCCCTTCACAATCTCGTCGGTCATTTTTTTGGCGTCGCCCAGCAGCATCATGGTGTTGTCCATATAGAACACATCATTGTCGACGCCGGCATAGCCGACGCCGCCCATGCTGCGCTTGATAAACAGCACGGTTTTCGCCTTCCACACCTCCAGCACCGGCATGCCATAGATCGGGCTGGACTTGTCGGTTTGCGCCGACGGGTTGGTGACATCGTTGGCACCGATGATGAAGGCGACATCGCACTGGGCAAACTCGCTGTTGATGTCTTCCAGCTCATGCACTTCGTCGTAGGGCACATTGGCTTCGGCCAGCAGCACGTTCATGTGGCCGGGCATGCGGCCGGCAACCGGGTGGATGGCGTATTTCACATCCACGCCTTCCTTTTTCAGCACATCGCCCATTTCCCTGAGCGTGTGCTGCGCCTGCGACACGGCCATGCCGTAGCCGGGGACGATTATGACCTTTTCGGCGTTTTTCAGGATGAAGGCGGCATCATCTGCCGAGCCGCGCTTCCACGGGCGATCGGTGGCAGCAGCGGCTCCGGCGGCACCCGATTCGGCACCGAAGCCGCCGGCGATGACCGAGATGAAGCTGCGGTTCATCGCCTTGCACATGATATAGGACAGGATGGCCCCGGACGAGCCGACGAGCGCGCCGGTGATGACCATCGCGGTGTTGCCGAGCGTGAAGCCCATGGCCGCGGCGGCCCAGCCGGAATAGCTGTTCAGCATGGAGACGACGACCGGCATGTCGGCCCCGCCGATCGGGATGATGAGCAGGAATCCGATGGCAAAAGCCAGCAGGCAGATCACCCAGAACAGGGTGGGCGTCTGCAAGCTGAAGATGCCGACCAGCACGAGGATGCCGGCCAGCACGCCGAGATTGAGGACGTGGCGACCGGGCAGCAGGATCGGCGCGCCGCTCATATTGCCGTTGAGCTTCAGGAAGGCGATCACCGAGCCGGAGAAGGTGATGGCGCCGATGGCGACGCCCAGGCCCAGCTCGATGCGGCTGGCCTTGAAGATTTCAGCGCCGGTTGCATCGAGGATCCCGAATGCGCCCGGATTGAGGAATGCGGCGACACCGACCAGCACGGCGGCAAGGCCGACAAGCGAGTGGAAGGCTGCGACCAGCTGCGGCATGGCGGTCATCGCGATGCGTTGCGCCACGATATAGCCGATGGCGCCACCGATGGCGATCGCCACCCCGATTTCCGCCACGTTGGCGAGGCTGTGCGTCACGATGGTGGTGACAACGGCAATCAGCATGCCGATCATGCCGAACCGGTTGCCGGCGCGCGATGTTTCCGGCGACGAAAGCCCGCGCAGGGCGAGGATGAAAAGCACCCCCGACACAAGGTAGGCGAGCATGGCCCATGACGGCGTAGCCGTCAGATTCTCAACGGCCGGGGTGGTGTTCAGATGTTCCATAACCGCGAGCCCCTATTTCTTCTCTTTTTTCTTGTACATGGCGAGCATCCGCTCGGTGACCGCGAAGCCGCCGAAGATGTTGATGCTGGCCAGCACCACGGCCAGCAGGCCAAGCCATTTGGCAACCGGGCTGCCGGCGGCGGCGGCGGCAATCAGCGCGCCGACGATGATGACCGACGAGATCGCGTTGGTGACTGCCATCAGCGGCGTGTGCAGCGCCGGCGTGACCGACCAGACGACATAATAGCCGACAAAGCAGGCGAGGACGAAGATGGAGAGGATCGAGATGAAGTCCATGGACGTTTCCTTATCCCTTCCCTTGCAGGGAAAGATTTTGTGAGGGGCCGCTCATCCCTGCAATCCCGGATGCACGATCGCGCCGCCATGGGTGACGCGGATGGCCTTCACGATTTCGTCGTCTTCCGGGAGGGAGAAGCTTTTGGCCTCCTTGTCCCAGAAGGTGGTTACGAAGGTGAGCAGGTTGCGGGCGAACAGCGCACTGGCATCGGTTGCCAGGCGGCTGGGATAGTTGATGTGGCCGATGATGGTGACGCCGGCATCGGTCACGATGGTCTGGCCGGCGACTGCGCCCTCGACATTGCCGCCTTGCTCGACTGCAAGATCGACGATGACGCTGCCCGGCTTCATGGTCGCGACCTGCGCGGCGGTTACCAGCCTTGGGGCCGGGCGGCCGGGAATCAGCGCCGTGGTGATGACGATGTCTTGCTTGGCGATGGTTTCGCTGACCAGTGCGGCCTGCTTGGCCTTGTACGCGTCGGACATTTCTTTCGCATAGCCGCCGGCGGTTTCGGCGGCCTTGGTTTCTTCATCCTCGATGAAGATGGGCTTGCCGCCCAGCGACAGGATCTGTTCCTTGGTGGCGAGGCGCACATCGGTTGCCGAAACCACCGCACCCAGCCGCTTGGCGGTGGCGATCGCTTGCAGGCCGGCAACACCGACACCCATCACGAACACCCGCGCCGCCGAAATCGTGCCGGCCGCGGTCATCATCATCGGAAACGCCCGGCCATAGGCTTCGGCGGCATCGATCACGCATTTGTATCCGGCAAGGTTGGCCTGGCTGGAGAGAATGTCCATCGATTGCGCGCGGGTGATGCGCGGCATGAACTCCATGGCCAGCGCGGTGATGCCGCCACTTGCATAGGCGGCCAGCTTCTCCCTGGATTGATAGGGGTTCAGGCTGGCAGCGAGCACCAGCCCGCTGGGCAGGCCGGCGGCATCCGGGCCCTGGATCGCCAGCGCGAGGCCCGCCCCGGCGAGGGTTGCCGCGCGATCGGCAACCGTTGCTCCGGCATCGGCGAACGCTGCATCGGAAATCTTCGCGCCAGTGCCGGCACCGGATTCCACGGCGACCGTGGCACCGAGCGCAATCAGCTTTTTCACCGTTTCCGGTGTCGCCGCGACCCGCTTTTCGTGGGCGGCGCTGTCCTTCAGGACGGCAATCTTCATCGAATTTCCCCCAGAGGGTTTGCAGTGCAGCCTTCGCGGTGCAGGTCAGGCCGCACCGTCCAGACAGCAGATGTCAGACAAGGAAAATCGCCATGGCGATCAGCAGCAGCGCAATCAGGATCATCGCAATCTTCGATATGCTCAAAAAGCCGGTGTAGGTTGCGAGATTGTCTTTCCCCACTTTTTCGATTTCGGCCATGGTGCTCCCTCAGCGCGGCAAAGTCCGGTCGCGTGTTTGCCGTGTGCCGCCGGGGTTTACAAGCCTGCTTGTGATAGGGCTTCTGCTTGCCGGGCGGCAACTTCAGCTTCGTCAAAGTCCGCCATCAGGGTGCGGAACATTTGCGACCAGTTCAGCTCGGCGCCCAGCTGGATGAAAACGCCGCCGAGACCGATGGCAGCCCGATCCATGAACACGAACTCCGCCGGGATGGTAACCGTGCCCAGCCGGCGCAGCTCGGCATGGACTTTCGAGGCGGTTGCGCGGCCATATTCACCGGGGCGGCCATCCAGATCGATGGGGCGCACCCGGTCTTCCAGCAGCGGGCCATAGAGAAAGCGTGCCCACACCAGCAGCGTTTCGCGAATCTCACGGGTGAGGCCTTTGAAGCCCCATAGCTCGAACGCATGCGCGGCCTGTTCATCATTTTCGGTTTCGATAGCGTGAAACAGTTGATTCACGCCTTCGATGAAATGCGGCGGGAAAATGCGCACGCAGCCGAAATCCAGCAGGTTTATGCTGGCGGCGTCGGGCGAAGCATCGGCCACCGTGTAGTTGCCGAGGTGCGGATCGCCGTGAATCACGCCGGAGCGGTAAAAGGGCTGGTACCAGCCGTTGAACAGGCTGCGGGCAATCTGGTTGCGGGTTTCCTGTGGATGCGCCTTATAGTCCAGCAGCTTCCTGCCATCCAGCCACTGCATGGTGAGCAAGCGCCCGGAGGACAGCTCCGGGTGGGGCTGCGGCACATGGATTTCCGGCCGGTCTGCCAGCATGTGGCGATACAGTGTCAGATGCTTTGCCTCGCGGCTGTAATCCAGCTCCTCGCGCAAGCGGGCGGCCAGTTCATCGCGGATTTCCGCGGTGTTGATGCTGCTGTCCACCCGCCGGAACAGCGACAGCATGAGATCGAGCTGGCCGAGATCGGCCTCCACCGCTGACGCCATGTCGGGATATTGCAGCTTGACCGCAACCGTTTCGCCGGAATGGAGCGTCGCCTTGTGCACCTGCCCGAGCGAGGCGGCGGCCACGGCTTCGGGTGAAAAGTCCACGAATTTTGCCCGCCAGTCCGGCCCCAGTTCGCCGGCCATGCGGCGGCGGACGAAGCCGGCGCCCATCGGCGGGGCGTTGGATTGCAGTTCGGCCAGTTGCTTGGCAAATTCCGGGGGCACTGCATCGGGGATATTGCCCAGGATCTGCGCGAGCTTCATCAGCGGGCCTTTGAGATCGCCCAGCACACGCTTCAATTCGGCGGCATTTTTCGGATCGTCCAGCGCGCGCCCGCCAACGCGGGCCGCGGCCATGCCGGTCGCAAAGCCGCCAAGATTAACGCCGACTTTGGCAAAGCGGGCGAGACGTCCGGAAAGGGTGGATTGCTCGGTCATACCTCCCAAGTAGGCGGTGCGGCGTGCGCACGCGAGTGCGGCATATTGCGGGCGGGGTTTTCCGCGCCGATGGGGTGGCTCAGTCGCCCAGTGATCGCAGGACGATGGTCACCGGCTCTCCCGGCACGGAGAACACGGATTTCTCGAACGCCGGCATGCCACCGGCGGTGCCGCTGACGCCGACAGCCTCGCGCGGCATGCCGATGAAATTGGTTTTCAGCTTGCCGTTGCCATCGGCATCGTGAAACGCCGACACGGCATAGCGCCCGGGGGCAAGCCCCTCGAAGCGGACAGTGCCGCCGCCACCGGCAACGGGTGCCGTGCGGGTTGCGAGCGCCTTGCTTTGATCGAAGCTGGCGAAGCCTTTGGGGGCGTTCCACAGGCTGACGACGATCTTGCCGCCGTCTTTGGCGCCGGTGACTTTCACCAGCACTGTGTTGGCGAGGGCCGGTGCAGACAGGGCGAACGAAAGCGCGAGAGTAAAGGCGAGGCGGGTCATGCGGGGTCTCCGGCGGGCTTCAGGCCGCGCAATATGGTGTTGGGGAGGATGCTGTTGTCGAACTCGCCCGGCTCGCCGGGGCGGCGGGTGGGCGGCGGGCCGAAGCGCAGCAGGACGAGATCCTTCGACGGGACAATCCACATGGCCTGGTTGCCCGAGCCATCGAACAGGAACAGATCATCGGCCAGATAGCATTCGGAATGCAGCACGCCGACCGCCTGCGACCGCTCCGGGAACCAGCGCAGCCGCTTCACGCACGGCTTGCCGATCCACATGTGCAGGCCCCAGTGCGGATTGGCGGGGGAGGGGGTGACCGTTTCCTTTACCCAGCCTTCGGGCAGCAGGCGGGTGCCTTCCCACACCCCGTCGCGCGCCATCAGCGCGCCGATGCGGATGAAGCTTTCCGCCGGCAGCATGAGGCAGCAGCCGGTGTGCGCGAGGCCGCCAGGGCGGTTGACATAGACGGTGCCGCCGGTGGCACCGATCGGCTGCAGCAGGCTTTGACCGAGATAGTCGGCATAGCGCATGCCTGTTGCCCGCTCGATCACCAGACCCAGCACATCGCTGGTGATCATGGAATAATCATATTCGCTGCCGGGCGGGTAATCGAGGCGGGTTTCGTTGATCAGTATATCCTCGTGATTTTCCGAGAGATATTCCCGCATCGTCTGCGACCAGGGCTTGAAATCATTGTAAGCGAACCGGCTGATTCCGCTGCTGTTCTGCAGAAAGTGGCGGATGGTGGAGGCTTGCTTGTCGGTGCCTTTCCATTCGGTGATGAAATCCGACACCGGCTGGTCCAGGCTTTTGATATGTCCCTCGGCAATGGCCCGGCCGATGACGATGCCAACCACCATCTTGGCCATGGATTTGGAGGCGATCAGGTCTTCGCGGGCGAAGTCGCCGAAATAGTCCGCCTGTTGCAGTTCGCCGCCCTGCCAGACGAGGAAGCCCTGAGATTTCGTCTGTTCGGCATAGGCGCGGGCCTTTTCGCGCGCCGCGGCATCAACCACGGGGCTGGCCGCCATGGTGAGCGGCACATCGGCCGCGCCGGGCACGGGATCGACCGGCTCGTACCAGTCCGCCTGTTGCGCCTCGCCGCGCATCTGCGCGCCGGCCATGCGCATGTAGCGATCCATGTAGCTGCGGTTGGCGATCCAGGCGACGGCCGCCGCCAGCAGCACAACCAGCAAGGCAATGCCAAGCAATTTCAGGATTTTGCGCAGCATCAGTGATTCGCCTCCACGGCACGGCCGGCGCCGATGGCAACGGCAAAGGCCAGCAGCATCAGCGCCGCGCCGACAAGAAAGGGCATGGCAGCGCCAAGGCCGACATAAATGCTGCCGGACACCGCCGGGCCGATGATGCGGCCGACCGCCGAGGCACCCTGTGTGAGGCCGTTCACCAGGCCACGATCGCGATCATCGGTAGTGGCGGCAACCAGCGTTTGATAGGCCGGGTTGAACAGGCCGACCCCGGCGGCGGTGACCGAAAGGGCGACGAGAATCGCCACCGTTCCGCTGGCAAAGGCGAGCCCCAAAAGACCAAGGGCATAGGCGGCAACGCCGCCCAGCACGACGCGCGGGGCACCGAAGCGGCGCGAGAGCGGCCCGGCGGCCCCGGCCTGAAGCGCCGCCGAAATGCTGCCGACGAGTGCGAACGACAGCCCGACATCGCGCGGTGTCCAGCCCAGGCGATCGTCCACGAAGAAGGCGAAGGTGGTTTCCATCATGGCCGCCGAGCCGATCACCAGCATGGCCAGCAGCATCAGGCCGACGACGGCCGGTTTGGCCGCGAACAGGTCGCGCGCGCGCGGCCCGCCGCCGGCGGCGTGCACGGCGGCACGGCGTTCCCTTGAGAGGCTTTCCGGGAGCAACTGCCAGACGGCGATGGCGGCGACCAGCGTGATGGCAGCCGCCACATAGGCCACCCGGGCGAAATCGGCCGGGCCGGGCGCGCTTCCGGCGACCAGCCCGCCGATCGCCGGGCCGAAGATGAAGCCCATGCCGAAGGCCGCGCCAAGCAGGCCCATGGCCTTCGGGCGGCCCTCTTCGGGCACTACGTCACCGACATAGGCGAAGGCGGCGGCGATGTTGCCGGCCATCAGGCCGCCGACCAGTCGCGCGGCGCCGAGCATCCACACGCTTTCGGCATGCGCCATGAGGGCGTAGCTGGCGATGCTGCCGATCAGGCTCCACAGCAGCACCGGGCGGCGGCCGATGCGATCGGACATCTTGCCCCAGAGAGGCGCACCGATGAACTGGCCCAGCGAATAGGCGCCCATGGCAAGGGTGATGCTGGCGGGGGACGCGCCGAGCGCGCGGCCCCAGAACGGGAACACCGGCACCATCACGCCGAAGCCGAGCAGGCCGATGAACACGACAAGGAAAAGGATCGCCAGCCGGGGCGCTGCCACCGGCGCGGTGGGTGCTGTCATGCGGCCTCTTGCGCCGGGGCGGACGACTTCGCCGGGACAAGCGGGATGGTTTTCAGCACGAAATTGCGGCCATCTTCCTCGCGCCGCAGCGGCGAGCCGATCACCAGCGCGCGTTTGCCATCAACATGCGCGCGCATGGCTTCCACGTCGATCGCCCAGCCGCGCTCGATCAACTCCCGCCGCTTGGCGCGATAGGCGTTCATCAGGCCATCGGATTTCACCGACAATTCCTCGCGCAGGTCGGTCGGCACGATTTCCGGGCAGATTTTTTCGACAATCACCTTGTCCTGCTCGAAAATCTTCAACGTGCGCTTGCGGCTGTCGCCATCGAACAACGGTTGCCGGAAGAAGCTGCGCGCCATGATCCAGCGGGTGATGGTGCGGGTTTCGTCGATCGGCGTGTTCACATCGAAGATCACCATCTGCCAGGTCTGGGTGAGCCAGACATCGAGCCGCATGGTGGAGCCGGAGAGGTGGAAGCCGGGCCGCGCCTCGACCGGCGTGCGCTCCTTGCGGACCATTTTCCAGACGCCGCGCGGCAGCGGCGGGATATAGGTGACCTTGGCGCGCGCCGACCAGGCATCCTGTTCCAGCGTGAAATCGTGGATCTCGGCGCGGTCGCGGTCGCCGAAACTGGGGTGCACGAAGGGGGCGTGGGCAAAATCGAGGCCATTTTCGACAATGCGGGCATAGTTGCCATCCCAGGTGAAATCGCCGCGGATGGTGCGCCAGTTGGCGCTGTCGTGATATTCCGGAAACTCCGGCAAGGGCGGGCGTTCGGCTTCCGGCAGGTCGCCAAGAAAGACCCAGACCCAGCCATAAAGCTCCTGCACCGGATAGCTGTCCACACGCGCCCGCTTCGGGACAGGCAGGTCTGCCGGCAGCGAGGGAATGCGAACAACCGATCCGGCGCCATCGAACTGCCAGCCATGATAGGGGCATTCGACGCAGCCTGCGCTCGTCATGCGGCCCTCGCCGAGCGATGCGCCGCGGTGGACGCACACGTCGGACAGGCAGCTGACCTGTCCGGCGGAGTCGCGGAACAGGGCGAAATCAAGGCCCAGCATGCGGACCTTTTTCGGGGTGCCGGCGGTGATTTCGTTGCTTTCGGCTGCAACATACCATTGATTGATGATCATCGGACTTCTGCCACTGTTGTCATCCCTTGCGGGTTGTTGAAATCGGTGATTGCCAGAAGGGTGAGATCCGGCAGCGACAATTCGGCCATCCGTCCGCCGAAGAAATCCATCGCATAGAGACTTTTGCCGCTTGGACGGACCACGAGATTGGCCCAACCCCGGCCTTCCGGCAAGGCGATATCACCCAGCGGCGCGCCATCGGGCGAAAGCAGCCTGATCGCCGTTCCGATGGCAACCGCCAGCCGGCCATCGGGCAGGGTGGCAAGGCCGAACAGCATGGCCGGCGGATCGGTGCGGGTATAGATGGGTCCCAATGCAAGGTTTGCCGCCAGATCATGGGCATAGAGCGCCGCACCGGTTTCCGACAGGTGGTACAAGGTCTTGTGGTCTGCCGACAGGGCCATGTGGGTGACGCCGAGGAAGCCGCTGACGCCGCCGTTGAACGCGGTATCGAAGAAGCGCTCCGGCGTGCCATCGGCGGCGAGCCGGAGGACCTGGCCGGCGCCGGCGAAGGGGCCATCTGCGCCTGCGAGATGTTCGCCCAGCAGCACGGTTCCGCCTTGTTCGAACTGCACCGAGCCGAAGGCGCGGGGCGGCAGCGGCAGGGCGGGCAGGCGGGTGCCATCAGGCGCGAAGCGATCGACGGCGCGGGCCTGCGGGTCCAGCACCCACAACACGCCATCCGGGCCGATCCCCATGCCGGAAATCAGCCCGACGTGACCGGTTGCCACTTCGGCTTTTGTCTGGCCGCAGCGCGAGAGCTGGCGGATGCGGCCGGCACCGGTTGGATAGCGCGCCGAGGCATCCAGTAGCGGAACCGGAATGAAGCGATCGCCGGATGCAAACGGAAAGAAGGACTGGTTGGTCAATTTGTTGCCTTTTCGCGGTCCGGATCGGCCAGCACGAGCACGCGATCGAACATGCCCATCACGGTGAGCCAGGAGGTTTCAGCGGAGAGATCGAAGCCGAAGAAGATCGGCTGGTGGTGCGCGCGCAGGCCGAGATAGGTAGCGCAAGTGTAGGCCACGAGGTTGAGCGCCAGCATGTCGGGGTGGCCCAGGCGCTCGTCGGACTGCAGGATGCGTTCGAAATCCACCCGCACCAGCTGGCGGACATGCTCCACCGCGTCTTTCACCTCATCGCTGTGCAGAAACTCGCCCGACAGCAGCTCGCACAGGCGCGGGTTGCGCCTGAGGCTGGCCGCATAGCGGGCATTCACCAGGCGCAATTTTTCCAGTGGCGGGCGGGCAACGAAGCTGTCCCACGGCTCTCCGATGATGTCTTCCAGCGAGTGCCAGACCGTGCGCGCCTGGACCCAGGCCCCGGCAACGCCGGGAAGTCCGCCGAAATAGTCGTAGATCTGCTTCTTGCCGACGCCGGCTTCCTTCACCAGCGCATTGACGCCGAGCGCGGCGATACCACCGGAGGCAAGCAGGCGATCAAAGGCATCGATGATGGAGGCCTCGGTTGCGGCACGGCGGTCGCGCTGCGTTCGTGCGACGGGCTTTGGCCCGGGTTTTAGCGCCGGCTTTGGCGGGGCAGGTCGGGGGTCTGCGCTGGCCTTCTGCATCATTCCCACCCCGCAAGCATTTTATCTTGACGCCCCTGCATTGTCGTCGCACTATGTAGACCGACCAGTCAACTTTGCAAGCGCAAATGTGGGCGCAAATGTGGGCGCAAATGTGGGCGGGGCCAAAAGAGAGGCATTGCGGATCAGGGATTGCAGCGGCCGGATCAGGGCGAAAATGCTCCGCCGGCGGCACCAGAAAAAGGGGATCACTCATGGGATACAGCACAGCCATTCGCGCCGCCCTGCTTGCCACAGCCGGGCTGCTTGCATTGCCGGGATATGCGGCAGACAATTCGGCCGGCGCGGCACCGGAGGCCGGCGCCAGCATATTCGGCGGCGATATTGTGGTGACCGCGCGCAAGAAGGCGGAAGCCTTGCAGGATGTGCCGCTGGCGATCCGGGCGCTTGATTCCGCCGCAATCCAGCGGGAGGGGCTGCGGCAGGTGGAGGATCTGGCGCGCCAGGTTCCCGGCCTGACCTATGATCTTGGCGGATTTCTGAACGATACGCGGCCGGCCTTGCGCGGGATGCAGGCCGAGCGCGGCCGCCCTTCGGTGGCGGTGCTGCTGGACAACCAGGACCTGTCGGGTGAAAATCTTTCGATTGCCGGTGGCGGTGCGTCGCTGAACACGGCGCTGTTCGATCTGGAGCGGATCGAGGTTGTGAAGGGCCCGCAATCGACGCTCTATGGGCGCAATGCCTTTGCCGGCGCGATCAACTATGTCTCGCGCGATCCTTCGATGGAGCTGGAAGGCCGGGTTGGCGGCGAAGTGGGCAATGGCGGGGTATGGGCGCTGGAGGGGGCCATCAATGCGCCGATCGTGGCCGACAAGATCGCAGTCCGGCTGAATGCCGGCATCAAGAATCGCGATGGCTATTATCGCAACCCGGTGACCGATGCCCGGCTGGGCAGCTTCCGCTCCGAAGGCTTTGGCGCGGCCGTTCTGTTGAAGCCGCATGAGGATGTTCGCATTGTGGCGCGCTATCTGCACTCCAAGGAGCGGATGAGCGAAGCGGCCACCGCTTTCTTCGGGGCCAACACCCGGCTGCCGGCGCCCGGCGCGCGCTATGCGCCGGTGCCGGGTGCGCCGGCGGTGATCCCCTGCCCGCCGGCACTTGGGGGGCTGACCCCGCCACAGCAGGTCAATTGCACCCGCGGCACTCTCGTGGGTGCGATCAGCGCCAGCGAAACAGACGTTCAGCTGAGCCCCGATCCGTTCACCGGCAAGGCGTTCGAGGGCATGCGGATGACGCAGGATCTGGTTTCGGTGAACGCCAGTTGGGATACCGATTGGGGAACCTTGAGCTACCGGTTCGGCTGGATCGACAATGAGAGCCGGCTGCAGCAAGACGGTGACTATTCCAATTTCGCAGCGCCTCCGGGCCTTGTGCTGTCACTGTCGGCGTTGCAGGATCTGGAGTATCACAATCGCCGGATCGACAATGAACTGAGGTTGCGCCGCACGTTCGGCAATGTCGACATCATGGTGGGCGGCCAGATCCTGACCGAGGATTCCAGCCTCATCAATGCAGCGCAATTCTGGCTGCGAAGCCCGACGTCGCCGCTGGCCGGTCCGCCGTTCCGCCTGTCTACAGCCCCTTCGGCAGATCTGCTTTACCCGGTGACCAATGCGCGCGACACCACCTATTACGGGGTCTATGGCAGCATCGGCTGGGCAATCACGGATCAGTTCCGCCTGACCGCCGACATGCGCTGGAACTATGACAGCATCGTCTATAATATCCCGGGCTGGCGGTCGCAGGACGTGACGCTCTCGAAGCTGCGCCCGGTTTGCCTGCCGCAGTTCCAGAATGGGGCCACCTTCTCGCCGACCGCGCCCACCACAACGCCGCCGCCAGGGGTGGTCGCCGCCTGCGCGCGGACGGCGCGGCTGAAGAGCGAGAAGCTGACGCCGCGCTTTACCGCAGAATATCGCGCAGGCGACGAGGTGCTGCTGTATGCGTCGTTTGCGCAAGGGTTCAAGCCGGGCGGCTTCAACACCAACGAGATCGTGGATTTCACTGACCAGGGCTATCAGCCGGAGAAGGTGAACGCCTATGAGTTTGGCGTGAAGTCCAACCTGTTTGACCGCAGCCTGACCTTGAACGCCGATGTCTATTACAATGATTATACCGACCAGCAGATCGGTGTGCAGAACACCAATGTCTCGCCCACCGGGCAGACGGTAACCACGGCCGGGATTGTGAATGCCGGCAAGGTGCGCATCCTGGGGTTCGAGGCGGATATCGACTGGCGGGTGTCAGACCGGCTGCGGTTCGGGCTGGGCTATGCCTACACGCGCTCCAAGTTCGACAGCTACATCCAGGGCCCGCCGCCGGGCTCCACGGCGGCAACGTTCGACGAATGCGGGGTGCCGCAAGGGCAGACATCGTCGGATCAGAACCGCGCCGAGGCGGGCAATATCTGCGCCGATTTCTCGGGCAACTGGGTGGGCAAGAGCCCGCGCCACGCGCTGAACCTGTCGGCTGAATATCGCCAGCCCTTTGGAGGCGACCGCGACAGCTGGTTTGTGGAAGCCAACGGCCTGTATCGCTCCAAACGCTATACCGATGAAAGCAATCTTGCCTATCTGCCGGATTATTGGCGCTTCGGCGCGCGTGCCGGGGTGGATTGGCAGGGGCTTTCGCTGACCGCCTATGTTGACAATATCTTCGACAACAAGCGGATCGAGAGCGCCCAACGGAACGTGGACTTCGGGCGTCCGGAAGGCTTTGCGCCGGGCCGTGGCTTCACCGCCTATCTGCCCAATCCGCGCACCTTCGGCCTGCGCGCGGCCTACCGCTTCTGAGCCAGCATCTGGCCCGCCGCCGGCGCTGGCTGGCCCTTGCAGCCGGCGGCCTGTTGGCCGTCGGCTTCATTGCCTTCCTGTTCTGGCTGATGAACCAGCCGCCAGGCTGGCCACGGCATTTCGATGCCGAAAAGGCGATTGCCGCCCAGCCGGCCGATGCCCGTGCGGAAGGGCGCGTGGGTGTGATGGTGGTGGCGCTGTTGCAGCCGTCGCAGTTCGACACGGTTTTCTATGACAATTTTGTCAGCAAGCTGTTTGCCGTGGCGATTCCCTGGCCGGTCAACCGGCTGGCCGCGCGCGATAACGGGGTGGCGCTGATCGACCCCACGCGGCCTGACGAGCAAATAGAATTTGCACCGTCCAGGCTGATGACCTTCGATGGCCGGACGGCGGACTGGGACGGCGTGCCCTTTGCGGAAAAATACCGGCAGGGGCTGGTGGACTGGGTGCCGCCATCGGACACGGTTTCAGGGGATATCGGCACTTTTCGCTATGCCGGGCGCAGCGGCGGCGCGGCGGGGCCGGCGCAACGGGCCATGCTGAAGGCGCGCGGCATTTATTATGCGCGGCTGCCGGGCGGGTATCTGCCGCAGCGGGATCACACGCTGGCGATGATCGAGGGAGCGTTCGCTGCCAATTCGGCCAACAAGGCGGTGCGGGCCAACGGGGTGTTCGATGCTTTTTCACCGCATGATGCGCGGCAAGAATTGTATCGTGTGCTGGATGCGGGGGTGGACACGCTGGTGATTGCCTCTGCGCTGCCGATCCATTCGTCGTTCGAAGAGTATCGCGGCGCCTTTCCCAAGCTTGAGAAGATGGTGCGCGATTGGGCGGCCGTGCGCGGCAAGCCGGCGCCGAAGCTGCTTTTTGCGCCGCAGATGGCGGACATGCCGGGCTATGCGGCGCTTTGGGCGCGGCATGTGGCGGCCACCGTGCCGCCCGCGCCGTCGCCGGATGCGGCGGCCACCCTCGTGATATCGCTGCACGGCTTGCCGATCCGGCAGATTGGCCGTGATGGCTGGCGGGCCAATGCGCGGCGTGCGACCGCGCTGCTGGGGCCGCCGCTGAAGGCGCAGATGCAGGCGCTGGGGTGGAACCGGCTGACCATCGCAGTGGCGCAGGAGGCGTTTGCCGACGCCACCGAGGATCCGGCCGACAAGCTGCTATCGGTGGCCGAAGTGTTTGCAGCGGCACGGTCGCGCGGCGATTCGCTGGCGGTGGCGGTGCCGGTCGAGTTTCTTTCGGAAAACACCGACACGCTGTTTCTGCATGCCTATCTGATGTTTGATGGACTGCCTGGCTATCACCGATTTGAAGGGCCGCCGGCCGATGTGGATTGGGAGCAGCCGCTGATCCGGCGCTTCGTGAAAGGCAAGACCACGCACATGTATACCGGAACCCCGGGCGGGGCGACGCAGGGCGAGGCTGCCGCTGTTCTCGCCAGCGCCATATCCGTTCGGCTGCCGCAATGAGCGCCGGTAGCGCCAGATTGGGGCCGATCGGGCTGGAAGCAGGCGTGACCCGCGGCAATGCCTGGACATTGCTGTATGCCGCTTTCGTGACCATCGGGCTGGTGACGGGAATGGCGATCCTGACACCTTATCTGTTGACCGAAACGGTCGGCATTCCGGAACAGCGGCAGGGCAGAGCGCTGGGGCAATTGACGGTGGTGGGCGAGCTGGTGCTGATCCTGGCCTATGGGCCGCTGGGCGCGCTTTCCGATCGCTATGGGCGGCGCATCATCTATGCCGCCGGATTTCTCGCGATGGCGACCGCCTATCTGCTGTTTCCGCACGCCGGCAGCCTGACCGAATTCACCGCTATCCGTGCGCTTTATGGCCTGGGGATTGGTGCGGCGACCGGCATGTATGGTGTGCTGCTGGCCGACTATGCGGTGGAGATGGATCGCGGCAAGCTGGCCGCCATCGGCGGCATTTTGAACGGGCTTGGCGTGGTGATGCTGGCGCTGTTGCTGGGGGCCTTGCCGGCGATTTTCGTGGCGCGCGGTTTCAGCGGGCCCGCAGCGGCGCAGATCACCACCGCCATTGCGGCTGCCGCCTGCCTGCTGACCGCGCTGATCCTGCTGGCAGGGTTGCAGCGCGGCGCGCCAACCGGTGCCGTGCGGCTGCCTCTGGCAACCATGCTGCGGCGCGGGGCGGCGGCGGCGCGGTCCAATCCGGAAATTGCGCTGGCCTATGCCTCGGCCTTTGTGTCGCGCGGGGATCTGGCGATTGTTGGCATATTCACCGTTGCCTGGGGCAAACAGGCAGCGCTTGCGACCGGCATGTCGCCGGCGGATGCCATCGAGGCCGGGCGGCTGCCCTTCATCGTGGCGCAATCGGCGGCGCTGCTGTGGCCGCTGGCGATCATTGCCTTTATCGATCGGCTGCCACGCGCAATGATGCTGGGGCTGGCGATGGCAATCGGCGCAGCGGGCTATCTGGCGATGGGGCTGGTTGAGGATCCGCTGGCGGGCGCGGCGATACCGCTTTTCGCGCTGCTGGGAATCGGCCAGATTTCCGCTGTGCTCGGCGCGCAGACGTTGATCGGCAAGGCGGCTCCCGTGGAGGAGCGGGGATCGGTGATTGGGCTGTTCAACTTCTCGGGGGCGGTTGGCATCCTGATCCTTGGCGCTCTGGGCGGCTGGGCGTTTGATCATTTCGGCCCGGCCAGCCCGTTCATCATCGTCGGCGCGCTGAACGGGCTGGTGGCGCTGGCGGCCATTCCGGTGGCAAGGCTCAGTCGGCAAGCCCGCGCAGGATGATGTTGGGGAGTTTCGAATCGTCCCAGTCCATGGCGGGTCGGCCGATGCGCACGATGGTGAGGCCTTTCGATGGGATGGCATAGACCCGCTGTCCGCCGGAGCCATCAATGTAGACGACATCCTCTGCCAGGAAAGGCTCGGCCGCGGGGATGGTGATGGCGATGCTGGCGGAATAGCGCCGTTGCGGTGCGTGCGGGCTGCCGCGCCAGACCTGCTTGCCGAAATTGGGATTGAGCGCGGAAGGCGCCGTCATCGCGGCGACCCAGTCGGCCGGGATCAACTGCCGCTTGCCGACCTTGCCGCCTTCGCGCAGCAGTTCGCCAACCAGCAGCCAATCCCGCGGGCGGGCCTGCAGGCAGCAGAAAT
>JAIMJL010000110.1 GCA_020693225.1 Sandarakinorhabdus sp. | reverse complement strand
GGCCGTTCGACAGCGTGCCTTCGACGATACCCAGCAGGTCCCCGCCGGCCACCGCCACGCTGCCGCCGGCCAGACCGCGCAGATAGCCGAACTGGCCGCCCTGCACCTCCGCGAAGGGCCGATCGAAGCGGGTGCGGGTGGCAAAACGCATGGTACCGGCCGCTGCAAAGTCACCGGTGTCGGCATGGTAGGGGCCCTTGGCAAAATCGATGCGCTCGACCGTTTCGGGGATCAGGAAGTTGAGGTCGAGATAGCCCTGGCCGTGGCCGTGGGTGCGCATGTTGACCGGCGCGCCATCGACGAAGCCTGCAAGATCGGTGCCGTGATCAAGGTTGAAGCCGCGCAGGAAGAATTGGTTGGCCTTGCCGGTGCCGGAATGCTGCGTGGCAATGAGGCCGGGCACATTCTCGGCCAGCTCGCCCGCGCGCGAAAGCGGACGATACTCGAAATCCCGATAGCCGACCGTGCCTTCTGACCCGGAGGAGGCAATGCCGATCTGCGTGATGGAGCGGCCCCAGACGATGATATCGTCGCGCTCCGCCTTCTCGGTATCTGCTACGACATCCGCGGCCAGCACAGGCCCCGAGTGGAGCGCCAACAGCAGAATCAGCGTCTGCACGTTCAAGCACTCCAGAAGGCAAAGACCCGTTCCACCAACCAGAAGCTCGCCAGCCCGCCGATGGCATAGGCTGGCAGGACGATGGCAACGCGGGCATCCACGGTGCCGACGAACCGGCGAACCAGCGCCGCCCCTGCCAGCAAAACGGCAACAAACAGCAACTGGCCGATTTCGACGCCGATGTTGAAGAAAAGCAGCGCCAACGGGATGCTGTTTTCGGGCAAGCCCACCTCGGCCAGCGCGCCGGCAAAGCCGAGGCCATGCAGCAGGCCGAAGCTGAACGCGACCAGCCAGGGCTTTTGGGATGCGAGGCTCGGGTGCCCCTGATGGCGGCGCAGGATTTCGACAGCGACGAACATGATGGAGAGCGCGATGACGGCCTCCACCGGCGGCCCCGGCACATCAAGCACGCCCAGCGTTGCCAGCGCCAGCGTGATGGAGTGGGCGATGGTGAAAGCAGTGATGGTAACCAGGAGCTGGCGAGTGCCGCGCACCAGCATCACCAGCGCCGCCACAAACAGCAGATGGTCGATGCCCAGCAGGATATGTTCGATACCAAGCCAGGTGTAGGTGATCATCACCTCCCAGGGGCCGGGGCTGGGCACCGCAATGAAGCCCGGTTCCGTCGGGTTCAGCCGTTCGATCTGTTCGGTGCCATCCAGCCGGGCAAGACGAACCAGAACATCCGTCCGGGTGAGCGACATGCCCTCCATGGCAATGGTCTTGCCTTCAAGGCCTCCGGGCGCAGCGATCCTCCAGCGAAACACGCTCGCCCCATTGGCATAAGCGCCGCGCGGAGGCGTGACCTCTTTCGTGCCCGGCGGAAAGACAGGCCTCAGCTTCAGCGTTGTTTCCTCATCCAGCGCGGGCACTTTCCAGAGCACATCGTAGGAGGTGGCATCGCGCTGCGTCAGCTGAAGATAGGCGGGCCTGAATTCATCGGCAGCGGCAGGCGTTGCCAACAGTGCGACTAGCAGGAACAAGAGGGTCCGCAGCATGGCTTGTGTGCTCTCAGCCCGTCGGCTTTGCGGGGAGATTTTCGATCACGACATCATAGGCCTTGCGCAGTTCGGCAATCCGGGCTTCGCGAGCCCTGGTGCGGCGGTCGTTTTCCCATTCGCGGGCAACTTTCGGGCGAATTTCGGCCAGTGGCTGCATGGCAGATGGCGTACGGCTATGGAGCCGGACGAGATGGAAGCCATAGGCGGAGGGAACCGGCCCGGACCATTGGCCGACCGGTATGGTTGCCAACGCCTCGGCAAAAATGGTGCCGAAATCGCGTGCCACCAGATCGAGCGGGGTGTCGGGAATGTCATTTGGGAGCAGGGATGGACCTCCCAGAGTACCGGGTTTCGCCCCGTTGGCGAGTGCGGATTTCATCGCTTCGATCTGCGCCTTTGCTTCGGTGTCGCTATCGGAGCGCGGGATGACGATCTGGTTGAAGCTTATCTGCGGCGGTGCACGGAAGCGATCCGGATTGGCCTTCAGAAAGGCTTCGAGATCGGCATCGGTCGGTGCTATGGAACCATCCTCCTCTTCAGCGATCAGCTCGTATTTCTGGCGAACGCGGCGCTTGATGAGGGCATCATCCTTGTCCAGCCCCATCGCAACGCCCTCGCGGTAAAGAATTTCGTCCCGGATTCGATTTTCGACAAGCTCTGACAGATCCTGTGCGGAAGGCGGGCGGCCAAACAGCTTCTCATGTTGTTCAGCAAGGGCGGATTGGGTCTGCGCGGATACGACGATCCGATCCCCACCCCGGTCCGCGGGTGCAACAAGCGGATAGAAAAGGAAAAGGGCGAGTCCGATAGCGATGAAGTGGACCAAAGGTTCGCGCAGCAACGTCCGGACTGTCACCCTCTCTCCTCATGTTGAACGCTGCGACCGGCATTTCCATGTCGGTCGTAGCAGTTGTTGCTGTTGTCAGGCGGGGCGATACCAGATCGGGCTGGTGAAGGCACGTTCCTGGATGGTCATGCGCGTGCCCGGAAGCGGCTTGTTGCCGAAGTTCTTGGCGTCATAGGCGGTCCAGCGTGGAGTCGGGATTTCAATGACCCGTCCATAGTAGAAGGCGGGCTGGCGCGCATCGAAATCCGGATCCGTCCAGACGGTGATCAGCTCGGGTGCACCGATGGTGTTGCTGTAGTTCGCGTTGGGGATGTCGACCGTCGTGCCTACTGTCGGCACCTTGCCGTCGGCACCGGGCTTGCGGTTTCCGCCCCATGCAACATCATAGACCTTCTCGTGCAGCTTGCCGTCGCGGTCGAGCCATCCCTTCACAATCTGGTAGCGATCGAGATTGGCACCCATCGGGTCCTTCAGCGCGGCCACCAAGAATGTGGGTCGCTTGCCGGCCGGCGCTGCCTTCAGCTCGCCGCCCATGGGGACGCCCTTCTTGTAGCCGGCTTCGGCAGGCAGTCGCGTCTTCGTGTCGGCTTCGTTGAAATCCCAGCCGGCGAAGAAGCGAACGGCCATGCGCGGGCCGGTGGTTGCATAGGTTT
>JAIMJL010000052.1 GCA_020693225.1 Sandarakinorhabdus sp. | reverse complement strand
CAAGAAGATAGAGCGGCCGTTCTGATGCAAGCAGAACGAGACTCGCTCTAGGCGCGCAGTCCCAGATAGCGTTCCAGTTCGGCGTGAAAATGGCCGATCCGCTGCTCCTGCTCAGACAGGATGGCACCGGCAAATCCGGCACTTTCCACCCCCAGCTGCACTTCGCGGAACAGGCTGCTGTCTTGATCGAACAATTGCCCAAGGCCGCCCTCGCGCCAATCCACCACGATGGTTTCGGCGCGCTCGTTGCCGCTGATATCCCAGCCATCCGGCAAGCCCATATAGGCTGGCGGCTTGATCGCGCTGTCTTTCTGCGGGTGCATCATCACGATCACATCAAGGATGAACTTGCGCGGATCATGCGCGTGTGGCCGGAAATACAGCAGGCTGACGCCTTCCGGGTGCAGGCCCATGTGCATGTTGGGGAACAGGCAATAGTTCCAGTCGTCGGTCAGCTGGTTATCGGTGAAGCCTGACCAGTCGAGCCCGAGGGCTTCGGCCCGCGCGCGCTTGGCCTTCTGCACGGCCGGGCGAACATCCTCCATCCGGCCGGCAAAGCTGTCGGGATCCAGCCCCACGTCCTGCATCGCCCAGCGCAAGTCGGCATTCAGCCCGCCGGAGCCGATGCGCGGGCTTTCGTGCGCGAATTTCGTGGTCATCCGCGTCATGCCATTGGGATAGCAATCGATCTGTGCGTGATAATCGTTGAAGATGCCGAGAATCTGCGGATGGATGGCGTGCACATGATAGGCTTCGTTGAAGCCATCCAGCCCGACCTTCCAGTTGGACTCCCACACCGCCTGCATCCGCCGCATGATGCGCATATCGGCCAGGCGATAGGGCACCGCATGCTCGGCGAGCACGCCGACATGCTCCAGCAACGGCCTGGCGTTGGCATCCATGTTGATGAAAACGAAGCCTTCCCAGGTTTCGCAGCGCACTTCCTGCAGATTGAGGTCGCGGCAAAGGGCTTCCGGGCGGAAGGTCTCGCGGTCAGTCACATGCGTGTTGCCGCCGTCCAGCCCGAATTTCCAGCTGTGAAACGGGCAGGTGAAGCCGTTCACCAGGCTTCCCGTTTCGGTGCTGACAAGCCGGTTGCCGCGGTGTGGGCAGATGTTGAAGAAGGCCCGCAGGCGCATGTCTTCCCCGCGCACGACAACAAAGCTTTCGCGGCCGATTTCGAATAGCACGAAGTCGCCCGGATCGGGCATGTCTTCCGCCCGCGCCGCCCAGTTCCACACCTTTGGCCAAAGCAGCTTGCGCTCGGCCTCCATCCACTCGGTGGAAAAATAGCGGTCAGGCGAAAGCGGCCCGCAGCCATTGTCCACGAACGGAGCCTTGGCCCCGTGGCTATGCGGATCGGCGTCCGGCTCGATCGGCCAGGTTAACCGGTTGTCATAGGCGCGCGTTGCCATGGCTTTGCTCCCGTGCCGCTCAACGGCGGAAATTGACCCCCAGTTCGATGCCGAAATAGCGCGGCGGGCCGAACTGCGAGTTGGACCAAAGCCCGCCGACCACCTGCGAAGCCGTGCGATAGCGTTCGTCGGTCAGGTTGCGGCCGACGGCGCGCAGATAGTAGAGATTGTCGATTTCCGCGAGCGTGATGGAGGCGTTGAACAGCGTCCGTGCGTTCAGGAAGGTGTTCTCGTCCGGGCTGGTGATGGACTGGGTGAACAGGCTGCTGGCCGTATAGGCCATGTTGCCGTTGAAAATCAGATTGTGCTTGCCGATCGGCACCTCCCAGGATCCGTCAATCGTGGTCGACCAGCGCGGCAGGCGATCGAGCGGCGCGGTCGTCAGGTCGTAGCCGGCCGGGATGGGGGTAACGAATTCATTGTATTTGCCATCCTGAAAGCCGACGATGCCGCGCAGGGTGAGGCCCTGCGTCGGGATGGCGGTGGCTTCCATTTCAAAGCCCTTCACCGTGGCCGACGCCGCATTGAAGAAGCGGGTCACCTGATTCTGCTGGCCGCCCACTTCGATCGGCACCACGATCTGCTTCTGCAGATCGGAATATTTCACATAGAAGCCGGTGAGGTTGAAGCGCAGGCGGCTGTCCCAGGCCTGGGTCTTGATTCCGAGTTCGAAACTGTCTGCCCGCTCCGGCTTGGTGGCGGAAGCTGCTTCTGCGAAGGCCGCGAAATCCTGCGTGCCGTCGGCATTCTGGAACGGTGCAAAGCCGCCGATCTGGTCGTTGAAGCCACCGCCCTTGAAGCCACGCGAGTAGGTGCCATAGGCAAACACATCCGGCGACGCTTGCCAGCCCAGGCTGGCGCGCCAGGTCGGTTCATTGTCGTTGGCGGTCACCTCGATCACATTGGCGGGATAATCGAACACATTGGCATCCAGCGCGTTCGCCACCTTCAGGCCGAGATCAAAGCCGCCTTCCAGCTGAGCTTCGAAAGCCTGCTGGCGGCCAAACCAGCGCTTGCGCTCCCACGTGTAGCGCGCGCCGGCGGTGAAGGTCAGCTCCGGCGTGATCTTGAATGTGCCTTCGGCGAAAATCGCCGTCGATTTCGCCTTCTGGGCGTTGCACAGGATGTAGGGGGTCTGGTTCCATGAGCCGAAAGGCAGGCCACCGCTGGCAAGATCGAGGAAGCCCAGGATCTGCGCCACGCAGAAGCTGGTCTCGTCATTCTGATAGAATCCGCCGGCGACGAAATCGAATGGCCCGCCAAGATTGGAGGCAAAGCGGATTTCCTGTTGCCAGGTTTTGCGATCATCCGAGCGGTTGGCATCGAACAACGACAGCACTTCTCCGTCTGCTGCCACCGGCGCCTGTCCGGTGTAGGTGTTGGGCAAACGCGATTCCTGTTTGCGGTATCCGGTGACCGAGGTGATGGTGCCGGCGTCCAGATTGACATTCATATTGAGATAGACGCCATCGACGTTGATAATCTGGCCCAGATTCTGCTTTTGCAGCACATCGGACCGGCCGGAAATGCCCGCGTTATTCAGCGGATCGGGGTCAGAAGGATTGGAGGCACCAACGCCCAGCGTGTTGAACAGGAAGGCGGGCGAATTCGGCGTTTCCGAAACGGTCGGGATGCTGTCAGACCGGTCACGCAGCCATTCATATTGCAGCAGGGCATCGAACATCGGGCTCGGCTCCCACAGCAGTTTGGCACGGGCGTTCCAAACATCCTTGCCACCAAGGCTGGAACCATCGCCGCAACCGCTGCGACCGGCGAATTTCGACGGCACAAAGGCAACCACCGGACCGTAGCAGGCGCCGTTCTTGTAGTAGCCGTTGGATTTTTCATACCCGACCGCGCCGCGGAAGGCGAGCGTGTCGCCGATCGGCACGTTGACGGCCGCCTGGGTGATATAGGTCCCGAAGCTGCCGCCCTGGAACCGCCCCTCGAACCCGACATCGTTCAACTCGGGCCGCTTGGTGCGAACGGTTACCGCGCCACCGGTTGTATTCTTGCCAAACAAGGTTCCCTGCGGCCCGCGCAACACCTCGACCTGCGCCACATCGAAGGTGTCCAGCAGCTGGGTTTGCACACTGGGGACCACGAAATCATCCACCAGCACGGCCACCGGTGGCTCGAAATAGACGATGATGCTGTTTTGTCCGACGCCGCGGATCGAGAAGGAGGCTGCGTTGAAGCCGGTGATGGTGGCGGCATCGAAGTTGGGCACGAATTTTGCCAGATCGCCGATATCACGCGGCGAGGATTGTGCGATCAGGCTCTGATCGATGGCAGACACCGCAATCGGCGTCGTTTGCAGGCTGGTATCCCTGCGCGTGGCGGTCACCACGATGTCTTCCAGACCGGCAGACGGCGCGCTGGCGTCCTGCGCCAGCGCGGGACCTGCCAACAGGGGCGCCAGCAACGCTGCCGTGCCAACTGTCAGTTTGAAAATCTGTCTGCTCATCAAAAATCCCTCCACCACGCGGCGCACAGGCTCTTGCGGCCTGGCTGCCAGTTGGCCGAAGCTAGCCCGACTGCGAACAAAAAAGCAATCGTGCATGATTGTTTTTTTGTTGGCGTGCGCCTTCTGCCTCGCTTCGGATTTTGCTGCACTGCGGCGAATGCGTATGCCATGCATTCCGGCTTGAAAAAGGCAGGCATGTTTGTTTTCTATCGGTAGTATGAGGCTCACATGGCATGCGATGCCGGGCAAGAGCTTGGAGGGAGGACACGCGCATGGCTTACAGTTTCCTGTCACGATTCCGCATCAAAGCGGACTGCGAGGCGGAGTTCTTGGCGCTGGCGCGCCAGATGGAGGGGCTGGTGCATCAGGAACCGGGCACATTGGCATTCAAATTCTACCGGCTGGATGAAGCCGGCATGTTTGCCGTGTATGAGTCCTTCGTGGATGAAGCGGCGGACAAGGCGCACATGGAGACCGCCCACGGCAAACCGATCATCGAGAAGATGGTGGCGTGTATGGATGGCAGCTATTCGCGCGAATTGCTGCACGACCTGTGAGCAATCTACCCCTGACCCTTGGCGCCTTGCTGCAACGGACCGCGGTGCTGACGCCGGATGCCGATGCGCTGGTCTTTCCAGACAGCCGTCGCAGCCATCGCGATTTGTATGAAGCGGGCCGCGCCTGGGCGAGGGCGTTCATGGCGCTGGGCGTGCAACCGGGCGATCATGTCGGGATCTTGCTGACCACCCGACCGGAATTCGTGGAAATCCTGTTTGGCGCGGCGCTTGCCGGGGCCGTGACGGTGCCGGTGAATGCCCGCTATCAGGCAAACGAGCTGGCCTTTCTGATCCGCGATGCCGATCTGACGACCCTGGTAACCACCGGCCGGGTGGCGGACACGCTGGATTTCGGGGCACGGCTGCACGCGGCGCTGCCATCGCTGGCCAGCGCCACCGATGCGCGCGCGCTGGATTTGCCCGAGGCGCCGAAACTGCGGCGTATCCTGTGCCTGGAAACACCGTGCGACGCGGCGCTTGTTCCAGCGGCAGAGGCGCTTCTATCCGCAAGCGACCTGCCGGATGCCGCGCTGGAACAGCGGATGCAGGCCGTCTCCCCCGATGATCTCGCCTTCATCCTTTACACATCCGGGACGACGGCAAATCCCAAGGGCGCGATGATCCCGCACCGGGCCATCGTTGGCAACAGCCGCAACCTCGGCATCCGCTACCGGATCGGCCGGGACGACAAGGTCTGGTCGCCGCTGCCAATCTTCCACATAGCGGGAATCCTGCCGATGGTGATGGTGCTGGATGCCGGCGGAGCCTATCTCACGGTGCCTTTCTTCGAGCCCGGCCCGGCGCTCGCGATGCTCGGCAGAGAGGGAGCAACCGTTGCCTATCCAAGCTTTGTTACCATCATGCAGGATCTCATCACGCACCCCGGCTTCAAAACGACGGACCTTTCAAAGCTGCGCCTGATGAACAGCAATTTCGCTGTGCAGCCGGCCTGGATCAAGGATGCCATGGTCGCCGCCATGCCACATACCGTTCAGGTAGGGACCTACGGCATGACCGAGGCCGCCGGCACCGTCACCACCAGCCGCCTCGATGACAGCTTCGCGCTGCGCACCGGTCGGCTCGGGGTGCCTCTAGACGATTGGGAGGTGCGCATTGTTGACCCGGAGACAGGAGCGGACTGCCCGGTGGATTCGCGCGGCGAAATCGCCATCCGCGGGCCGAATATGCTGACCGGCTATTATAATGCGCCGGACAAGACTGCCGAATGCATCCGCGACGGCTGGTTCTTCACCGGCGATATCGGCAGCTTTGATGCCAGCGGCCACATCCTGTTTCATGGGCGAACCAAGGACATGCTGAAGGTGGGCGGCGAAAATGTGGCTGCTGCTGAAATCGAGGCGCAGCTGCAATCACATCCGGCGGTGAAGCTGGCGCAGGTGGTGGGATTGCCAGACGATCGCTATGCCGAGGTGCCTGCGGCTTTCGTGGAGCTGGCCGAAGACGCGCAGGCCAGCGAGGCCGAACTGATTGCCCATTGCCGCGGACAGCTCGCCAATTTCAAGCTGCCGCGCCATATCCGCTTTGTGCGCGAATGGCCGATGTCCACCTCGAAAATCCAGAAGTTCCGCTTGCGGGACTCGCTGATTGCAGAATTGAAAGGTGCCGAATGACCGGAAAGAGCTTTGTTGCAACGCTGCGTTGCAAGCCGGAAAAGCGCGATGCGTTGATCGCACTTCAGGTCGAGCTGAAGTCGCTGGTGCATGCACAGGAGCCGGATGCCTTGGTGTATGAACTGCTGCAATCCGATTCGGATCCGGACCTGTTCCTTTGCGTTGGCACATTTGCCGACGACGCCGCCTTCGAGCATCATATGCACATCGATTTTCACGATCGGCTGGTCCCGCCGATCCTCGACTGCCTCGCCGAAGAGATGAAGCTGGAGTTCTATCGCTCGCACCGTTGAATGAGCGGCGCAGGTGTTGGCGCTACAGCAATGTGGTTGCCTCACCCCACCAGCCCGCTGGCAGGGCAAAGTCGGGCATCCGGTCAAACAGGGCAAAGCAGGTGGCACCCGATCCGCTCATCCGAGCAAGCGTTACCCCATCGAGCGTCTGCAGCCATGCCAGCACCTCTGCAATCACCGGCTGCAGCGCCAGCGCCGGCGGCTCCAGATCGTTGCGGGCTGCGCGAAAGTCCGACCCCAGAGGACCCCGATCGATCCCGTCCCAGCCACGAAAGACCGGGCCGGTCGGCACGGCGACACGCGGGTTGACCAGCAAAATCGGCAGGCCTGAAACCGGCTCTGCCGGACGCAGGATCTCGCCGCGTCCCAAACCGATGCAGCTTTGCGCCCGGACACAGGCAGCAACATCGGCCCCCAGCGTTGCCCCTAGGACTTCCAGATCGGACTGCACCAATCCAGCACCCGTCATGCGATTGAGAAGGCGGAGCGCCGCCGCCGCATCGGCGCTGCCGCCGCCGAGTCCTGCGGCCACCGGAATGTGCTTTTGCAACCGGAAGGCAAACATCTGAGCAGTGCCCGAAGCGGCGGCAAAAGCGCGAGCCGCGCGCAGCACAAGGTTTTCCTCCAGCGGACCGGCATCGTCTGCCATCGGGCCGTCGATCTGCAGACTCCAGCCATCGGCAGGATGCGCATGCAGCAGATCACCAAAGCGGGTGAACGCAAACAGCGTTTCCAGCGCATGATAACCATCGTCCATCCGGTGCCGCACATGCAGCGCCAGATTGATCTTGGCTGGAGCGGGTTCGCTATCGCTGTTCGGCAAGTGCCACATCGAGCCCGAAATCGCGCTTCTTGGCCAGCTTTGCGGCCATCTTGGCACCAGGTTCCAGCCCGGCGGCAGCGGCCCAGGCATGCCGCGCCTCGATCTTGCGGCCGGCTTTCCAGAGGGCATCGCCCAGATGATCGGCAACAGCGGGATCCGCGGGTTCAGCCGCACGCGCCATCTCGAGCAGCCGCACCGCCTCGGCATAGTCGCCGGTCACAAAGGCAGCCCAACCCATGGAATCGATAATTGCCCCATTGTCGGGGGCAAGGGCATAGGCCTTGGCGATCCAGTCTTTGGCTTCGTCCAGCTTCAACCGCCGATCCAGCAGGCTGTAGCCGAGATAGTTCAGATACACTGGGTTGTCCGGCTGCAACTGCACCGCAAGCCGAAGGTCGGCTTCGGCTGCCGCCCAATCGCCGCCCTGTTCGAGGGCTGCGCCGCGCATGAAGCGATATTGTGCCAGTTCGGCGGTGCGACCCTCCGGCACCAGTGCAATGGCGCGCTCCAGGCTCGCAGCCGAAGCGGTGAAATTGCCTTCCCGACGCTCCAGATCACCCAGCCGCACCCAGTTTTCGCGCTTGGCATCCTGCGTTGCCACCAGCGGGCTCAGCAGTGCCTTGGCCTCCGCCCAACGCTCCTTGGCGGTCAAGATGCCGGCCTTGCGCGATGCAATCAGCTCCGCATAAGGCTCGCCCGCCGGGATGTTTCCCAGCGCCGAAAGCGCCAGATCGGGGTGCTCCTGCCGGGCCAGGGTGTCTGCGGCAACAAGCCATGTTTCCGGCATGTCCGACGCCAGGAAAGTCGCCAGCCGTGCAAACGACATCGCAGCCGTTGCGGCCCGGTCGCGGCCAAGGTCCACCGCCAGCCGCATGAAAAGCAATGCGATACCTTCTGTGGGTTTCTGCACAAGCCCGCCAAGTTGGCTGCCATCCTGCGATGGCTTGGCCGCCAGCAGCCTGCGGGCCTGCTGCAACACAGGATCGTCCGCCGAACCGCCGCCCAGCACGGCGATCGCCTTGTCGCGATAGGCCTGGTCTGCTCGTCCAGCCTTCAGTCCGGCTGCCGCTGCTGCAATCCGCAGCCGGGGGACCGACGCACCCTCGCTGGCAACCAGCGCAGCATAGGCGTCCGCCGCCTGCGGCCAGCGCCCCGCCATGCCGAGGATATGCGCACGATGTTCCTGCAGGTAAGAAATTGCCACCCCGGTCATTCCGTCGCCCTGCAGCAGGTTGAGTGCCCGATCCCATTGGCCGCGCGCAGCCTCTCCATACGCGTCAAGAATCGTGCCGATCACCGGCGTTGCCGATGCACCGCGTGGTGGTTCCACCAGGCCTGCGCGCGCGGCATCATAGGCGCGCCATTGCTGCTGCGATGCCGCGGCCGCCATCGCCGTCATCGCTACAAGGGCGTTGGACGACAGGCTTGACGCGTCTGACTGGGCGATCGCTGCCTGGTTCAGCGCCGGTGCCAGCCGGAAAGCGGTGCGCTGATCGCCCGCAAGCATGGCGACTTCCAGGGCACGCCGTTGCAGCAGTTCATCCTGCTGGCCGGCCTTCATCGCGTCTTCGAAGCGCTTCGCCGCCACGTCCAGATTGGCATTGGACAGTGCCAGCCGGCCTTGCACATAGGCTTGCGCGCCCAGATCGGACGCACTCGCAGTGGCCAGCAAAGGCGCCGGCGCCAGCAAGGCCAGCGCAGACAGCAGCGGGACCATCAGATATTCAGCGGCCTTGTGCATCTGTTCTCCCATGCGCCTTGAAACGCCCGAGGCCCTCCAGGCAGCAAAGCCTGCCCGACGGTCTATACCATTCCGGCCGCACATCAGCCACTTTCGCCATCATTTGACATGGCGGCGTTAGCGGAAGCTGAATAGCTGGCTGCGAACCGAAATTCCCGCGCGATCATGCGTCGATCGCATCGACGGCCACGGCGGCAGCGTTGGACTGAATGAACTGAAACCGATGGGCCGGCTCGCGCCCCATCAGCCGCTCCACCAGATCGCGCACGGAAAACTGGTCCTGATGGCTGTCCGGCACGGTAACCCTCACCAACGTTCGGGTCGCCGGGTGCATCGTGGTTTCACGCAATTGCGCCGGGGCCATTTCGCCCAGGCCCTTGAAGCGACCCACTTCGACCTTCTTGCCCCTGAAGCGACCGGCCATCAGCGCCTCCCGCTCGGCATCGTCACGCACATAGACCGCCTCGCTGCCAACCGACAGCCGATAGAGCGGCGGCTGCGCCAGATAGAGCCGCCCGGCCTTCACCAGCCCCATCATCTCCTGGAAGAAGAAGGTCATCAGCAATGTCGCGATATGCGCCCCGTCCACGTCGGCGTCGGTCATGATGATGACCCGCTCGTAGCGGACCGCTTCATCGCGATATTTGTCGCGCAAGCCACACCCCAGCGCGAGGGTGAGATCGGCCACTTCCTGGTTGGCGGAAATCTTGGCGGAAGTCGCGCTTGCCACATTCAGAATCTTGCCGCGGATCGGCAGCACCGCCTGGGTAACGCGGTCGCGCGCCTGCTTGGCAGAGCCGCCCGCCGAATCGCCCTCCACGATGAAGATTTCGGTACCGTCACGGGCGTCGCGGGCACAATCGGTCAGCTTGCCGGGCAGCCGCAGCTTGCGCGCGTTGGTGGCCGTCTTGCGCTTTTCCTCGCGCTGCTGGCGCCGCGCCAGCCGCTCGTCCATCCGCTCCATCACATGCGCGAGCAGTGCGCGACCGCGCTCCTGATTTTCCGCGAGCCAGTGGTCGAAATGGTCTTTCACGGCGTTTTCAACGAGCTTCTGCGCGTCGGCAGAGGCCAGGCGATCCTTGGTCTGCGACTGGAATTGCGGCTCGCGGATGAACAACGACAGCATGACTTGCGCGCCCGCGATCAGATCGTCCGCCATCAGGTCGCCAGCCTTTTTCTGGCCGACCAGTCCGGCAAACCCCTTCATCCCGCGAAGCAGGGCCGCCCGGAAACCCGCTTCATGGGTCCCGCCCTGCGGGGTGGGGATCGTGTTGCAATACCAGCTGGCCCCGCCCTCGCCCGCCACCGTCCAGTGCACTGCCCATTCGACGCTGCCCTGCGGCACGCCGGCGACATCGGGGAATTTCACCAGCCCGGTAAACGCCTCGTTGGTGGCAGTTGCTTCACCGCCCAGCTGTTCGGCGAGATGATCGGCCAGTCCGCCGGGAAAGATGAAGGTCTGGCTTTCGGGAACAGTGGCGCTGGCAAGTGACGGCGCGCACTTCCAGCGGATCTCCACGCCGCGAAAGAGATAGGCCTTGGACCGGGCAAGCCGATACAGGCGCTGCGGCTCGAAAGTGGCATCGGCGCCGAAAATCTGCGGATCCGGCAGGAAACTCAGCACGGTGCCCCGGCGATTGGCAACCGGTCCAAGCGATTCCAGCGGCGAAAGGGCCACACCGCGGGAATAGCGCTGGCGATACAGCGTGCGGTTACGCGCAACTTCCACCACCAGATCGCTGGCGAGCGCGTTGACCACCGATACGCCAACACCGTGCAGTCCACCCGACGTGGCATAGGCCTGGCCGGAAAATTTGCCGCCCGAGTGCAGCATGGTCATAATGACTTCCAGCGCCGATTTGCCCGGGTAGCGGGGGTGCGGGTCGACCGGAATGCCGCGGCCATTGTCACCAATCGTCAAACGACCGTCTGCATCGAGCGTGACCTCTATACGCGTTGCGTGCCCGGCAACCGCTTCGTCCATGGCATTGTCCAGCACTTCCGCAGCCAAATGGTGCAAGGCGGCCGTGTCGGTGCCGCCGATATACATGCCGGGCCGACGGCGAACCGGCTCCAACCCTTCCAGCACCTCGATTGCGGTGGCGTCATAGTCTCCCGTGGCGGCGGGTGGTCCGGCAAACAGATCGGTCATGCGCAGTCTCATAGCGAGGCCCGCCAGCCAAGGGAACAGGGCAGGAACACAAGCTGGGCTGTGGCACAAATGGCACAGGTCTGCAGCTTCTTGCTGCCAACACGCGGGAGCCAATATTCGCACTTGTGCACTGCACCATTCGTCTGCATGCTGATGCTCCAAGAAGGCGAAAAGCCTCTTTCGCCCATGGAAATGTCTTCGCGAGCGCGAGATTTTCAGACTTGCCCCTCGGCCTCCTTCGGGAGTTGCTCGGGCGAAAGGAGCGAACCATGACTGCCACTATTCGTTTTCCATCCCGCGCCCTGTTTGCGGTTGCGGCCTCGCTGACCGCGCTTGCTATGCCGTCGGCCGTGCAAGCCGAAGAAGAAAGCTTTCCGCAGATTTCCGGAACGGCTGCGTTTGTCAGCGATTATCGCTTTCGCGGCGTCAGCCTTTCCAACAAGGATGCCGCTGTCCAGGCCTCCATCCAGCTGACCACCAAGCCGGGCTTTTTCATTGCTGCTTGGGGCTCTTCGCTCGCCGAATATGGTGCAACCGATGACAGTGCCGGCGCCACCACCGAAATCGATGTCTATGGTGGCTGGAGCGGGCCGCTTGGGCCGCTTTCGGCAACCATCGGCATGCTGGGGTATCTTTATCCGGGTGGATCGGGCGTCAGTGCCTTTGAATTCTATGGCTCGCTTGGCGGCAGCTTCGGCCCGGCCAATCTGACCGTAGGCCTCAACTGGGCTCCGGACCAGAAGAATTTGAGCCGGTCAAGCCGCTATGTTTATGGTGCGCTGGGAATCGGCATTCCCGACACCCCGATCACGGTGAAAACTTCGATCGGGCACGAGCGCGGCTCGTTCGTGGTGGACGGTAGCGGCCGCACGACCCAGAAGTTCGACTATCTGGTTGGTGTGGATGTAACCTGGAAGATGCTCACATTCGGTGGTGCCTTCATCGGCAACGATCTGCCGGACAAAACCAATTTCAACCCGACAGCCACGAACAAGTTTGTGGTGAGCGTGACAGCCGCATTCTAGAGCATGTTCCGATCTGGTGGAATCACCAGCATCGGAAACCCATGCGGAAAAACAAGAAGATAGAGCGGCCGTTCTGATGCAATCAGAACGAGACTCGCTCTAGCGACTGCCACAGCAGTCAGGCACGGCAGGCATGGTTGGCCGGCACGAAAAAGGGGCGGACACGAAGTCCGCCCCTTTTTCATTGCTGTAGGTTCGAGTTGGACCGCTGGTGCCGGCCGTGCGTTACTCTGAAGCCGCCGCCTTCTTCCTCGCGGCTGCCTTCTTGACAGGCGCAGCGCCGGCGTCGTCTGCGGCAACCTTCTTCGCCGCTGCTTTCTTCGCGGGCGCTTCGGCCACAGCTTCGGTGACCACCGGCTCAGCTGCAACTTCTGCCTTCACCTTCTTGGCGGCGGGCTTCTTCACCGGCTTGGCGGCCGGTTCGTGGTCATGGTTGCAATCCGGCCCATGCACGTGCGCGGTCGGGGTCTCGTCGTCGCTTTCGATCGCGGTTTCAAGCTCGGCACGGGACACCGTGCGGTCTGTCACAGCGGCCTTGCCGATAAGGAATTCAACCACCTTTTCCTCGAACAACGGTGCCCGCAGCTGGGCGGCGGCCATGGCGTTTTCGGAGAAATATTTCTGCACCTCACGCTCCTGGCCGGGGAAGCGCGCGGATTCCTGCTGCACCAGGCGATTCATTTCCGCATTGGTAATCTGGATGCCGTTCTTCTGGCCGATGTCAGACAGCAGCAAGCCCAGCCGCACGCGACGCTCCGCAATGCGCACATAGTCAGCGCGCTCGGCTTCCAGCTCCACCTTGGCGGCATCATCCGCTTCGGCTGTCACCTGCTGCCAGATCTGCGCAAACTCGGCATCCACCATCGAGGGCGGCACGTCGAAATCATGCGCTGCGGCCAGATGATCGAGCAGCTTGCGCTTCAGATGCGTGCGGGTGAGGCCGGAAAGCTCGGCTTCCACCTGATCCTTCAGGATTTCCCGCAGCTTGGCGAGGCTTTCAAGGCCCAGATTGGTTGCCAGCGTATCATCGATCACCACGGGCTTCGCGGTCTTGACGGAAGTGACCACCACGGCGAATTCGGCATCCTTGCCGGCCAGGTTTTCCGCGCCATAGTCCGCCGGAAAGGCCAGCTTCACCGTCTTCTTGTCACCGGTCTTCACGCCGACCAGCTGGTCTTCAAAGCCGGGAATCAGCCGGCCGGTGCCAAGCTCGATTTCCATGCCTTCGCCGGTGCCGCCCTCGAATGCCTCGCCGGCAACCGTGCCGACATAGTCCATCACCACGAGATCGCCGGTTGCGGCCTTGTGCTTGGCGGCTGCGTCTTCAAAACTCTTCTGCTGCTCGGCCAGCCGCTGCAACGCCGCATCGATATCGGCGTCCGATGGCTCCACCAGCAACCGTTCCAGGGCGATGCCATCGATCGGCGAGTCCGGCACCACGGGCAGGACTTCCAGCGCCACGGACACCGTCACATCTTCGCCGGCCGCTGTGCCCGATTCCAGATCCACCTGCGGCTGTGTCGCCGGACGCAGGCCCTTTTCGGCGATCATGCCATTCACGGCATCGTTGATGGCTTCGGAAACGGCTTCGCGGCGCAGCGATTCACCATGCATCTTGCGGATAAGGTTGGCTGGCACCTTGCCCGGCCGAAACCCCGGCATCTTCACCTTGGGCGCCACTTCGGCAATCGCCTTGTCCACCTTGGCGGCAATGGTCACGGATTCGATGGTCAGGCTGTAGCTGCGCTTCAGGCCTTCGTTCAGGGTTTCGGTAACGGTCATGACGGCGTTTATCCTATCTTGCGCGGAGGCATCCGGAAGCTGGTGCGGGTGAAGGGACTCGAACCCCCACGTCTTTCGACACTGGAACCTAAATCCAGCGCGTCTACCAATTCCGCCACACCCGCTTCGTGTGAAACATGGCATTGCGCCAGCCCAATCAGGGCGGGCGCAACGCGAAGCGCGCGTGTATAGCAGGCAAGGCAAAGCTGGCAAGCGTGGCGGAGACTGCGCCGGTTGCGCGGACGATTAAAAGGCAGTATTACTGACCTATATGGGAGTGATTCGATGACTGTCCTGACCGCCGCCCGCCCGCCGATCACGTTGGAGGATCGCTTCCGGCTCGACGCTCCGCGCATTTTCCTTTCCGGAACACAGGCACTCGTGCGGCTGGCGCTGGTGCAGCGGGCGCGTGATGCAGCGGCCGGCCTGAACACCGGCGGTTTCATTTCCGGCTACCGCGGCTCGCCGCTGGGCGGCTTTGACCAGGAGCTTTGGCGTCACAAGAAGGCGTTGAAAGACGCGAACATCGTATTCGTGCCCGGTGTGAACGAAGAACTGGGTGCCACGGCGGTCTGGGGTAGCCAGATGGTGGCGCTCAACCGCAGCGCAACCGTGGATGGAGTGTTCGGGCTCTGGTATGGCAAGGGTCCCGGACTCGACCGCGCGATGGACGTGTTGAAGCATGCCAATGCTGCCGGAACGGCGCAGCATGGCGGAGTGCTGGCCATCGTGGGCGACGATCATGGCGCCAAATCCTCTACTCTGCCGCACCAGTCCGATCACAATTTCTCGGCGGCCTTCGTGCCTTTCCTGGCTCCCGCGTCGGTGCATGAGTTTGTGGAATATGGCCTGCTGGGCATTGCCATGAGCCGCTTTGCCGGAACCTGGGTGGGCTTCAAGGCAACCGCCGACACGGTGGAGACATCCGCCACCATCGATACCGCGAACGAGCATCGCAGCATCATCCTGCCCGATTTCGACTTTCCCGAAGGCGGTCTGCACATCCGCCCCAATGATATCTGGCGCGACGAAGACACGAGGCTGCAGCGTTACAAGGGCTTTGCCGCGCAGGCTTTTGCCAAGGCCAACGGCATCGATCGGCTGGTTTGGGACACGCCGCGCCCGCGCATCGGTATCCTGTCCACCGGCAAGGCCTTTGCCGACACGCTGGAGGCGCTGGAGGAGCTTGGTATCGACGCCAAGGTGGCCTCGGAGATCGGTCTGCGGCTGTACAAGGTGGGAATGCCCTGGCCGCTGGAGCCGGACGGTGTGCGGGCGTTTGCGCAAGGGCTCGAGGAAGTTCTCGTCATCGAGGAGAAGCGCGAATTCATTGAGCATCAGCTGAAGTGGATGCTCTACAACTGGAAGCCCGATGTCCGCCCCACGGTTGTGGGCAAGCAGGACGAACAGGGCGAATGGCTGCTGTCACCCGACAATGAGCTGACGCCGGGCATGATTGCGAAAGTGGTGGCGGAGCGGATCGGCCGCTTCCACAAGACCGACCGAATCGCCAATGCGCTGGCCTATTTCGAGGGGCGCGAGCAGCTGCTGGCAAAATTCGTGACGCCGACCAAGCGCAGCCCCTATTTCTGCTCCGGCTGCCCGCACAACACGTCTACCAAGGTTCCGGAAGGCAGCAGGGCGCTGGCCGGAATCGGCTGCCACATCATGGCCTTGTGGATGGATCGGGCGGAGACCTTCACGCAGATGGGTGGCGAAGGTGTCACCTGGGTTGGCGAAGCGCCGTTCGTCTCGGAAAAGCATGTCTTTGCCAATCTGGGCGACGGTACCTATTTCCATTCCGGTCTGCTCGCGGTGCGGCAGGCAATCGCCAGCAAAGCCAACATCACTTACAAGATCCTCTACAACGACGCCGTTGCGATGACCGGCGGGCAAACCCACGATGGCGAGCTTTCGGTGCCGCAGATCGCCCGGCAGATGCTGGCAGAGGGCGCGAAGGCCGTCTGGGTGCTTACCGAGGATGAGAGTCGCTATGCGCCGGGCATGCTGCCGCCAACGGTCGAGCTGCACCATCGCGACATGCTGGACGTGATCAGCAAGACGGCCAGCGAAACGACCGGCGCCACGGTGATCATCTATGACCAGACCTGTGCGGCGGAAAAGCGGCGGCGGCGCAAGCGCGGGCTGATGCCCGACCCCGATCGCCGCGTTGTTATCAACCCGGCGGTTTGCGAAGGCTGTGGCGATTGCTCGGTGCAGTCCAATTGCGTGTCGGTGGAGCCGCTGGAAACCGACTTCGGCCGCAAGCGACGGATCAACCAGTCCAGCTGCAACAAGGATTTTTCCTGTGTGAAAGGCTTCTGCCCGAGCTTTGTGAGCGTGACGGGCGGCACCCTTAAAAAGCCGGTGCCGCAAGCGCTGGATTTCTCCGATGTCCCCATGCCCGTGATCCCGGAACTCACCAGGGCAACCAACATCCTTGTCACGGGCATTGGTGGCACTGGCGTGCTCACGGTTTCGGCGCTTCTTGGCATGGCCGGGCACCTTGCCGGGGTCGCCTCCACGACTGCGGACATGGCGGGGCTGGCGCAAAAGGGTGGAGCCGTGTGGAGCCATGTGCGCCTTGCTCCAAGCAATGACGAATTGCTTGGTCCCCGCATCATGACCGGCACCGCCGATCTGGTGATTGCCTGCGATGCCGTGGTGGCAGCCGACAAGGCGGCGCAGAACTTGATGGCGCCGGCGCGAACCCATGTGGTTGCCAACGCCAATATCGCACCAACCGCCGATTTCGTGCGCAACCGCGACTTTGACTTCAAGACCGCGCAAGTCGTGCGCGCGGTGGAAAAGGCCAGCAAGGCCAATCATTTCGTTGCCGCCGAGCGCATCGCCACCGCGCTGATGGGGGATGCGATTGCCGCCAATGTGATGCTGATGGGCTATGCCTGGCAGAAGGGCCTGATCCCGCTTTCCCTGGAGGCACTGGAAGGTGCCATTGAGCTCAATGCGGTTGCGGTGAAATTCAACAAGCAGGCGTTTGCACTGGGGCGGCTGGTGGCGCACGATCCGGCCAGGGTTGAGGCCATGCTGGCACCGGCCGTCCCGCTGACGCAATCTCTGGACGTGATGATTGCCCAGCGGATCGCCGATCTGACCGCATGGGGTGATGCCGCCTATGCCGCGCGCTATGCCGCGACCGTTGAGCGCGTGCGCTATGCCGAACGGCCGCTTGGCGGCGAGGCCCTGACCCTTGCGGTTGCCAAATCGCTGCACAAGCTGATGGCCTACAAGGACGAGTATGAAGTTGCCCGGCTGATGACCGATGGGCGCTTTGAGGCGCAGCTGGCCGACACCTTCGCCAGCCGCAAGGCGCTCACCTATCATCTGTCGCCGCCGCTGATCGCGCGGCTGGACCCGGCGACCGGGCGACCGAAGAAATATGCGATTCCAGGCTGGCTGGTACAGCCGATGTTTGCCATGCTTGCCAGACTGAAGGGCCTGCGCGACACACCATTTGACCTGTTCGGCCGCTCCGCAGAGCGGCGGCGCGAAAAGGCCGCCATCCCGGCCTATGAAGCAGAAATCGAGCAGCTGCTGGTTGGATTGACGGCCGCCAATCTGCCGCTTGCTGCCGAAATCGCGTCGCTGCCGCTCGATGTGCGCGGTTTCGGGCCGGTGAAGGAGGCAGCTGAAAAGGCCGTGGAAAATCGGCGGGTAGGACTATGGTCGAATTGGCCCGGCGATGCCATGCAGGCGGCGGCTTGACAGTTTTGCCAGCCGTGGCGCAGCCGTTTGACGGCTGTCAGCGCTTTCCGTCGAAAGCGCTGACCCTGTTTCAGAAGCGGGATTTTCTCGACACGCAGACGTGCCTCGCTTTGATCAATCGCATTGATGCCGGGCGCCGCCCTTCCACTGTGTCCGATGCCAATGGCGACCCGTTCAATCGCACCAGTGAAACCTGCGATCTGTTTCCCGGCGATCCGCTGGTCGATGCGGTGAATGCCCGTCTGGATGCCATGGCCGGACAGCCGGCGAGCCACGGCGAAGTGCTGCAGGGACAACGCTATGCAGCAGGCCAGGAGTTCAAGCTGCACACCGATTATTTCGAGGCGAACGGGCCGGACTGGGAGGAGAACACCGCCATTGGCGGCCAGCGCACCTGGACGTTGATGGTGTATCTCAACAAGCCGGAGGAAGGCGGCGCCACGCGCTTCAAGCGGATCGGCAAGATGTTCCAGCCTGAACCGGGAAAGCTGCTGGCCTGGCACAATCTGGATGCCGCCGGCCGGCCCAATTTCGAAACACTGCACGCCGGCATGAAGGTGTGGCGCGGCACCAAATATATCATCACCAAATGGTATCGGGAACGGCCAAGGACGGGCATAGCCTAGACGATGATTTTCATCCTTGTCTTGACCATCGTCGTGGTGCTGTTGATCGCGATGAAGGCGCAGCGGCGTCCGCCCCAGCCGCCGGCCAGGCAGCGCAAACGCAAGCACAGGCAGGAAGCGCCGCTGGTGCTGGGCGAGGGCGATGTGGATCATCCGGATGGCATCGCATGGGAAGACGGCTTCGACGACGATTTCAAGGGCGGCGGCGGGAGTTTCGGTGGCGGGGGCAGCAGCGGCAGCTGGAGTGAAGGCGACTCGGGCGGTGGCGATGGTGGTGACTGAAGCGTCCTGTCGCTATCGCTAGGCACCGAACCGCGGTTGCGCCGCCTAGTCGGACACGCAAGGAGTGAAGCCATGAATTTCGATCTGTCAGACGACGCCAAGACTCTGAAAGAAGCGGCGCGCAAGTTTCTCGATGCGCGGGCCGGGCCCGCCGTGGCGCGCCGCGCAATGGACAGCACAGCATCGCACGATGCCGAGCTGTGGGCCGCTATCCTGGAGCAAGGCTGGCCGGCCGCAAGGGTGCCGGAAGCGTATGGCGGCCTTGGGCTGGGGGCCGATGAAGCTTGCGTGCTGGCCGAGGAAATCGGTCGCAGCCTGGCGCCGGTGCCGCTTTTGTCCACCATGCAGGTGATCGAGGCACTGCTGCTGGCCGGGAGCGACGCGCAGCAAGCGCAATGGCTGCCAAAACTGGCGAGCGGCGAAGCCATTGGCGCGCTCGCCTGGGGCGAGGGCGATGCGAAGTCGCTTGCCGCCAATCCCGCCATGCAGCTGCACAACGGCACCGTGAGCGGCAGCAAAAGCCCCGTTGCCGATGGACAGGCCGCAACCTTGGCAGTCGTGACGATCGCAACTGCCGATGGCCCGGCAATGGCGCTGGCGTCGCTGGACGGCGTGCAGATCGAGCCGCAGGAGACACTGGATCTTGTGCGCAAATCGGCCAGACTCAGCTTTGCCGAGACGCCGGCCGAGCCGCTCGGAACAGCGGCGGACTGGCTGAAGCTTACCGAGCGGCTCGCCGTGCTGGCTGCCTTCGAAGCGTTGGGAACGGCGGAAGCGGTGCGCGACATGACGGTTACCTATGCGAAGGACCGGGTCGCCTTCGGCCAGCGCATCGGGCGCTATCAGGGCGTGAAGCACAAGCTGGCCGACATGTATATCAAGGCGGAACTGGCGCGGGCGCACGCGCTGCACGGCTGCTGGGCCTGGCAGGCCGATGCATCCGAGCTTTCACAGGCGGCCGCCGCCGCGCGGGTGGCCAGCCTTGACGCCCTGAAACTGGCGGCGGAGGAATCGCTGCAGCTGCATGGCGGCATCGGCTTCACCTGGGAGCATGACTGCCAATTCTACTATCGCCGCAACCGGCAGATTGCTGCGGCACTGGGCAGCAGGGCGCACTGGGCCGACCGTCTGGTACGAGCACTGGAACAGCGCAACCGCGCAGCTGCCTGAGGGAGAGCGACTATGGACTTCAACGACACACCCGCCGAAGCCGAATTTCGCGCGACCGTGAAGGCGTGGATTGCGGCCAACGCCGGCGAATATCTGCAGCCCCCGGAAAAACCCTGGGGGCTGGACGATTTCGTGGCCCGCTCGAAAGCGTGGCAACGGAAAAAGCACGCCGCCGGCTATGTCGGCATCACCTGGCCCAAGGCGGTTGGCGGGCAGGGGCTTACCCCCATGCACCAGATTATCTTCGGGCAGGAGGAAAGCCGCACCTATGTGCCGAGCGGTCTCTATTCCATCGGCCTTGGCATGTGCATCCCAACGGTGTTCACCCACGGCAGCCCGGAGATCGCCGCACGCTATGTTCCGAAGGCGCTGGTGGGTGACGAAGTGTGGTGCCAGCTGTTTTCCGAGCCGGTTGCAGGGTCCGATCTGGCCGGCATCCGGACCAGGGCTGTGCGCGATGGCGATCCCGGATCAGGGTCCGGGACAGGTGACTGGATCATCAACGGCCAGAAGGTCTGGACCAGCTTCGCGCACAAATCCGATTTCGGCATCGTCGTCTGCCGCACCGATTTCGACGCGCCCAAGCACAAGGGCCTCACCATGTTCATCGTGGACATGAAGGCGCCCGGCGTGGAGGTGCGCGGCATCAAGCAGATGTCGGGCAGCAGCGATTTCAACGAGGTGTTCTTCACCGATGTGCGGGTAAAGGATTCGCATCGGCTGGGTGCGGTGGGCGATGGCTGGAAGGTGGCGCTCACCACATTGATGCACGAGCGCCTGGCCGTCGGCGGCAAGCCGCGTCATGCACCCGGCTACCAGACATTGATGACGCTGGCGCAGGGCATCGACACCGAGCATGGCCCGGCGATCGCGCAGGCCGATGTTCGCCGCACCATCGCCGACACCTATATCGCGGATGAAGGCATCAAGCTGACCCAGATGCGGGCGCTTTCTGCCCTTTCACGCGGCGCCATGCCCGGGCCGGAACAGAGCATTTCCAAGGTCGTCGTCGCAAAAACCATGCAGGATATGGCAGCCTTCGCGCTGGACCTGTCGGAATCCGCCGGGCTGGAAGTCACGCCCGGATCGGACCTGGAAAAGTTGCAGGGCAGCTATCTCTGGTCGGCGGGCTTGCGCATTGCCGGCGGCACCGACGAGATCCTGCGCAACATCATCGCCGAGCGGGTGCTGGGCCTGCCGGGCGACCTGCGGCCGGACAAGGACACGCCGTTCAGCGAATTGAAGCCGCTGTAGGCTGACCGCCCTTAGCTGTAGTTGAAGCTGATGCTGATCCGGTCAGAGCGTCCATGCCCGGCCGGAACTTCATGCCGGAGCCAGCTTTCCCAGAGATAGATGGTGCCCGCAGATGGCTGGGCATAAACGAAGCTGCGCGCATCGTCCGGGGCTTCCACGGTGCGCGGGGGTGCCGCCATCATCAGCGGCAGACGCGGATCTTCCAGCTTGAGCGGCGCACCGCCCTCGGGCACGACAACATAGATCGTGCCCGACACCACACTGTTGGGATGGATGTGCCCGCTGTGGCCGCCACCGGGCTTCAGGATGTTCACCCACAGGCTGTCCAGCTTCAGCTTGCGCCCTGAAAGATCCAGGAAGGCGAGGGATGCAAACCTCTTCACATGCGTATCGATTGCCCGCTTAAGATCGGCAAAGGCGGGATCGCGCAGGGGCAGATCGTTCAAAGACGCGTAGCTTGTGTAGCCCTGATAGCCATGGTCCTTCGCCCAGCGTTGCCCGGCGCGGTCATCGCGCGCCAGCATGCGGCAGCTGGCTTCCAGATCGACCAGCAGTTCCGCATGGCCCAGCTCGCCTTCGTAGAAGCGCGTTGCAAACAGCGAGCGCACGCTCACCCCAGGGCGGCCTTCACACGCGCCTGCAAATCTGCTTCCGGCCGCGCGCCATAATGCTCGATCACCTCGGCCGCAGCGATGGTGCCGATCGTGGCACTTTCGGCCAGCGTCCTGCCTTGGGTGAAGCCGGCCAGGAAGCCGGCGGCAAACAGGTCTCCTGCACCGGTGGTGTCCAGAACGCGTGCGGCCTTGGTGACCGGCACACTGTGGCGCTCGGCCCCCTTCACGACCACCGCGCCTTCGGCAGAGCGGGTAACCACGGCCAGGCCGATATGGGCTGCAAGACCGTCGATGGCGACCTGGATATCGTCGGTCTGAAACAGCGCCTTGGCCTCATTTTCATTGGCAAACACGAGGTCGAGCGAGCCATCGCGCATCAGCCCGAGAAAATCCTCGCGGTGACCGTTGACGCAGAACACGTCGGACAATGTCATGGCGACCGTGCGGCCAGCACCATGCGCCACGGCAATCGCCTTCTTCAACGCGCGGATCGGGGCCGGCGGGTCCC
>JAIMJL010000051.1 GCA_020693225.1 Sandarakinorhabdus sp. | reverse complement strand
CTCGCCGGCGCGCGTATCGATGATCTGGTTTTGCGCGATCACCGGGTGAGCATTGCCGCCGATTCGCCGCCGATCCGGCTGTTTGCACCATCGGGTGCGAAAGATGCCTGGTTTGCCGGATTCGGCTGGACCGGCGCGGGTGCGCCACCGGCGGACGCCGTCTGGACAGCAACGGCCGGCACGTTGACGCCGGAGCGGCCGGTCACCCTGCGCTGGGTCAGCCCGGACAAGTTGATCTTCGAGCAGACCATCGCGGTTGACGCGAATTTCGTGTTCACGGTGACCAAGACGGTGACCAACGGCAGCGGTGCGGCCGTTACGCTGCGGCCATTCGGCTATATCAACCGCACCGGCCGCGGGCCGGACCCCAACAGCTTCAACCTGCATGTTGGCCCCATTGCGGTTTTGAACGGCACGTTGAAGGAAGGCGACATCGATTATGATGTGCTGCGCGATGACGGCCCGCAGAGTTTCACCTCGCCCGGCGGCTGGCTTGGCATCACCGACAAGCACTGGCTAGCGGCCCTCATCCCGACCCAGAAACAGACCATCGAGGCGCGCTTCACCGCGGCAGATGGCGACCGCTACCAGACGGACTTCCTGGCGCCGGCGGTAAATGTTGCGGTGGGTGCGACTGTTTCAGATGTCAGCCATTTGTTTGCCGGTGCCAAGGAAGTGGCGGTGGTGAACGCGGTGCGCGATGAGCTTGGCGCGCCGCTGTTCGATCGTTCGATCGCCTGGGGCTGGTTCTGGTTCATCGCCCAGCCGATCTACAATCTGCTGGAATGGCTGTATGACAAGGTCGGCAATTATGCGCTGGCGATTGTCTGCCTCACCCTCATCGTGCGGGCGGTGCTGTTTCCGATTGCCAACCGGCAATATGCCAGCATGGCGAAGATGAAGATTTTCGCGCCGAAAATGAAAGAGATACAGGAGAAGTACAAGGACGACAAGGCGAAGCAGCAGTTTCACCTGATGGAGCTGTACAAGGCGGAGAAGATCAATCCGCTGGCCGGCTGCCTGCCGATCCTGCTGCAGATCCCGATCTTCTATGCGCTGTACAAGACCCTGCTGATCTCCACCGGCATCCGGCACCAGCCGGGCTTTCTGTGGATCAAGGATCTGGCGGCCCCCGATCCGCTGACGCCGGTCAATTTGTTCGGCCTGCTGCCGTTCGATCCGCCGGCCTTCATCGCGCTTGGCATCCTGCCGATCATCCTTGGCATCACCATGTTCGTGCAGTTCCGGCTCAACCCGCAGCCGATGGACGAGATTCAGCAGAAGGTGTTTGCCTGGATGCCGTGGCTGTTCATGTTCATGATGGCGCCCTTTGCCGCCGGTTTGCAGCTCTACTGGATCGTCAACAATCTGGTTTCGATTTTGCAGCAGTGGGTGTTGCTGAAGAAATATCCGGCGCCCGCGCCGGCACCCGCCAAATGACGCCGGAACAAACACGGGCGGAGCAAGAGCAGGCGGAGCGGATCGAGGAGGCGCGCAAGCTGTTTTCCGGGCCGATCACCTTCCAGCTTTCGGCGCCACAGCTGGAGCATCTGCCGGAGCCAACAGTGCCGGAAGTGGCCTTTGCCGGCCGCTCCAACGTGGGAAAATCGTCGCTGTTGAACGCGCTGACCGGTCGCGCCAGCCTGGCGCGCACCTCCAACACGCCGGGGCGGACGCAGGAGCTGAACGTGTTTCCGGTGGGCGAGCCGCCGGTGATGCGGCTGATCGATATGCCGGGCTATGGCTATGCCGAAGCGCCCAAGGATGTGGTGCGGCAGTGGGCGCGGCTGATCGGCGATTATCTGCGCGGGCGGCCCAATCTGAAGCGGGTGCTGGTGCTGATCGATTCGCGGCACGGGCTGAAGCCGGTGGATCACGAAATCATGGACCTGATGGACAAGTCCGCCGTCAGCTATCAGCTGGTGCTCACCAAGGGTGACAAGATCAAGCCGACCGCGCTGGCGGCGACCATCGCTGCGATGGGCGAGGTGGCGCGGAAACATCCCGCGGCGCATCCGCTGATCATCGGCACGAGCAGCGAAACCAAGGAAGGCATTGCCGAGCTTCGCGCTGCCGTGATGGCTGCGGCGTTCGGTTGATGGCATTGCCGTGCAAGGCGTGGCATTGCGGATAATCCGCATGGCGAGAGAGGCATCCGCATGAGAGCATTGACCCCGTTGCTGGTGGGCGGCCACGAATTCCTGCCGCTGGTGGAAGGCGGCAAAGGCGTGTCTGCCACCAACCACGCCTCGGCCGGCGCCTGGGCAAAGGCCGGTGGGCTTGGCACGGTATCGGCTGTGAATGCCGACAGCTATGACGCCGACGGCAATGTGATCCCGCAGATCTATCACAGCGGCACCCGCATCGGCCGGCACGAAGAGCTGGTACGCTATGCCATCGATGGCGCGGTGGAGCAGGTGAAGCGGGCGTTCGACATCGCATCGGATGAGCTGCGCGCCGGGCGTGGCGCGCTGAACATCAATGTGCTGTGGGAAATGGGCGGCGCGCAGCAAGTGCTGCAAGGCGTGCTGAGCCAGACCAAGGGCATGCTGCACGGGGTGACCTGCGGCGCCGGCATGCCCTACAAGCTGAGCGAGATCGCCGCGCAGCACGAGGTTTTCTACTATCCGATCATTTCCTCGGGCCGGGCGTTTCGGGCGCTGTGGAAGCGCGCCTATTCCAAGGCCAGCGAATGGCTGGGGGCGGTGGTGTATGAAGATCCGTGGCTGGCCGGCGGGCACAATGGCCTGTCAAACGCGGAAGACCCGCGCAGCCCGCAAGACCCCTATCCCCGCGTGAAAGACCTGCGCGAGGTGATGCGCGAGGGCGGGATTTCCGATGAGGTTCCGATCGTGATGGCCGGCGGCGTGTGGTTCCTGCGCGAATGGGAGCATTGGATTGACAATCCGGAGCTGGGAAAAATCGCCTTCCAGTTCGGCACCCGGCCTTTGCTGACACAGGAAAGCCCGATCCCCGATGTGTGGAAGGCGCGGCTTCCCGAGCTGGAGGAAGGCGACATTCTGCTGCACAAATTCTCGCCGACCGGCTTTTATTCCAGCGCGGTGCGAAACACGTTCCTGCGCAGCCTGGAAGGGCGCAGCGAGCGGCAGATTGCCTTCAGCACGGAGGCGGCGGGCGATCACCAGTTCACCCTGGATGTGGGGGTTGGCCGCAAGACCTATTTCGTGACCCGGGACGATCTGAACCGGGCGCGCGAATGGCACGGTGCCGGCTTCACCGAGGCGCTGAAGACGCCGGACAATACGCTGATCTTCGTGGGAGCGGAGGAAAAGAAGATGATCCGCAAGGATCAGACGGACTGCATGGGCTGCCTTAGCCACTGCGCCTTTTCTGCCTGGAAGGATCATGGCGATCACACCACCGGCTATCTGGTGGATCCGCGCAGCTTCTGCATCCAGAAAACCCTGCAGGATATCGCCCACGGCGCCGACCCGGAGCATGAGCTGATGTTTGCCGGGCACTCGGCCTACCGTTTCAAGCAGGACCCCTTCTACTCGAACGGCTTTGTGCCCACGGTGAAGCAGCTGATGGATCGGCTGCAGACGGGGGATTGAGGACTGCGACAGCCGATTCGTTGACTCGACGCATGCCTTTGCGCATGGCAACACGCACGAACCAAGTGACTCCTGGGGAGCTTTGAAATCCTATGAAGATTCTCGTGCCCGTGAAGCGGGTGGTCGACTATAATGTGAAGGTCCGCGTGAAGAGCGACCAGACCGGGGTCGAGCTTGCAAACGTCAAGATGAGCATGAACCCGTTTGACGAGATTGCCGTCGAGGAAGCGGTGCGCCTGAAGGAAAAGGGCGTTGCAACGGAAATCATCGTTGTCTCCGTTGGCCCGCAGCAGGCGCAGGAAACCATCCGCACGGCGCTCGCCATGGGGGCGGATCGCGGCATCCTGGTCACCGTGGATGGCCCGACCGAAAGCCTCGGCGTTGCCAAGCTGCTGGCGAAAATCGCCGCCGAGGAAGCACCCGGCCTCATCATCCTGGGCAAGCAGGCGATCGATGACGATGCCAGCCAGACCGGGCAGATGCTCGCCGCCCTTCTGGGATGGGGACAGGGCACTTTCGCCTCCAAGGTGGAGCCTTCGGGTGACAGCGTGGCGGTGACCCGCGAAGTGGATGGAGGGCTGGAAACAGTCGGCTTGAAGCTTCCGGCGATCGTCACCACCGACCTTCGCCTGAACGAGCCGCGCTATGCCTCGCTGCCCAACATCATGAAGGCAAAGGCCAAGCCGATCGCCATGAAAACGGCGGCCGACTATGGCGTGGACATGACCCCGCGCCTTGCCGTGCTGAAGGTGACCGAGCCGCCCAAGCGCAGCGCCGGCATCAAGGTGAAAACCGTGGAAGAGCTGATCGACAACCTCAAGACTGCCGGAGCCCTCGCATGAGCGTCCTTGTTCTCGCCGAGCATGACAATATGCATCTGAAGGATGCAACCCTCAACGCCGTCACCGCCGCAAGGGCGCTCGCCGCACACGCAGGTGGCGATGTGCATGTGCTGGTTGCCGGCAAGGGGTCTGCGGCGGTTGCCGATTCGGCTGCGAAGATCGAAGGCGTGTCCAAGGTGCTGCATGCCGACGACGCGGCCTATGAAAATGCCCTGGCCGAGAATATGGCACCGCTGATTGCCGGGCTGATGGCCGGCTATGACGCGCTGGTCGCGCCGGCCACAACGCGCGGCAAGAATATCGCCCCGCGCGTCGCTGCCATGCTCGATGTGGCGCAGATTTCGGAAATCCTGTCGGTGGATTCCGCGGACAGCTTCACCCGGCCCATCTATGCCGGCAATGCCATCGCGACCGTCAAATCCTCTGACGCGAAGAAGGTGATCACCGTGCGCGGCACCGCCTTTGCCAAGGCAGCCGCCACCGGTGGCAGCGCAGCGATCGAAGCCGCATCCGGCTCCGGTGACGCTGGCCTGTCCAGCTTTCAGGGCGCCGAGCTCACCGTTTCGGCCCGCCCGGAACTGACCAGTGCGAAGATCATCGTCTCCGGTGGACGCGCGCTCGCCAGCGCCGACGCCTTCCACACCTATATCGATCCGCTGGCCGACAAGCTGGGGGCCGCGGTTGGTGCCTCGCGCGCGGCGGTGGATGCCGGCTATGCGCCGAACGATTATCAGGTCGGCCAGACCGGCAAGATCGTCGCACCCGAGCTGTATGTGGCGGTCGGCATTTCCGGTGCCATCCAGCATCTGGCCGGCATGAAGGATTCCAAGATCATCGTCGCCATCAACAAGGACGAGGAAGCCCCGATCTTCCAGGTGGCGGATTTCGGGCTGGTGGGTGATCTGTTCCAGATCGTGCCTGAGCTGACCGGGAAACTTTGAACCTGTCACACCGGCGTCACGGAAACATAAAGATGCGGTAACCAAAGCGTTCCACGCCATTGCCTCCACATTTGGGGGAATTGCCATGCTTCGCACCTTGTTTCCGGTAGCCCTTCTGCTCGCCGGCACCGCCAACGCCACCGTCGATTTCACCGGCAGCCTCGCCATCGACGGCGGCGCCACCGACCTCTCCGGCATCAGCGCCGCCTTCGGCGGCAACCGCCTGTCGCTTGGCTCGGATCTGTTTTACGACAAGTCCAGCAACACCTTCTGGGGCAACACCGATCGCGGCCCCGGCGGCGGCGTCATCGATTTTGCCCCGCGCGTGCACCAGTTCAGCCTGGACATTTCCAACACCGGTTCGGTCGGTGGCTACACGCTGCTGAAAACGGTCGTGTTCAAGCAGGCCGATGGCGTGACCCCGTTCACCGGCCTCAACCCGGTGCTGGCCCCGCAAGGCAACAAGAGCGTGCTGGGCGGCTCGTTCGATCCGGAAGGCTTCCACCGGCTGGCCAACGGCAACATGCTGGTATCCGATGAATATGGGCCTTCGGTCTATGAGTTCGATTCCGAAGGTGTGCTTGTTCGTGCCTTCGAGGTTCCGGCCAATCTGATCCCGCGCGAGGCCGATTCGACCGTGAACTATGTCGATGGTCGCCCCACCATCACCACCGGCCGGCAGGACAATCGTGGCTTCGAAGGCCTCACCGTCTCCGCGGACGGCACCAAGGTCTATGCCATCATGCAGGATCCGCTGGTGAACGAAGGCCGCGGGGGCCAGGGCCGCCGCAGCCGCAACCTGCGCATCGTGGAATATGATTTCGCCACCGGCCAGCAGACGGCGCAATTCGCCTATCAGCTGGAATCGATCGACACGATCAACGAGCGCACCACCACCGCCTTCACCGAAAACCAGCAAGGCCGCAGCATCGGCGTGTCCTCCATCACCGCGCTGCCCAATGGCAAGTTCCTGATCATCGAGCGCGACAATCGCGGTTTCGGGGTTGATGATCCGAACGCTGAAGCCTCGGTCAGCACCAAGCGCGTCTATCTCGTGAGCCTGGCGGGTGCGACCGATGTTAAGGACATCAGCTTCGCCGGCTCGAGCAATCTTCCCGCCGGGGTCGTGCCGGTTGCGAAGTCGCTCTATCTGGATGTACTACAAGCCCTCACCGATGCCGGCGTGCCGGTCGGCGAAAAGCTTGAAGGCCTGAGCTTCGGCCCGCAGATTGATGGCGGCCTGTCGCTCGTGCTGATCACCGACAACGACTTCTCGGTCACCCAGAACGGTGCCGGAGCTCAATTCGATGTCTGCACGTCCGGCGTTGGCGGCATCACCAGCCAGGTCGATCTTGGTGCCGGCTGCCCCAATGGCCAGTCGCTGCTGCCCACTTACGCCTATGTCTTCAAGGTATCGGGCGACTCGCTGGCAGCCGTGGTTCCGGAACCGGCAACCTGGGGCCTGATGATTGCCGGCTTCGGCCTGATCGGCGCGTCGCTGCGCCGCCGCCGGGCGCAACTGGCCTGATCCAAAGCCAGCGGCCGGCCCTTCACCCTGAGCTGGCGAAGGGCCGGCCGGCTGCAATCCCGGGATTGTGCCGGCCCGCCCGCATCGCTACCCCATGGCCGAAACAGCGAAAGGGCAGCATATGTTGGTTGGCATCATCGGCGCGGGCATGATGGGCGCAGGGATCGCGCAAGTGGCAGCCGCCAGCGGCCATGCCGTTGTGTTGACCGACATCGATCAGCCGCGCGCCGACAAGGGCAAGGCAGGCATCGAAAAGCTGCTGGACCGGCAAGTTTCCAAGGGCAGCCTGGAGCCAGCCACGGCCGCTGCGACGCTGGCGCGAATCACCGCCTCCGGCAACACCGATGGTTTCGCTGATGCAGCAATGGTAATCGAGGCCGCCACCGAAAGCGAAAGCCTGAAGCAGAAGATCTTTGCCGGCCTCGCCGGCAAGCTCGCCGACGACACCATCCTCGCCAGCAACACCTCCTCCATCTCCATCACCATGCTGGCCAGCCACACCGACCGGCCCGACCGCTTCACCGGCCTGCACTTCTTCAACCCCGTGCCGTTGATGCAGCTGGTGGAAATCATCCCCGGCCTCGCCACCAGCGACAGCACCCGCGCCCACGCCCGCGCCTTCATCGACAGCCTGGGCAAGACCGCAATCGTCTCCGAAGATTCGCCCAGCTTCATCGTCAACCGGGTGCTCTGCCCGATGCTGAACGAAGCCATCTTCGCGCTCGGCGAAGGTGTCGGCAGCGTGCAGGATATCGATACCGGCCTGAGGCTGGGTGCCAACCACCCGATGGGGCCGCTCACCCTCGCCGATTTCGTGGGGCTGGACACGTTGCATGCCATCATGCTGGTGATGCAGCAGGCCACCGGCGACCCGAAATACCGGCCCGCGCCGCTGCTCAGCAAATATGTCGAAGCCGGCTGGTATGGCCGCAAATCCGGCCGCGGCTTTTACGATTACAGCGGCGAAAAGCCGGTGCCGACGCGCTGAGAGTTGGGAGGACGCATTGCCTCCGGCGGGAAGGGGTTTGAAACCCCTTCACCCCCAATTGTTTCTGTGGGTTCAATTGCGGCGAGGCGGGGCTTAACCCTCGCATGCTTTCGCAGGCATCCTGCCTTCGCACTAGAAACCGCACAAACGCCAGCATTGCCGCCGCTGCAAAGGCCGCTACAGTCTTATCCGCCAGTATGAGGCCAAACCAAGGAGCGCCCGCATGGATTTCGATTACTCCCCCCGCATGAAAGACTATCTCGAGCGCGTTCGCGCGTTCATGGACGAGCATGTCTATCCGAACGAGGACCGCTATGCCCGCGAGGTGATGGAGGGGGAGCGGTGGAAGGTCATCGAGGTGATCGAGGAGCTGAAGCCCAAGGCACGGGCAGCCGGCCTTTGGAACCTGTTTCTCAACATCTGCGAGCATGATGCCGGCGAATGGAAGGGGCCGGGGCTGACCAACATGGAATATGCCATTCTTGCCGAGGAAATGGGGCGGGTTGGCTGGTCGTCGGAAGTGTTCAACTGCTCGGCACCCGACACAGGCAACATGGAGGTGTTGCGCACCTATGGCAGCGAAGCGCAGAAGCAGCAGTGGCTGAAGCCGCTGATGGCCGGCGAAATCCGCTCGGCGTTCCTGATGACAGAGCCGGCGGTCGCTTCGTCTGACGCGACCAATATCGAGACATCGATCCAGCGCGATGGCGATCATTATGTGATCAACGGCCGTAAATGGTGGTCTTCTGGCGTGGGTGATCCGCGCTGCAAGGTGGCGATCGTGATGGGCAAGACCGATCCTGCCGCGCCCAAGCATATGGCGCAGTCGCAGATCCTCGTGCCGCTTGATGCGGCAGGCATCACCAAGGTGCGGCCGCTGCATGTGTTTGGCTATGATGATGCGCCGCACGGCCATTATGAAGTGCTGCTGGAAAATGTGCGCGTTCCCGCAGACAATATCGTGCTGGGCGAGGGCCGCGGGTTCGAGATTGCGCAAGGGCGGCTTGGGCCGGGCCGGATCCACCACTGCATGCGTTCGATCGGCGCGTCGGAACGGGCGCTGGAAAAGATGGTGAAGCGGCTGAAATCGCGGGTGGCGTTCGGCAAGCCGCTGTCGGAGCAGGGTGTGTGGCACGAACGCATTGCCAATGCCCGCATCCAGATCGAGCAGGCCCGGCTGCTGACGCTGAAGGCGGCCTATATGATGGACACGGTGGGCAACAAGGAAGCCAAGACCATCATCGCCATGATAAAGGTGGTGGCGCCGAACATCGCCTGCGAGATTACCGACATGGCGATCCAGGCGCATGGCGGCGGCGGCGTGTGCCAGGATTATGGTCTGGCCTCATCCTATGCCGGACAGCGGACTCTGCGGCTGGCCGATGGGCCGGACGAAGTACACCGCCAGGCGATCGCCAAAGATGAGCTGCGGCGCTACAATTGAGCAATAGCCGCAGCGCCTGAAGCTTCGCGCGGCGGGCGGGCGGTGATCGGCCCGCTATTCGCCGGAGCGGTGTTCGGATTTGCCGAGCACCGCTTCGGCTTCGGCTATGCGCTTTTCGGCGGCGCGGATCAGCTCGCCGATCTGTGCATGGCGGGCCGCTGCGTCATGCTGCGCCGGTGGCCGGTCATCCGGATCATTTGGTCGGCTGACGCTTCGCGCCTTGCCATAGCGTTCCGGCTTGCGCGCTTCCAGAAACCACATGCCAACGGTTGCATCATGCCGGGCCGCAGTGTCGGACACACTGGCCGGGTCGATCGTCGGGTCCAGTCGGGCAATGGTGCGGTCCAGCAGCAGGCCCTCCAGCTGATCGATCTTCGGATCGAGGACAGCATCCCAGGCGCGGGCAAAGGCCGGGTCGCGGGCACGCTCGGCAAAGGCTGCGGACTTGCTGCGACCGATCGCGCGCGCGGCAACCTCCACCGCATCGGTCGTCGCCAGCGCCGCCAGATAGCGCGTCTGTTCGTCTTCCGGCCAGGCGCCTCGTTTTACTGCAGGTGTGGGACGGCCGATCCGGATGCGCAGATCCGGCTTCTGCTTCACACCGTGTCTGGCCTTGGAAGGGCTGATCCGCTGGATGCGTGGAGAGATGGTCATGGTCTTGAAATATCCGATTTGGTTAATGTAGGACAGATCGAGACGCCGAAGCAGTAAAATTTGTCCGGACAGGCCATGGTGTCAACGCAACCTCTTGGCTTTTCGCGAGTTAAGGGGGATAAATCGACAGTATGACGGAAACAATGACAGAAACCCGGAAACCTCTATCGGAACCGCACCGCCCCGATGGACGGCGCGAGCGTTCGGCTGACAGCCGCCGCCGGATCATCGCCGCCATGGTCGAGCTGATCGAAAGCGGATTGCCCGCCCCGACTGCGGAAATGATCGCCGATCGTGCCAATGTCTCGCTCAGAACGGTGTTCCGCCACTTTGACGAGATGGAAAACCTCTACCTGGAAATCGCGGCCATCGTGTTCGACCGGGTGAAGCCCTATCTCGAATCGCCGATTCGCAACCGCAACTGGCCCGATGTTCTGGACGAGATCGTCGATCGGCGCGCCACCTTCTTCGAGGAAATCGCGCCTTACAAGACCGCGATCGATGTCTACCGGCACCGCTCCAACGCGCTTGCCGCGCAGCATCGCCGCATCAGCACCATGTCGAGAGACATGCTGACCGCAACGCTTCCCAAGGAGGTGGTGGCAGACAGCATCCGGTTCGAGCTCTATGTGCTGTTGCTCAGCGTGGAAAGTTGGCAGCGACTGCGCGATCAGCAGGGCCTTTCGCCGCTGGACGCGCGCGAAACCTTGCGGCAGGCGATCTACGCTGTCGCCGCAGGAGGCCCGTCCCCCTCCTGACCCCCCACGCGCCGCCATAATGCGGCCCGGCGGCTGCATTGTGAAATGGACCGCTGAACCCTATTGTCCCGTCGCTCGCAAGGAGGCGTGCGACCCATGACGCGCTATGTGGCGTTCATCAGCTACAGCCATCGCAACCGTGCCCAGACGGAATGGCTGCACGGCGCGCTGGAGCGGTTTCGGATTCCGCCCAAGCTCGTGGGCAAGGAAACGCGGCTGGGGCCGGTGCCGGCGCGGCTCATTCCCATCTTCCGCGATCGAGATGAGCTGAGCGCCGCCGACGAGCTTGGCGACCAGCTGCGCGCTGCACTGGCCGAATCCGGGCATCTGATTGTTGTTGCATCACCGGCGTCGGCGGCATCGCACTGGGTCAACGAGGAAATCCTCACCTACAAGCGAATGCACGGCGAAGGGCGCGTTCTGGCGTTGATCGTGGATGGCGAGCCCTGGGCCAGCAACATGCCCGGCCGTGAAGCCGAAGAGGCATTCCCCGCTGCCCTGCGGTACCGCATCGGGCCGGATGGCCAGCTGAGCGACCAGCTGGCCGAGCCAATTGCCGCGGACATCCGCCCGGCCGGCGATGGCAAGCGGCTTGGCCTGATGAAGCTGATCGCCGGGCTGACCGGCCTCAGGCTGGACGATCTGGTGCAGCGCGAAGCCCAGCGCCGCGCCCGGCGGCTGACGATGATCGCAACCACCCTGGGAATCGGCATGGTGGGAACAACGGGCCTTGCCGTCTATGCCAATGAACAGCGCAAGTTCGCGGTTGAACAGCGGCAGATCGCCGAGAAGGAAACCGCCGCCGCCCGTGCAGCGACCGACTATCTGATCGGCACCTTCGAGCTTTCCGATCCGGCAACGGAAAATCCCCGCACCGTGAGCCTTGTCACCATTCTGGGCCGCAGCGCCGAACGGGCCCGCGAGGAGTTGCGCAACCAGCCGGAGATCGAGGCGCGCCTCGTGACGGCGGTCGGCCGGGCCTATAACAATCTCGGCCTGCTCGAAGAAGCGAAGGTCGCACTGGCGCGGGCGTTGCCGGCGATCAACCGGGCGGGGCCGGATGGCGCCGCCGCATTGGTCGCTCTGGCGGAAACCCACTTGAAAAAGGGCGAACTGTCGCTCGGCTCAAAGCGGCTTGATGATGCCGACCGCCTGCTGGGCGCCGACTTGAACAGCAACCCTGCGGTTCGCGCACGGGTGGAGGCCGCGCGCGGCAGCATTGCCTATGTCAGCGCCAATCAGGATGAAGCGCTTGCCGCCTTCGATCGCGCATTGGCCTTTCAGGCGGCAGACAGCGGCGCTGATCCGCGGGAGCGGGCGTTGCTGCTCGATGGCCGCGGACGCATCCTGAACGATCTGGGGCGGTTTGACGAAGCGGAAGCCTCGTTGAAGGAAGCAAATGCGCTTTTCGTGCGCTATCGCGGTGCCAATCACCTCTCCACCGGACGCAACCTCTATGCGCTCGCCCTCGTTGCCTACACCGCCGGAAACTATGATCTTGCGCAATCGCGTGTGCAGCAGTCGCTTTCCATCCTGGACAAGATGCTGGATCAGACCAACCCCATCTGGGCCGATGCGCTTTCTCTTCGCGGCCAGATTTATCGCGGGCAAGGCCAGCTGGCTGCCGCTGATCGGGCGCTGGAACAATCCATCCAGGCCTATCGCCAGGTGTACAAGGGCCCGCACTACAACATCGGGATCGCCGATTTCTATCGCGCCCAGGTGGCGCTGGATCTTGGCAATTTTTCCGAAGCGTTGAAACACCTTGAGAGTGCAGAACAGAATTATGAGGCCAGCTACGGCAAGGTGCACGCCAACATCGGTGAGCTGATGGTGGCGCGCGCGGTCGTGCTGGCCAGATCCGGACGCATGCCAGAGGCCCGGTCGCAATGCACCGCGGGGATTGCCATGTTGAATGAAACGGTTGGTGCCGAAAACAGCTTCGTCAAGACATTGAAGAAGGAGTGCGACAGCCTTCAGGCCTGACGGAACGGCGCGGCAATCCGGCTCGACTCAATACCATCTTGCGTGTATGTTGACAATATTATCGGAGGGGGTCGGGCAATGCGCACCATGTGGAACGGATTATTGGCATCAGTCATTGTGATGTCATCGGCAGTCGCGTCGGCACAGATCAGCAATGTCGGTACAGAAACGCAAGGCACGGTGAATATCCTCGGCGGACCGTCCGGCAATATTGTGATCAACGGTCCCAGTGCTGATTACCGTTCGGACAGCCTCGGAACAGGCGGCGGCTATGCCGCGTTCGCCGACATCAACGGCGACAACATCTTTTTCGAAGCCGGCAGCATGTCCGCCGGACAGGGCAATGGCTCCCGGTCGGTCACCGAGGTGAGCTTTGACGTAACCGGCACCGTTCCGGGTGGTCGTATCGACCGGATCGTTTCCACCGTGTTTGAATCCACCTTCGGGTTCTACCTCGGCAATTTCGACACAGGATGCAGCGGCGCCACCTTGCCCTCCTGCGCTCGCACCACGGTTGAAGACGGCTTCGACAGTTTCGGGCGTTTTGGCGCCGTGGATGGCATCGGCGAAATCGCCAGAACCGGCTTTGCCTTTGAAATCCTGTACAATGACGCCGCCATCCGCACCATCGCCGGAAGCATCTCGATGCAGCGCAATGCCGATGGCAGCATCGCCTTCATCGAAGATCTGGGCAGCGGCGACAACGCCCTTTCCGCAGCCCTCATCGGGTTCGGTTCAGACGATGTGGCAAACTACGCCAAGGTCTACAAATGGGACCGCACGCCATTCGAGGCAACGCTCGAAGATGCCATCGAGTTCGGCGAGTCTGCCAAGATCACCTATCGCATCACCACGGAAACCCAATCCTGGGCCAGGAATTTCGGCAACAATGCAAGCCCGAACATGGTGGTTGGCTTTGCCTGCTTCGCGGATCCGTTTGGCAAGGGTGGCGGGCGCATCGAAGTGCCAGGCTTCTCCGCCATGCTGGACGCCATCGGCAATCCTGCTGATGCCACCTGCGATGATTTTGTTCTGGATGGTGACGAAGAGCCGCGCGTTTATACCCTCGGCCTCCCTGTCGTCCGGGAGGGGGTGATTGTCTTTGCCGCGGTCCCCGAGCCTGCAAGCTGGGCGATGCTGATTTCCGGTTTTGGGCTGGTAGGCGCATCGCTGCGGCGCAAGCGCGCCCTGCACGCCTGAGTGCAGGATTTGCGCCGGTCAGACCGGCGCATCTACCAGCACCAGCTCGGCGTCTTCCAGCGCCGTAACCCGGATTTCGGCAACATCGCTCATGGCAATTCCGTCGCGCGCGCGCGCTTCGACGCCGTTCACCAGAATCCGCCCTGTTGCAGCTACCATATAGCCCACCCGGCCGGCATCAAATCGGTAGCTCGTGTCCGAACCCGCTCGCAAGGTCGCGCCCAGCACCCGCGCCGGCGTCTGGATGGTCAAGGCGTCGGCATCGCCGAATCCACTCGCCAGCACCACGAACTGGCCAGCCCGCGCCCCTTTGGGAAACGGCTTCGCCCCCCAGGCCGGCGTGGCGCCTAGCGTTTCCGGCAGAATCCAGATCTGGAAGATGCGCGTTTCCGTGTCTTCCAGATTATACTCCGAGTGGCGCACGCCGGTCCCGGCTGACATCACCTGCACGTCGCCCGCCTCCGTGCGGCCGCGATTGCCGAGCGAATCCTCGTGCGTGATGGCGCCAGCGCGCACATAGGTGATGATTTCCATGTCGCGGTGGGGATGCAGCGGAAAGCCCGATTGGGCGGCGATGCTGTCATCGTTCCATACCCGGATGGCCCCCCAGCCCATGCGCGCCGGATCATGGTAGCCGGCGAAGGAGAAATGGTGGCGGGCATCCAGCCAGCCGTGGTTGGCAGCGCCAAGCGACGCGAAAGGGCGAACTTCGATCATCACACACCTTTGGTGAACAAACAGGCGTGTCAGATAGGAAACCAGCCGCAATCCGCCATGCTGTCCGCTGCATGGCTGCCCCGCATCAGGGCAGCTCGAACAGCCCGGCCGCCCCCATACCGCCGGCAATGCACATCGAAACCACCACATAGCGCACGCCGCGCCGCCGGCCCTCGATCAGCGCATGGCCCACCAGCCGCGATCCTGTCATGCCGAACGGATGGCCAACCGCGATCGCTCCGCCATCCACATTCAATCGCTCGGGATCGATGCCCAGCCGGTCACGGCAATAGAGCGCCTGCGAAGCGAAGGCCTCGTTGATTTCCCACAGGCCGATATCGTCAACCGTGAGGCCGTGGCGCTTGAGCAGCTTCGGAATGGCAAACACCGGGCCGATGCCCATTTCATCCGGATCGCACCCCGCCACCTGGAAGCCGCGATAGAGGCCAAGGATCGGCAATCCTTCCCGCTCGGCGGTATCGCGCGCCATCAGCAGCTGCGCCGATGCGCCATCCGAAAGCTGGCTGGCGTTGCCCGCAGTGATATGGCGGCCCTGCCGGACCGTCAGGCCATCCTTGAACACCGGCTGCAGCAGCGCCAGACCTTCAGCGGTGGTTTCGCCGCGAATGCCCTCGTCCTGCGCCAGGGTCAGCGTCTCGCGCCCGATCTCGCCGCCGGCCTTGTCGCGCAGCAGCTTCTCCACCGTGATCGGCACAATCTCGTCGGCAAAGCGCCCGGCTGCCTGAGCGGCGGCGGCGCGCTGCTGGCTGGTGACGGCAAAGCCATCCTGCGCCTCGCGGCTGATTCCATAGCGATCGGCCACCACTTCGGCGGTTTCGATCATCGCCATATAGGCATGGCTTTCGGCTGCCAGCACCGCCCGGCTGCGGTTGCGATAGGCCGGCGCATGCGGGTTCACGGTCAGCGAAATGCTTTCCACGCCCCCGGATATGGCCACGTCGATTTCATCCACCATGATGCCCCGCGCGGCAATCGCCAGCGCGTTGAGGCCGGAGGAGCATTTGCGGTCCAGCGAACAGGCGGCCACGCTGTTCGGCAGGCGCGACACATGCACGGCCAGCCGGCCCGGGTTGAAGCTTTGCGTGCCCCATTGGTTGCCCGCCCCCAGCACCAGATCGTCCACCCGCGCCGGATCGATGCCCGATCGCGCCAGCACCGCATCCACCACATGCCCGGCCAGTACCGGCGCCTCGGTATCGTTGAAGGCGCCGCGATAGGCCTTGCCGATGGCCGTCCGGGCGGTCGCCACAATTGCTGCTTCGCGCATTCTTGCTCCCTTCAGCGAACCGTCGCCGCACCCTGATGAAACAGCGCCTTCTTCTGCTCTTCGGTCATCTCGCCGTTCTGGAACTGCGGCTCCTCTGCGCGCGCATAAGCGCGCCCGGTTGCCGGACGCGCCCGGATGCGCTCCACCCAGGCCGCAAGGCTCGGCATTTCGCCCGCGGACTCCAGCAGCTTCGCGCCCAGCATGGCCCAGGGATAGCTCGCCATGTCGGCAATGCTATAGGCCTCGCCAGCCAGAAACGGCCGATCCGACAAGCGCTTGTCCATCACCTTCAGCAGCCGCAAACTCTCGTTGGTGTAGCGATCGATGGCATAGGGCACCGGCTCCGGCGCATAGTTGCGGAAGTGGCTGGCCTGCCCCATCATCGGCCCCAGCCCGCCCATCTGCCAGAACAGCCATTGCAGCACCTCTGCCCGGCCGTGCGCGCCGGACGGGATGAAACCCGCATGCTTGTCGGCCAGATACAGCAGGATGGCGCCCGATTCGAACAGGCTGATGCCCGTTTCCCGGTCCACCAGCGCCGGCATCCGGTTGTTCGGCGCAATTGCCAGGAACTCCGGCTTGAACTGGTCCCCCAGCCGGATATTCACCGGCACCAGCGTGTAGGGCAGCCCCAGTTCCTCCAGCAGCAGCGTCACCTTATGCCCGTTCGGCGTGGGCCAATAATGCAGATCATACATTTCGCGTTGCTCCTGCGCGGGAAACGGCCGTTCTATCCGCAGAAGCAGGTGGATGCACGTGCTTGCATTGGCTAGGGTTCAGGCAAGGGGAGATATATGGCGACACAGGCAGAGGCATTTCCGGGCTGGTCGCGCGCCACGCTGGACGATTCGATCGTCAACCCGGAAGTCTATACCGACAGCACGGCAATCCACGATCTCTACACCCGGCTGCGCGCCGAAGACCCGGTGCACTGGACCGAGCCGGTCGGCTTCCGCCCTTTCTGGAGCATCACCCGCCACGCCGATATCGTCGCCGTTGCCAAGGCCAATGATCGCTTCATCAACCGGGAACGCACCTATCTCTCGCCGATCGAGGGCGAAGCGTGGATTCGCTCGATGACCGGCGATTCGCATCTGTTCCGCACGCTGGTCGATCTGGATGACCCCGAACATCGCAAGCTGCGGCAGATCACCCACAGCTGGTTCCAGCCCGGCACCGTTCGCAGCAATCTGGAAGCGCCGATCCGCAGCATTGCCCGGCAACATGTGGAAATGATGCGCAGCAAGGGCGAAACCCTCGATTTCGTCAACGAAGTCGCGCTCTGGTATCCGCTGCGGGTGATCATGACGATCCTCGGCCTCCCGGCCGAAGACGAGCCGCTGATCCTGAAGCTGACGCAGGAAACCTTCGGCTCGCTCGATCCCGATGTCGTTGCCCGATCGCAGACGCTCACCCAGGGCGTCGGCGTGCTCGCCGGCTCCGGCAGCGGCAATCCGCAGGTCGATCTGCTGGCGCTGGCGCAGATCTTCTTCGCCTATTTCGGCAAGGTGCTGGCCGATCGCCGCGCCAGCCCGCGCAACGACGTGGCCAGCGTGATCGCCAACGGCCTGATCGACGGCGCGCCGATTGCCGATCGCGAGGCGCTGTCATACTTCGTGATCACCGCCACCGCCGGGCACGACACCACCAGCTCGACGGCCGCCGGAGGGCTGTGCGAACTGGCGAAAAATCCCGCCGAACTGGCCAAGCTGCAGGCCGATCCGTCGTTGATCCCGTTGTTTGTGGAAGAAGCGATCCGCTGGGTCACGCCGGTCAAGCATTTCATGCGAACCGCAACCGAAGAGTGTGAACTTGGCGGCAAGACGATCCGCAAGGGCGACGGGCTGGCGCTGTTCTACTGGTCGGGCAATCGCGATGCGGCGGTGTTTGCCGATCCCTTCCGCTTCGATGCCACGCGCAACCCCAACCCGCACATCGCCTTCGGGCACGGGGTGCATATGTGCCTTGGCCTGCACCTGGCCCGTCTGGAACTGCGCCTGCTGTTCGAGGAACTGCTGCCGAAAATCGCCGGGCTGGAACTGGCCGGCGAACCGAAGCTCAGCACGGCCAACTTCGTTTCCGGCCTGAAAACCCTGCCGATCCGCGTCACATGGCGCTGAAAGACGATCCGCGCCGGCTGGATGCCGCCCGCTACCGTTACGCTTTCGCCACCCAGACCCGCTTCGGCGATATGGATCCCAACCGGCACCTGAACAATGTGGCGATTGCCCGCTTGCTGGAAGAAGGCCGCGTGCGTTTTCACGATCATTTGCGGGCGCAGCATCCAGGCATCGGCCGGCCGCATTTTCTGGTGGCGCATGTGGCGATCGATTTCCTCGCCGAAGGCCGATATCCGGACGATGTCACCCTTCGGCTGGCGATCCTTTCCATCGGAACCTCCAGCTATCGCATCGGGCAGGCGCTGTTTCAGTCCGATCAGGCTATCGCACTGGCAGATTCGGTGATCGTTTACCGCGCCGCCGATCGCCCCGGTTCCGCCCCGCTGCCGCCCGCGCTGCGCCAGGCCCTGGAAGGATATGCTCTTGTCTGAGGAATTGCAGTCCGGATTTGATGGGCCCGCCGAGGATCTGGCCGCCATCCGCGCGCTGAACGACAGCTATGCCGATGCCGTGTTCCGCCGCGACGCCGCCGACTGGGGCGCACTGTGGGCTGCGGATGCCAGCTGGTCGCTGATGGGCATGGAGGTGCAGGGCCGCGACGCCATTGTGCAGCTCTGGCAGCAGGCGATGTCCCGCTTCGCATTCGTCGCCTTCTTCATCCAGCCGGGCTTCTGCCGCGTGTCGGGAAGCCGGGCCGAAGGCCGGCTGTGGACCAACGAGTATCTGGAAGCCGCAGACGGCACGCTTTCCCGCCCGGTCGGCCGCTATGACGATCATTATGTCCGCGAGGCCGGCGTGTGGCGCTATGGCCGCCGCGTCTTCACCCTGCTGAAAGGATAGCCCATGCCCATCGTGATCGCCGGCGAAGTGGATCTGGCACCCGGCACCCGCGCGGCCGCACTGGAAGGCGCACAACCCTGGATCGAGGCCGCGCTCGCCGAGGCCGGGTGTGTGCACTACAGCTGGACAGCCGACCCGGCCCTGCCGGACAGGGTGCATGTGTTCGAGCAATGGGACAGCGCCGGGCAGCTGGCGGCGCATCTCGTCAGCCCGGCCTATTTCGGCATGCTGGGCCATATCGGGCAGTTCGGTATCGTAAACGCCGTCACCCGCAAATATCGCTGCGATCTCATCGAGCCGGTCTATGGCGCCGATGGCGTCGCCACCGCCTATTTCACAGGAGAGCAGGCATGACCGATTTGAGCGGAAAGGTCGCCGTTGTCATCGGCGCAGCAGGACCGGGCAACATGGGCCAGACCATCGCACGGGCGCTGGCGAAGGCTGGTGCCAAGGTGGTTGTTTCCGGCCGCAACGAGGCCAATTTGATGCTGCTGGCAAACGAGATCGGCGGCGACTGGATCGCCTGTGATCTCACCCGCAAGGCCGATGTGGATGCACTCGCACAGGAAACGGTGAAGCGGCACGGCAAGGTGGATATCGCCATCAACGCCACCGGTTGGGGCCTGCTGAAGAAGCTGCACGAAGTCACCGAAGACGAGCTGGACGGCATGGTCGCTCTGCAGTTCAAGGGGGTGCATTATTTCCTTGCCGCCTTCGTTGCCGCCATGCCCACCGGCGGGTCGCTGATCCAGATTTCGTCCGCCTCCACCTTCGCGCTGCTGTTCGATCATGCGGCCTATATCGGCACCAAATCCGGCGCCGACGCGCTCGTGCGCTGCGTGGCCAACCAATATGGTGCACAGGGCATCCGCGCCAATTCGGTGGCCCCGGGCCTCACCGCTTCGCCGATGACCGCGCAGGCGATGGCAACGCCCGGCATCGAGGCGGCCTTTGCCCGCGAATACCCGCTGGGCCGGATCGGCACCGCCGACGATGTCGCCGATGCCATCCTGTGGCTCTGCTCCGACGGCTGCTTCCTCACCGGCCAGACCCTGCAAGTGAACGGCGGCCTCACCTTGCGGCGCAACCCGATGCCACAAGAAGTGGGCGCAGCGGTTGCCGCCGCCATGGCAGCCGCCGGAAGCTGAGCATGCTGCGGCCATGGCCCGCCCTCCTGCTGGCGGCCTGGCTCGCCTTTGCCGTACCGGCAGCCACTGCCCCGGCAGACATCGCCGCCATCCTGCCCGATGGCCGCAGACTGAACTTCCTGTGTGCGGGGAAGGGCTCCCCCAGCATCCTGCTAGAATCCGGCTGGAGCGCCGATTCGCGCGCCTGGCCGCGCGTGTTGGGGCCATTGTCGGAAAGCACCCGGGTCTGCGCCTATGATCGCGCCGGCAGCGGCGCAAGCGATGCCGGGCCACTGCCGCGCGACGGGCCGGCGATTGCCGCCGATCTGGATGCCGGATTGCGCGCGGCGCGCTTGCAAGGCCCCTTCATCTTGGTCGGCCATTCCGCCGGTGGCCTCTATATCCGCCATTTCGCCAACCGGCGGCCCAGGGATGTTGTCGGCATGCTGCTGGTGGATAGCAGCATCGAACATCAGCAGCGCCAGCTGGCGGCAGCGTTCGGCCCGGGCGCCGGGTCGCTCGACGGCCTGATCGCGCGGGCGAAGCGCTGCCTGGCTGCCGCCCGGGCCGGCGCGATCTCCGCCGAGGACGCGTTTGCCAAGGGCTGCCAGACAGTGCCGGCACAGGCAGCCGAAATCCGCTGGCAGGCGCGCCTGTCGGAGTTGGAGACGCTTGATACCACCACGAGCAGCGCGCTGGATTCCGGCCGGGCAAGCCATGGTGCCACCCCCACTCTGGCCTTGACCGCAACGCTGGGCAGGCCACCGCAGGTCGCCGATTTCTGGCTGGCCCGGCATGGCGCGATCGCGGCCCGATCGCGGTGTTCAGAGGCGCGGCTGGTGGCGGAGTCCGGGCACTTGATGATGAAGGACCGCCCGGAAGCCATCATTGCTGCCGCACACACCCTGCTGGCCGCAGCCCGCAGCCGGACCTGCCCGTTTCCCGGTCCGCAAGGCTGAGCTTTCGCCTTCGCGGCCATTGCCATAGCCATGCCCTTTTGGCAGGTTACTGGCGAAGTGATCGGGAGGCTTTCATGGCAGGCAAAAAGATTCTGGTACGTGTGGCGGCGCTTTCGGCACTGACAATGACCGCGCTGACAATGACCGCGCCGGCAGCTGCGCAGCGCAGCGAAGCCACCATCTATCGTGATGCGAATTTCTCCGGCCCCGCCATGTTCATCGATCGCGCCAACCCGAACCTCGGACTCGCGTGGCCGGTCCGCTCCATCCGCGTGCCGGCCGGCAACTGGGAGCTGTGTCCGCAAACCAATTTTCGCGGCACCTGCATGATCATCGGGCAAAATACGGCTGATCTGCGGCGCGCCTATGGTTGGGCCGGGCCGCTGCAATCGATGCGCCCGCTGAATCAGGGAGGCGGTGGTGGCAATGGTGGTGGTGGCGGCGGGACCTATCCCGGCAGCCTGCGCGGCATGGCATCCGAATTCTTCCCCGCGCCGCGCTCCGGCAATTCCCGCGTGCTCGCCTGCCGCAACAACAACGCCACCGCCAATTGCGCTGCCGATACGGCCGACCGTTTCTGCCGCAGTGTCGGCTGGCGCGGCGCCCTGCACCAGACGATGCAAAGCGAGCGCAACCGCGTCTATCTGGCCGATGTGCTGTGCGCCAATGCGGGGGTTTAAGGGCGTTCGGGTGCATGCGATTGCGGCCCTTGCGATCGGCGCGCTGCTGCTTGTCGCAACACCCGCGTCGGCCTCAGAAACTTCATCCGAACTCAAGCTGTTCCGCGAGCGCAACTTCCGTGGCGCGATGATGGTGCTGGAAGAAGCGAGTTCCAGCATATCCTTCTCGCCGCGCGCCGTGCGCGTAGGCAAGGGTGGCGCCTGGATGCTCTGCCCGCGCCCGTTCTTCGGGGGTCAGTGCAAAACCGTGGACAAGGACATCGCAGACCTGCGCCTGCCGCGGGCCTTCAGCGGCACGGTCCAGTCCGCGCGGCCGATCGCCACCGTGGCCCCGAAGCCGATCTCCCAAGAACCGGAGCCGCTGCAGACAAAGGCCAAAGCGCCTTAGAGCATGTTTCGATCTGGTGGAATCATCAGCTTCGAAAACCCATGCG
>JAIMJL010000050.1:18172-22329 GCA_020693225.1 Sandarakinorhabdus sp. | reverse complement strand
CTTGGCATCATCGACCATCTGGACCGCAAGACGGGCGGAACCCGTTTCTGGCCGGCCGATCCGGCGGCGCGCAGCTTTGCCGTTTCGATCGCGGCGGAAATGCAATCGAGCTATCAGGCGCTGCGGTCGCAGTGCAGCATGAATGTGCGGCGGCATTATCCATGCTGGGCGCTGGACGAGGCCGCCGCGGCCGATGTGGCCCGCATCGATGCGCTTTGGTGTGAGGCGCGTGCGCGGTTCGGCGGCGGCGGGCCTTACCTGTTCGGAGAATGGGGCGCGGCGGACATGATGTTTGCGCCCGTTGCCAGCCGGTTCACCAGCTATGATGTGGGGCTGTCCGAGCCCGCGGAAGCCTATCGGGCGATGGTGATGGCGCATCCGGATATGGTGCAATGGATTGCCGACGCGATGCGGGAAAGCTGGACGCTGCTGCAATATGAGTTTTGATTGGCGCCCATTGAAGTCTGGCTGACACGGGCCACTTTCCCGCATTGATCGGAGCGCATTGGGCGCGGCCCATCATGGAGACCGGAATGCCCGCTGCCACGATCAGCCCCGATATGTTCGAGCGTCTGGCCGGCTCGCTGGCGCTGCCGCGTGACGCGCGCAGTGTGCGGCAGCGGCTGCTGTTTCTGGAGACTTTGCTGGAAAGTGCTGTGCGGTTGCCCGGCAACCGGCAGGTGGGCCTGGATGCCTTCATCGGGCTGATCCCGGTGGTGGGGGATATGCTGTCGGCCAGCATTGGCGCTTATATCGTGTGGGAGGCGCGCAATCTTGGCCTGTCGCGCTTCAAATGTGCCCGCATGCTGGGGCGCGTGGGGGTGGATGCAGCGCTGGGTGCCATTCCCTTTGTGGGCGATGTGTTCGACTTCTTCTATCGCTCCAACACGAAGAATGTGAAGGCGCTGCTGGCGCATATCGACAAAGGCCATGCGGCGGCGATGACGGTGGAGGGTGTGCGGCTATAGCCTGCACGGCGCGCGGGGCTTCAATCCAGCACAATGCCCTGATCGGCGGCGGCGGCCAGCAGCAGGGCGCGAATGTTGGCGTTTGGCGTTTTCAGCCAGTTTGCCATCTGCGCCTTCAGCGGCGCGAGCGTGGCGGAACGGATCATCGCCTTCACCGGGCCGATGGCAGCGGGGGTGATCGAAAGCTTGTCCACCCCGATGGCCAGCAGACCGAGCGCCTCGAGAGGACGCCCGCCCATTTCGCCGCAGACGCTGACCGAGACTCCGGCCGCGTGCGCCTCTGACACGACCCGCGCGAGATATTTCAGGACGCCGCGCGACAGCCAGTCATAGCGATCGGCAAGCTTGGGATTGCCGCGATCGGCGGCCAGCAGGAATTGCGTGAGATCGTTGGTGCCGATCGACAGGAAATCCAGCTTGGGCAGCAGCTCGTCCAGCACTTCGACCAACGCCGGGACTTCGAGCATGGCGCCATAGCGAATGGCCGAGGCGTGCGGGACGCCGGAGCGCGCCAGCCGGTCGCGCCGGTTCTCAACGATCTGCCGGGCGGCATCAAACTCCCACGTCTCTCCCACCATCGGGAACATCAGGTTGAGCGTCTGGCCGGCGGCCGCTTGCAGCAGAGCGCGGGCCTGAGCGGCCATCAGCCCGGGGCGTTCCAGCGACAGCCGCAGCGCCCGCCAGCCCATTGCCGGATTTTCTTCCGGCGAATCCGGATCGGTCATGTAGGGCACTGCCTTGTCGCCGCCGATATCGACCGAGCGGAAGATGACCGGCTTTTCCCCCGCCGCCTGAAGCACATCGCGATACAGCGCAATCTGCCGCCCCTTGCGCGGCAGCGTGGCGGATACCAGGAACTGGAACTCGGTGCGGAACAGGCCGATCCCGTCGGCATTGGTGAGATCGAGCGCCGGCAGATCCGATCGCAGGCCGGCGTTCATCATCAGCTGGATGCGGATGCCGTCCAGCGTCTCGGCGGGCAGGTGTCGCACCGCCTGAAAGCCGGCCTGTTTCTTCGCCCGCAGCGCGGCCTGCGCTTCATAATTGCTGACAACCGCCTGCTGCGGACGCACGAACAGGCCGCCGCCCATGCCATCGAGCAGCAGCGGCTCGCCTTCGGCCACCTGTTCGCGCAGATCCTTGATGCGGCCGATCACCGGCACACCCATGGCGCGGGCGAGGATGGTCATGTGCGCGGTCAGCGAACCTTCTTCCAGCGCCACGCCCTTCAGATAGCGGCGATCATATTCCAGAAGCTCGGCCGGGCCGAGGTTGCGGGCGATCAGGATGGTGTCGGTGGTCAGCCCCAGCTCGGCGGCGGTGCCCTGCTTGCCGGACACGATGCGGATCAGCCGGTTGGAGAGGTCATCCAGATCGTGCAGCCGCTCGCGCAGATAGGGGTCGGGCGCGCTGGACAGCTTGATCCGGTGCGCCTGGGCGACCGCCTCGATCGCCGCTTCGGCGGTCAGCCCGCTGTCGATGCCGCTGGCGATCCGGCGCGCCCAACCTTCGTCGAAGGCGAACATCTTGTAGGTTTCGAGGATGTCGTCATGATCTCCCGGCCCGGCGAATTCGGCGCGCGAAACCATCGAGTCGATTTCCTCGCGCATGCGAACGAAAGCAGCTGCCAGCCGGCTGCGCTCCACATCGGCATCCTCGGCCACCGTGTTGGTGATCACCATGCGCGGCTGGTGAAACACCGCGATCCCGCGCGCCTGCCCGTCCACGAGCTTCAGCCCCTGCAGGCGCAGCGACGGGGTTTCGCGCGACGCACGGCCGTTGCTGGCGGCGCGATCATCCAGCAATCCGGCGGCGGCAATCAACTCGGCAAGCACCATGGCAACCGTTTGCAGCGCCTCGATTTCTACCTCTTCATAGTCGCGCGGCTGCACATGCTGCACGGCCAGCACGCCGACACTGGCTTCGCGGCGGATGATGGGCACGCCGGCAAAGCTGTGAAAACTCTCTTCCCCGGTTTCCGGGCGATAGGCAAAGCGCGGGTTGGTGCTGGCCTCGGCGAGGTTCAGCGGGCTGCGGGTTTCGGCAATGGTGCCAACAAGGCCCTGGCCGAAGGCCAGCCGGGTGACATGCACGGCCTGCTGTTTCAGCCCGCAGGTGGCGAACAGCTCCAGCATGCCATCGCGCAGCAGGTAGATGGAGGCGACTTCGGATTCCAGCGCATCGGCGATCAATCCGGCAACCTGATCCAGCTTGGCCTGCACAGGCGTACGGGCGGCCATCACATCGTGCAGCCGGCGCAGAAGCTCGCGGGCGCCGGTGGCGCGCATCAGCTGGCAGGCTTTGCGTGCCGGGCAAGCGCGGCTTCGGCTTCGGCAACCAGGCTGGACAGGATGCTGGTGACGGGTTCTTCCAGCGTGACCATGCCGACCGACTGGCCGGCCATCAGCGAGCCGGTTTCGACATCGCCGTCCACGACCGCCCGCCGCAGCGCGCCGGCCCAGTAATGCTCGATCTCCAGCTGCGCCATCGGCAGCTCCACTTCGCCCGCTTCCAGCCGGGCGGCCACTTCGCGCTGCTTCTGCATGAAGGCTTCGGTGCCGGCATTCTTCAGCGCACGCACCGGGATCACCGGCAGGCGCGGATCGAATTGCACGCTGGCAACCGCGTCGCGGGCGGAGGCGCGCAGGAAAGCCGTTTTGAAATTCGGGTGCGCGACGGATTCGGCCGAAGCCGCAAAGCGGGTGCCAAGCTGCACGCCCGCAGCGCCCATTTCGGCCAGCGCCGCGATGGCTTCGCCGCGCCCGATGCCGCCGGCGGCAAAGATGATGGCATCCGGCAAGGCGGGCAGGATTTCCTGCGCCAGCACGGCCAGACTCACCGGGCCGATGTGCCCGCCCGCTTCCGACCCTTCGATCACCAGCGCGTCGGCCCCGGAGCGCAGCAGCTTGCGGGCAAGGGCGAAATTGGGGGCAAAGGCGATGAGCTTGGCGAAGGGCTTGATCGCTTCGACCGCCGGGCCGGGCGGAATGCCGCCGGCAAGGACGACATGGGTGACGCCTGATGTGCGGCAGGTTTCGATCAGCTGCATCAGCTGCGGGTGCATGGTGATGAGGTTCACGCCGAAGGGCTTGTCGGTGAGCGCCCGCGTTGCGGCAATTTCCGCGGCAAGCAGTTCGGGCGGCATGCCGCCGCACGCCAGCACGCCGAAGCCGCCGGCATTGGAAATGG
>JAIMJL010000050.1:0-18042 GCA_020693225.1 Sandarakinorhabdus sp. | reverse complement strand
ATGGCTGCGCATGCCGACGCCGACCACGGAAATTTTCACCACCGTGTCGTCCGTCTGCAACCCGGCATAGCCGATGGCTTCGCGGTTGGCCTCCAGCACCTGTCGGGCGCGCGCCAGCTCGGTGCGCGGAACGGTGAAGGTGAGATCGGTGGACTTGCCGCTGTCCACCACGGTTTGTGCGATATTCTGGATGATCATGTCCACGTTGATGGATGCATCCGCCAGCGGCCCGAAGATGCCGGCCACCACGCCGGGCCGATCCGGCACGCTGACCAGCGTGACCTTGGCTTCGTTGCGGTCATAGGCCACGCCGGCAATCAGTTCCTGCTCCACGACTTCATCCTCATCGACAACGAGCGTGCCCGGTTCGTCGGAGAAGCTCGACAGCACCTGAACGCGCACCTTTTCCTTCATCGCCAGCTCGACCGAGCGGGTTTGCAGCACCTTGGCTCCCACCGATGCCAGCTCCAGCATTTCCTCATAGGTAATTTTGCCCAGCTTGCGGGCGCGCGGCACGATGCGGGGATCGGTGGTGAACACGCCCTCCACATCGGTGTAGATGTCACACCGATCGGCCTTCAGGGCGGCGGCAACCGCGACTGCCGAGGTATCCGATCCGCCGCGCCCAAGTGTTGTGATGCGGCCATCGTCTGCCAGGCCCTGAAAGCCGGGGATGACCGCGACTTCGCCGGCTGCCATGGCGGTGTGCAGGCTTTCCACGCCGACATCGCGGATGCGCGCCTTGCTGTGGCCTTCCGATGTGCCCACCGGCAGCTGCCAGCCGAGCCAGGAACGGGCTTTCACTCCGGCGGATTGCAGCACGATGGCGAGAAGACCCGATGTCACCTGCTCGCCGGCGGCGACCACCACATCATATTCCGCCGGATCGGCGAGCGGCGATGCTTCGCGGCAAAAGCCGACCAGCCGATCGGTTTCGCCCGCCATGGCCGACACCACCACCGCCACCCGGTTGCCGGCGTCCACCTCGCGCTTCACGCGTGCGGCAACGCCGCGGATGCGCTCGATCCCCGCCATGGACGTTCCGCCGAATTTCATCACGATTAGAGACATGCACCACCGGGCAAAGGAGAGCTGTTGACGTGCAGGCTCCTTAGGGTGGGGGGGCTTGAATGACAACTTGTCCGGAAGGCGCGGGGCTGATAGGAAAACTTGCATGCGGTTTGTGAAGCCATCCCTGCTCCTGCGACTTACGCGCCCTTGGGCGTGAGATGTCGCGCGGGCTGAGCCTGCCGCCCACGTTCAAGGGTTTATTCAAGTTTGCATCCGGCTGTGCCGGACCCCTGAACGCAAGGACCATGCCATGAGCACCATGACCAACCAGATTCTGATTTTTGACACGACATTGCGCGATGGCGAGCAGTCGCCCGGCTGTTCCATGAACATCGAGGAGAAGCTGCGCGTTGCGGCCCAGCTTGAAGCGCTGGGCGTGGACATCATCGAGGCCGGCTTTGCCATTGCCTCCGACGGCGATTTCGAATCGGTGCAGGCGGTGGCGCGGCAATGCGAGCGGGCAATCGTGTGCAGCCTGGCGCGCGCATCGCGCACCGATATCGATCGCGCCTGGGCGGCGCTGCGGGATGCGAAGCGCCCGCGCATCCACACCTTCATTGCAACTTCGCCGCTGCACATGAAGGTGAAGCTGGGCAAAAGCCCGGAAGAGGTGATCGAGGCCATCCGAGAAAGCGTTTCGCACGCCCGCAATGTGTGTGACGATGTGGAGTGGTCGGCCGAGGACGCCACCCGATCGGAGCCGGATTTCCTGGCCCGCGCCATCGAGACTGCGATCCAGTGTGGCGCGCGGACGATCAACCTGCCGGACACCGTGGGCTATGGCACGCCGGAAACCTATGGTGCGATGTTCCGCGATATGATTGCGCGCGTGCCCAATGCCGATCTCGCGGTGTTTTCAACGCATTGCCACAATGATCTGGGGCTGGGCGTGGCCAACACGCTGGCCGCTGTCATGGCCGGTGCGCGGCAGGTGGAATCCACCATCAACGGCATCGGCGAACGCGCCGGCAATGCCGCGGTGGAGGAAATCGCCATGGCGTTGAAGATCCGCGCCGATGTATTGCCCTACACCACCGGCATTGTTTCCACCGAGATCACCCGCGCCAGCCGGCTGGTGAGCGCGGTGACCGGCATGCATGTGCAGCCGAACAAGGCGATTGTTGGCGCCAACGCCTTTGCCCATGAAAGCGGCATCCACCAGGACGGCATGCTGAAGGACAGCAGCACCTACGAAATCATGACGCCGGAATCGGTGGGCCAGGGGCAGACCAATCTGGTGCTGGGCAAGCACTCCGGCCGCGCAGCCTTCCGCGACAAGCTGGACCAGCTGGGTTACACGCTGGCCGACAACGAGTTCACCGACGCCTTCCGCCGCTTCAAGGACCTGGCCGACGCCAAGAAACAGGTGTTTGACGAAGACATTGTGGCGCTGGTGGATGATGAGGTGCTGCGCGGGCATGACCGCATCCAGGTGATCGAGGTTGAGGTCTATTGCGGCAGCAATGGCCCGCAGCGGGCGATCCTGACGCTTTCGGTGGATGGCGAGGAGGCGACCGCTGCCACCCGTGGCAACGGGCCGGTTGACGCGCTGTTTTCCGCGATCCGCAAGCTGGTGCCGCACGATGAGGCGAGCCTTGCCCTGTATGAGGTGTCCGCCGTGACGGCAGGGACGGATGCGCAGGCCGAAGTGTCGGTTATCCTGTCGGAAAATGGCCGCACGGCGCGCGGGGTCGGCGCGCACAATGATACGCTGGTGGCCAGCGCGCGGGCCTATGTGAATGCGCTGAACAAGCTGATCATCAAGCGCGGGCGCTCTGCGCTGGCGGCTTGAGGCAATTCCCGGCCGCGCCCGATGCGCGGCCGGGATCGTCTGTTCAGGCGGCCTTGCAGGTAGCGGTTGCCATCATGCCCACGTTCAGCATGAGCTCGTCGCCCTTGCCCTGGATGATGGTCTGGCCGTTGGAGTATTTGAACCCGGATGCCGCAGGCTCCTGGTTCAGTTCGATATTCTCGCCGCCGCGCACCAGAACCGCGATGCCCTGATCGGGGAAGAAGCGGACCTCGATGGTTTCATCATTGTCGCACTTGAAGCTGGTGCGGGTCTGCTTGGTGGGGGGAACCCCGATCGTGGCAGCCGCAGCCTGATCCTCGGCGGCTTGCGCAGCGGTGGTCTGGTCGGTCGGCATGGCAGTTTCCGGTGCAGCGGGTGCCACAGTTTCGGCCGCTGTCACTTCGGCGGGTGCCGGATCGGCAGCCTTGGGCTGGCCACAGGCGGCCAGCAGCAGGGGCAGGGTCAACAGGAGCAGGCTGGACTTGGGCATTGCGAAATTCGCTTTCTCTATCTGGACCGGCAGGTCAGCGGGGGAAAGCCGGGCACGTTCAAGGTGACCTGCTCCGCCGTGCCGATGATATTGGTGTTGCCGGTGGCATAAAGGAAGCCCGATTCCGTTGGCTGGCGCTGCATTTCCATCGTTTCGCCGCGTCGCACCAGCGTCGCTGCCCCGTCAGCCGGGCCGAACAGCACGGTGAAGCTGTCGCCATTGGGGCAAACATAGGCGATCTCGCCCTTTTTCAGATTGCCGCGCTGCGCCAGCGCCGGGGCGCTTGCGAGCAGAAGGGTGCAGGCTGCGGTTGCCATCATGGTCTTGAACATGTGCGAAAATCCCTAGTGGTCTTACTGTCTTGCTATAGCGGGGCGGAGGTTAACTGCGTCCGAACAGCTTTTCCAACTCTGCCTTGCCCAGCCGGATGAAGGTGGGGCGGCCATGGTTGCAGGTGCCGCTTGCCGGAACCTGCTCCATCTGCCGCAGCAGGGCATTCATTTCCGCCAGACCCAGCGCCCGCCCGGCGCGCACGCTGCCATGACAGGCCATCGTGGCCGCCACATGCTGCAGCCGCTCTGAAAGGGCGAGCGGCGCCTCATGCGCGGCCAGATCATCGGCCAGATCGGCCAGCAGGGCCGGGAGATCGGGAGACCCGAGGATTGCCGGCACGCTGCGCACCATCACGGCACCATCGCCGAACGGCTCCAGTTCGAGGCCAAGCTCTGCCAACGCGGCCGCTGCAGCGGTGAGGCGCTGGCAGGCATCGGCCGCAAGCTCCACCACTTGCGGAATCAGCAGCGCCTGCGCTGCCGTTCGGCCGGCGGGGCGCGACTGCATCGCTTCCAGCACCAGCCGCTCGTGCGCGGCGTGCTGATCCACCAACACCAGCGCGTCGTCGGTTTCCGCCACGATATAGGTGTTGGCCACCTGCCCGCGCGCAACGCCGAGGGGATAGTGGCGCAACGGATTGACCGGCGCATCATTTATATGGTCCGCAGCGAAGGCGCGACCGGAGGGGGCGGCAGCATAGGCCAGCGAAGGCTCGGCCAGCGCGTGCGACGTGGCGGGAGCAGCGGGGCTGGAAAAGGCCTGTGCCAGCGCCGCCGAGGCCTGCAGCACGGGCCGGATGCCGGCGGTGTCCAGCGCCGCGCGGACGGCAGAAATCAGCATGCCGCGCACCAGCGCCGCATCCTGGAAGCGCACCTCCGTTTTGGCCGGATGCACATTCACATCGACGAACTCCGGCGGCACATCGAGGAACAGCGCGACGACGGCATGGCGATCGCGCGGCAGCCGATCCGCATAGGCGCCGCGCAGCGCACCTACGAGCAGCCGATCCTTCACCGGCCGGCCGTTCACGAACAGGAACTGATGATCCGAAATGCCCCGGCTGGCGGCCGGCAGGCCGGCAAGCCCGCCGATGCGCAGCGCACCGCGCTGCAGATCGACCGGCACCATATCGCCACCTTCGGGCAGCAGCGCCAGCACCCGCTGCGAAAGCGCCGCAAGGCCGGACCCCGGCTCGGCAGAGACCGCGAACAACCGGCGGCCCTCATGGGTGAGCACAAAGCCGACCTCGGGATGCGCCATGGCGAGCCGCCGGACGCAATCGACGATTGCCGCCACTTCGGTGCGATCTGCCTTCAGAAACTTGCGGCGCGCGGGAACCCTGGCAAACAGATCATCCACCCGGATTCGGGTTCCGGGCGGCACGGCGGCCGGGCCATCGGACAGCGGTACCCCGCCATCCAGCACCAGCCGCCAGCCTTCGGTTCCCGCTGCCGTGCGGCTTTCCAGGGTGAAGCGGGAGACCGACGCGATCGATGGCAGGGCCTCGCCGCGAAAGCCGAAGCTGGCGATCTGCAGCAGGTCCTCGCCCGGCAGCTTGGAGGTGGCATGCCGTTGAATTGCCAGCCGAAGATCGGCGGGCGCCATGCCGCAGCCGTCATCAGACACAAGGATGGAGCCAACACCCCCGCCGCTGACGGCGATTTCGATTCGGCGGGCACCGGCGTCCAGGCTGTTTTCCACCAGCTCTTTCACGACACTCGCCGGTCGCTCGACAACCTCGCCAGCGGCGATGCGATCCACCAGATGGGAGGGGAGGCGGCGAATGGTCATGGCTGGTTGCCGGTTTCGCATTGCGACCGGCGCGGTGCAAGCGATCGGCGGGGCGAAATCGGATTCGATACGGGCCTTGCACCGCTTGACGGCTCGCCCTATTCGGCAGGTCAGCCAGCAAAACTGCCTTGTTCCGGTATGTCTGCCTGTCCGATGGCCGCCCCCCCAAGCTTGCGGCCGAAGCCGGCGCAGAAGTGCCCGAGAGGCGGATGCATGAGAGGTCGATAGTCTCCGTGAGTTTTTTCAATCGCATTTTCGGATTTCTCAGCCAGGACATGGCCATCGATCTGGGTACCGCCAACACCCTGGTTTATGTGCGCGGCCGCGGCATCGTGTTGAACGAGCCTTCGGTGGTTGCCGTTGAAACCATCAATGGTCGCCGCCAGGTCAAGGCGGTTGGCAATGATGCCAAGCTGATGATGGGCAAGACACCGGGCAATGTGGAAGCCATCCGGCCACTGCGGGACGGGGTGATCGCCGATATCGAAGTTGCCGAAGACATGATTAAATATTTCATCACCAAGGTGCATGGGGCCTCGCGGCTGCCATCGTGGCCGGAAATCGTGATATGCGTGCCTTCGGGCTCCACGCCGGTTGAGCGGCGCGCCATTCGCGACGCCGCCAACAATGCCGGTGCCTCGCAGGTCAGCCTGATTCTGGAGCCGATGGCGGCGGCGATTGGTGCTGGCATGCCGGTGACCGAGCCGATCGGCTCGATGGTGGTGGATATCGGTGGCGGCACCACCGAGGTGGCGGTGCTGTCGCTGCGCGGCCTTGCCTACACCACCAGCGTGCGCGTTGGCGGCGACAAGATGGACGAGGCGATCATCAACTATGTCCGCCGCAATCACAATCTGCTGATCGGCGATGCAACCGCCGAGCGTATCAAGAAGGAAATCGGCACCGCGCGCGCGCCGGCTGACGGCATTGGCCGAACGATGGAAATCAAGGGCCGCGATCTGGTGAACGGCGTGCCGAAGGAAATCACCATCAACCAGGGCCAGATTGCGGACGCGCTTTCGGAGCCGGTTTCGGCGATCATCGAGAGCGTCAGGCTGGCGCTGGAAAACACTGCGCCGGAACTGGCGGCCGATATTGTGGACCAGGGCATCGTGCTCACCGGCGGTGGCGCCCTGCTTGGCGGAATCGACGAAGCTTTGCGCGAATCCACCGGGCTGCCGGTGACTATCGCGGATGATCCCCTGTCGTGCGTTGCGCTCGGAACCGGCCGGGCGCTGGAAGACCCCGTTTATCGGGGCGTGCTGATGAGCGCGTGACCCAGGCATCAGGCGGTCGCTGCGGCATCGTTGCTGGCCGACTGGCGCGTTCGCCCTGATGAACTGGCAATCCCCTCCTTCCTCGCGCTGGCGTCAACCGCGGCGCAGCAGCTTTGCGCGCCGCGACAGCAATCTGGCGCTGTTCGGCGCGCTGCTCTCCGGCGTGGTGATTGCCTTTGCGCTGCTGCTGCTGCTGATCCAGCAGGTCAATCCGCAGCAGGGCGCCCGGCTGCGCGGTGCCATGCTGGATGCGCTGCACCCGCTGATCTCTGTGGCCACGGCGCCTGTGGAGGCGGTGCGCGGGATAGGGCGCTGGATCGGCGACCATCTGGATGTGGTGGATCGCAACCGCGCGCTCACCGCCGAACTTGCCCTGGCCCGCGATGAGGCTGGAAAGGCGGCGGCGCTTGCCGCAGACAACCGCCGCCTGGAAGCTCTGCTGAAGCTGCGCCGGCCGGAGCGGCGGCTGGTTGCCAGTGGCGTTTCGGCGGCATCCTCTGCCAATGCGGCCAGCCGCACGGCGACCATCAGCGTTGGCCTGAACGATGGCGTTCGCCCGCGCATGCCGGTGATCGCAGCTGAAGGGCTGGCCGGGCGAGTCACCGATGTGGGGCTGGGCTCGGCGCGCATCATGCTGCTCACCGATGTCAACAGTCGTGTGCCGGTGAAGGTGCTGCGCACCGGCTGGACCGGTCTTGCCGTTGGCAATGGCGGCACCCGGCTGGATTTTGTCTATGATATCGCCTCCGGATCCGATCAGATCCGTGTTGGCGACCGTCTGGTAACCAGTGGTGATGGCGGCCTGTTTCCGCCGGGGATTCCCGTTGCCGTGATTGTCGCGGTGGGTGCAGGCTCCCCGCTGGCAACGCCGCTGGCCAATCCGTCTGGACTTGGGCCAGTGATGGTGGAAGCGCCCTGGCTGCCGCCGGCGGAACCGCTTGCGGCGGCGGACGCCGTTGCCGAGGCCGATCTGCCGGTGCAGCCTTCTGCTGCGGTTGCGCCGGCTGGTGCGGCAGATCCGGCAACTGCGGCACCGCGACCATGAGCTTGCTTGCGCCAGCCTACTCTGCTCGGCGCGAAGCCCTGCGCCGGAGCATTCCGGCGCTGTCGGTGTTTCTGGCGATGCTGGTTATGTCGCTGCCGGTGCCGCTGGCCTGGGGCGTGATGCCCAATCTGGCGCTGCTGCTGGTGCTGATCTGGGCCAGCATCCAGCCGCGGCTGATGCCCGCCTGGCTGGGTTTTCTGCTCGGCCTGCTGTTTGACATGGTGACGGGGCTGCCGATCGGACACAGCGCGCTGATTTTCGCGGCTGTCATCGCTGCGGTCCGGCTGGCGGAGGTCTGGGTTGAAGGCCACAGCCTGCTTTTGGACTGGATCTTTGCGGCCCTGCTGATCCTGGCAGCACAGCTGCTTTCGGCGCAGATCCTGCACCTGATCGGGCTGCAGACGGCGTTCATCCCGATGCTGACCCAGGCAGGGTTCACGATTCTGGCCTTTCCCATCATGGTGGTGCTGGCCGCGCGGATCCAGCGGCGGCTGGTGGACGGGGTGGCCTGAATGGCGGGAGACGGCGACTCCGGCCGCATGTTCGATCGGCGGGCCTTTTTCCTCGGCGGCGTGCAGGTCGCAGCCGGGGGCCTGCTGATCGGTCGCATGGCCTGGCTTTCGATATTTGAATCCGAGAAATATGCGCTCGCGTCGGAAGAGAATCGCGTTTCGCTGCGGTTGATTGCGCCGCGCCGGGGCTGGATTGTGGACGCCACCGGAGAGCCGCTGGCCAGCAACCGCCCGGCCTATTCGCTGGATATCGTCCCGTCGCTGGCGGGCGATCTGGATAGCGCGCTCGATCGCATTGCCAAGGTGCTGCCGCTGGATGCCGACGATCGCCGCCGCATCCATGCCGAAGCGCGCAGCCTGCCGCCATCCGCTTCGCTGGCGATTGCCGAGGATATCGGCTGGGACGCCTTTGCCGCGCTTAATCTGGAGCTGGCCGACCAGCCTGGCCTGCAACCGATGCGCAGCTATGTGCGCCACTATCCCGATGGTGCCGCCTTCGGTCATCTGCTCGGCTATGTGGGGCGAGCAACCGCCGAGCAGTTCAAGGAAAACCGCGATCCGCTCTATCTCGTGCCGGGCTTCCGGGTCGGCAAGGATGGCGTGGAACGGAGCAAGGAGGAGGTTTTGCGCGGCAAGGCGGGCGCGCAGCGGGTGGAGGTGACAGCGCGTGGCAAGATCGTGCGCGATCTGGAGACCCGGCCGGACACGCCCGGCGAAACGGTGCAGTTGACCATCGATCGCGGACTGCAGGCCTTCACGGCCGCGCGGATTGGCGACGACAGTGCGAGTGTGGTGGTGATCGATTGCCTCACAGGCGATGTGAAATGCCTGATTTCCATGCCGGCCTTCGATCCCAATGTGTTTTCCAACCGCATCCCGCAGGCACTGTGGGCTGCGATGCAGGCCGATGATCACAAGCCGCTGCTGAACAAGGTAACCCAGGGGCTGTATGTTCCCGGCTCCACGTTCAAGATGGTGACCGCGCTTGCAGCGCTTTCGCAAGGCGTGTTGCCCAGCGATACGGTCAGCTGCGGCGGCCGCTATACCGTGGGCGGCAACACCTGGCACTGCCATTCGCGCCGCGGCCATGGAACGGTTGCCATGCGCGGCGGAATTGCCAAGAGTTGCAATGTGTTCTTTTATTCCACCGCGCGCCGGATCGGCCCCGAGGCGGTGGCCGACATGGCGCGCAAGCTTGGGCTGGGGCAGAAGTTCGATATTCCGATGCCGGTGCAGCGCGCGGGCATCATTCCCGATCCGGACTGGAAGATGCAGCGCTATGGCGAGAAGTGGAGCGTTGCCGATACTTTGAACACCGCCATCGGGCAGGGTTATCTCAATATCAATCCGCTGCAGCTGGCGGTTATGACGGCGCGGATCGCCAGCGGCCGGCTGGTGGAGCCAAGGCTGATCGCAACCGGGCCGGCAAAGGATTTTGCGCCGCTCGGCATTCCGGAGGACTATCTCGAAGTCACCCGTCAGGGGATGACCGACGTGGTGAATGGCCCCGGCGGCACGGCCCGCAGCGCGCGTTTGCCCGTGGAAGGGGTGCAGATGGCAGGCAAGACAGGGACGGCGCAGGTCCGCCGCATCACTGCCGCCGAGCGTCGGCGGGGCGTGCGCAGCAACGCCAGCCTGCCGTGGCGCTTCCGCGACCATGCGCTGTTCATTGCCTTCGCACCGACAGATGCGCCGCGCTATGCGGTCAGCGTGATCGTGGAGCATGGCGCTTCCGGCTCCAAGGCTGCCGCGCCGATCGCGCGTGATCTGCTCACTTATATCTATGATCGCGAGAAGGCCGAGGCCGGCCTGTCAAAGCTGCAGGCTTCGCGGGAAAGCGCCCGACGGGCGAAGGCAGAAGCCGAGCGTCTTGCCGCCGTGCAGGCGGCCGAAGCCAAAAATCTTGCCGGCGTGCAGGCGGCCGAAACCAAACGTCCTGCCGCCTTGCAGGCGGCGGGGGCCGCCGCGCTACCTGCCGCCATTGCTCCGGAAGCCGCCACAGGCCGGCAGCTATGATGGGCGGCATATTGAATGCCCGCTGGCCGCAGCGGCTGCTCGATCTGCCCTGGGGCATCATCGTGCTGATTGCCGCCATCGGCATGTTCGGCCTCGTTGTCCTCTATTCTGCCGCCGGGGGAAGCTTTGAGCCCTGGGCTGCCAGTCAGGGCATGAAGTTCGGCCTGTTCCTGGCGATGATGCTGGCGTTGAGCCAGATCAATCTCTCCTTCTGGCTGCGAATCGCCTATCCGCTCTATGCGGTGCTGCTGCTGGCGCTGATCGGGGTGGAGGCGCTTGGGCAGATTTCCGGCGGCTCGCAGCGCTGGCTGGACCTGGGAATCATCCGCCTGCAGCCATCGGAGTTCATGAAGCTGGCTATCGTGCTCGCGCTGGCGCGATTTTATCATTTCCTGCCGCGCGGCTATGCCGGGCGCTTTGCCGGCATCTGGCCGCCGCTGCTGATGATCGGCCTTCCGGTCGGCCTTGTGCTGCTGCAGCCAGATCTTGGCACGGCGATGATGATCACCGCGGGCGGCATCACCATCATGTTCCTGGGCGGCCTTCCCTTGCGCTGGATTATCGGCCCCGGCCTTCTGGTCGCCGCCTCGCTGCCCTTTGTCTATACGATGCTGCACGAATACCAGCAGCGCCGGGTGCTGATTTTTCTCGATCCCAGCGCCGATCCGCTTGGGGCGGGCTATCACATCACCCAGAGCAAGATCGCCATCGGATCGGGCGGAATCACGGGCAAGGGCTTTCTGCAAGGGTCACAAAGCCATCTAGAGTATCTGCCCGAGCAGCAGACCGACTTCGTTTTCGCCACCATGGCCGAGGAATGGGGGCTGATTGGTGGAGTGGGGCTTCTGCTGGCATTCGGCGTCCTGCTCAACTGGGGCCTGCGGGTTGCCTTGCAGGCGCAGACGATTTTCGGTCGGCTGGTCGCCGCCGGGCTTTCCATGACGATTTTCTTTTATGTGCTGGTCAATGTGATGATGGTGATGGGCCTGGCGCCGGTGGTAGGCATCCCGCTGCCGCTGATAAGCCATGGCGGCTCGGCTATGCTCACAGTGATGATCGCGCTCGGCATCCTGCTCGGTATCCACCGCCAGCGCCGCGAAGTGAGTATCTAGGCCGGTTTGCACTGGACAGCAGCACCCCAGCTTGCTAACGGCGCGCCTCTTCCATCGGGAAGCAAGAGCACCACAGGTGCGATGGACGCATAGCTCAGTTGGTAGAGCAGCTGACTCTTAATCAGCGGGTCCTAGGTTCGAGCCCTAGTGCGTCCACCAATCTTTTCAAAGGATTAACAGGCAACGACAGCGCGCCAAGGGTGGCTTGCGGGCGGCTGGCAATCGAATAGCAAGCAACAGGTTGCCGCCAATCGCGGGAAAGTCGCTTTTGGCGTCAGCCAACGGCGCACTGATACAGAAGCGCCAGCGCCAGCAGCCCTCCGATGAGGAAAACCGGGAATAAAGGCGAGAAAGAGGCGCCCTTGGCGGCCTCCGCCTGTTCGGCGTCCTCCCCAGTCACATCCATCGGAGTAAACGCAGCGGCCCTCTCCAGATCGGCAGCGGTGGCGACAACTACATCAAGCACGACACCGCTTGGACTGCCTTCGATCGACTTGATGCGCCCCGCAAGCTGCTTGCCCTCGACCAGCAGGACGCGATGCAGCCAACTGTCACGCGGCGGGTACGGCCGATGGCGTTCCAGAGGCCGCGGATGGTGCGCTCGGCGGTTTTGCGGAGGTGGGCCTTTAGCTTTCGGAAGGCTTTCTCGATGGGATTGAATTCGGGGCTGTAGGGCGGAAGGAAGCGAAGCTCGGCGCCAGCGGCCTCGATCGACTGGCGGATTGTCGGCACCTTGTGGTTGGAGAGGTTGTCCATGGTGACGATGTCTCCCGGCGCCAGCTCGGGGGTCTGGTCGTTGGCCAGCTGGGTGATCCGCGAACATAGGGAATCACTGTCAACGCGCGGTTCTGACCAGGTCGATCTGGGTCGATACGGGGCTTCAATTCCTGCTTCCATATTGCCGAAAATATGTCAAATGCACTGAATGTGGGGACAATCAATCCAGGAAACAGACTTGACGCCGAACAAGTGGCTCGTAGTAGCGACAACGCGATTGCTGGCCCCCTGGCTTGCTTTGGTTGCAGCATTCGGACTGAGTGCAGCATCGACACACGCACAAACGCCAGCGGCACAACCGGTCGTTTCGAGCGCCACTCCCGCCTTCAGCGCTGTGTCCCGCCCGCGCATCGGGCTTGTTCTGGGTGGCGGCGGGGCCAAGGGATTTGCCCATATCGGGGTGATCGAGGAGCTCGAGCGGCGGCAGATCCCGATCGACGTTATCTCCGGCACCAGCATGGGTGCGGTGGTTGGCAGCATGTACGCGATCGGCAATGATGCCAGCGAGATCAAGGCGATTGCGCGCGGCATCGACTGGGCCACCGTGTTCGATGACACGTTGAAGCGGGAGGACCTGTCGTTCCGGCGCAAGCGCGAGGATCGTGGCATATTGCTCGATTATCGGCTGGGCTTGCAGGATGGAAAGCCTGTGCTTCCGAAGGGGGTGCTGGGCGGCCAGAAGCTGTTTGCCACGGTGCAGGAATTGCTCGCACCCTGGAGCACGACGACCGATTTCGATGCCCTGCCCATTCCGTTCCGGGCGGTTGCAACCAATATCCTGACCGGCCAGCATGTGGTGATGGGCCAAGGCAATATGGCGACGGCGGTGTTTGCCAGCATGTCGATCCCGGCAGCCTTTGCGCCAGTAAGGCGCGACGGGCTGTTGCTGGTGGATGGCAGCATTTCGGACAATCTGCCGGTCGATGTGGCGCGACAGATGGGTGTGGATGTGGTCATCGTGGTGGATGTCGGCTCCCAACCGGCATCCTCTCCGGATGAAATCAACAGCGCGCTCGATGTGTTCGGCCAGATGCAGATGCTGCTGGGATGGGAGTCTATCCGGCGCCAGCGGGAATCGATTGCCGGGCGCGATGTGCTGATCGAGCCGGATATCACCGATTTTTCCGTGACCGCCTTCAACGAGCTGGAAATGGGCATTGCGCGCGGTAAGGATGCGGCGGCGAAGATGGGCGACAAGCTGGCCGGCCTTTCGGTCAGCGATGCCCAATGGGCGGCGTATCTTGCCGAACGCAAGGCGCGGATCAGTCCGCAGCCCATTCGCATCGCTTCGGTGAAAATCGCCAACACGTCTAAGGTGGAGACGCGCTATATCGAACCGCTGGTGACGGTGCGGCCAGGCGACACGCTGGACGGGCCTTCCATGTCGCGACAGGTTGCGAACATCTTTGCGCTCGATGAGTTCGAGCGGGTGGACTATGATGTACTGGCAGGTGAAGGTGCCAATGCGCTCACCATCAACGCGCGCGGCACGCGCGGTGCGACGCGCTACTTCCAGTTCGGTCTGGCGCTGGCAAGTGACTTCGGCTCGGAATCGGATTTCGATCTCGCAGTTGCCTATACCGATCGGGATTTTCTTGGCACCGGCGCGGAATGGCGCGGATTTGCGCGGGTTGGCAGCAATGTCTTGTTCGATGCCAATCTGCACAAACGGTTTGGACGGTTCTTCGTGGAGCCGAATGTCTTTTACGAGCGATACACATCGGTCATCACGCAAGCTTCCAGTGGCGGTGCTCGCACCACGCTGCAGCTGGCGCGTGCCGGTATCGGTTTTGACGCGGGGCTGCTGTTTGGCAACTGGGGCGAACTGCGGGTCGGGACCCGATTTGGCGGCGTGAACCCGACCGAGGGCGATACTGGAAGCACGGTTGCGTCCGGCTGGCAGCGGGATGTGGATTGGCATATCGGCTTCACGCACGATACGTTGGATTCGCTGAGCTTTCCGACCAGTGGCACCTTTGCCCAAGTGCAGGTGACCGATCATGTCTCGGCGCTTGGCGGAACGTTCGATCGCAGCAATCTTTTTGTCACGGTGCAGCAGCCGCTCAGCGTGGGCCCGGCGACCGTCGTGCTGGGTGGCCGCATGGGCACCACAACCCAGCAAAGTGTGGATCTGTTGGGCGACTTCCGCCTTGGCGGCTTTCTGAATCTCTCCGGGCTGACCCAGAACACGTTGCTTGGCCAGCAGATGCTGTTCGGTCGCGCGGTGGGTTTCTACCGTCTGAGCGACAAGGCGCCGATCCTCGACATGCCGATTTTCGTCGGCGGATCGTTTGAAGTCGGCAATGTGTGGGAAAGCAGGTCCGATATATCGCTCGGCAATCTGCGCACGGCGGCCAGCGGCTTCGTCGCCGCCAACACCCTGATCGGGCCGGTCTGGCTGGCGGTTGGCCAGAGCGGCAGCGACACGTCGGTGTATCTGGTGCTGGGCCGGGTGTTCTGACGGGTCAGAACGGCCAGATGACCGGCACCAGGAACACGGCAACAAGGAAGAACAGGGTCATCAAAGGCAGTCCGAGCTTCCAATAGTCGCCGAATTTATAGCCTGCGGGGCCCATCACCATCAAATTGACCGGTGTGGCAATCGGGGTGAGGAACGAGGCCGCTGCCGCCACATTCACGCACATCAGAACCGGTACCGGGGAGACTTCCAGCCCGCGCGCGGCAAGGACGGCGATCGGGATCACGATCAGCGCGGTTGCCATGTTGGAAATCACCTGACCCAAGAGGGCGGTGATCAGGAAAAGGCCGATCAACAGGGCCCTGGGGCCGGCGTCGCCCAATACGGAGATCAATGTGTCGGCCAGCAGTTGCGCGGCGCCTGTTTGGAACATGGCAGTGGATAGCGGCATCATCGCACCCACCAGAATGATGGTTGTCCAGTTGATCGCACGGTAGCTTTCCTCGACGCTGAGCACCTTGAACAGGATCATCGCGGTGGCGGCCACCAGCCCGGCGATGACGGGTGGCACCAGGTTGAAGGCCAGCAGCACGATCATCGTGAGGAGGGTGCCGATGGCGGCACCCGAACCGATGCCCAGCGGGACTGCCTGCTTGCGAACAACGGCAGGCGAATCCACCACGAGCACACCCGGCTCGGTCAACCGCTTGTCCAGCGCCTTCCAGGTGCCCTGCAGCAGCAGTGTGTCGCCAGCCTCCAGTGTGATGGCACCCGGGCCGAGCGGCAGTCCACCGCGCTGGATCGCGAGCACCACGAGGTCACCGTTTGCGGTAGCCTGTCCGGGAAAGGCGGTGTCGCCGACGAATTTGGAGCGCGGCGGCAGGATGACCTCGGCCAGTCCGCTATCGCGGTTGAACAGGGTTTCGGCGACACCCGGCGCATCTGGCGAATCGCGCAAGGCAAGACCGTTGGCACCGGCAAAGGCTGCAGCCGCATCGGCTGCACCCGCAATGATCAGGCTGTCACCGGCGGCGAGCTGCACGGCGTGCGGAGCGGACACACCCGACGCGGTCTGGATCGCGGCGAGTTTCAGCCCACCGCTCCACGACAGATCGATGTCGGTTTGCAGCCGCCCGATCAGGGGAGAGGTCTCGCGCAAGGCCAGCCGGAACAGTTCGCCTTCCAGCCGATACTGCTCGACAAGAGTTTGGGCGTGGTTGGAAAAGTCGCTGGCGAGGTTTGGCCCCTGTCGATCGGGCAGCAGCTTGTGGCCGAACAGCGCCACGATGGCGATCGTTCCGATCACCATCGGCACGCCGATCCAGGCAAATTCGAAAAAGCCGAACGCCTCGCCACCTGCATCAATCAGCGCATCATTGATGAGCACGGAAACGGGGGTGCCGGAAAGTGCCAGCATCGATCCGGCATGCGCGCCAAACGCCAGCGGCATCAGCAACTGGGACGCGGGAATCTTGACCTTGATGGCCATCACCACAACCACCGGCAGGAGCGCAGCCACCGCGCCGTTCACGCTGATGGCCGCCGTGAGCAGTGCCACGAGGATAATGGTGAACGCGATCAGGCGTGGCCGGCTGTCTTCGCCAGCCCAGCGGATGAGCATTTGTCCGACCCAGGCGGTGACGCCAGAGGCATCGAGCCCGGCCGACACAATGAAGAGCGTCGCGATGAAGATGACTGCCGGGTCGCCGAACCCGGCGAAGCTGTCCTGCAGAGAGAGGATACCTGATGCGTAGAGCGTAAACGCAACGCCCATGGCAACGATGACCACCGGCAGCTTGTTCTGCATGAACAGGATCACCGCGCCGATGATGATCAGGAAGGTAATTGTGATGTCGCTCAAAATTCACTCCCCCGGCGGCAATCGATCTCAAGCTGCGCCATTGCCGCCCCCAAATCAACCGCGTTGACATGGTACTTGACAGAGTCCGGCAAAAGGCGCGACCTGTTCGCACAAGATAAGGCGGTCGCTTTTTGTGGTGGGGGAGTGGCGGATGGCGGAAGCCGCAGGTGCTGCAAAGCGCGGCATGATGGACAAGGCGCTCGATTTCATCGAGCGCAACGGCAACAAGGTGCCACACCCGGCAGTGATTTTCCTGATGATGATTGGTGTCATCATCCTGGCCTCGGCAATCATGGCGGCGTTCGGGTCTTCGGTGACGCTGGAAACGACCGACGATGACGGCGTGCTGCAACAGCAGGTCGTGGCGGTGAAAAGCCTGCTTTCGACCGAGGGGCTGCGCTTCATGCTGACCTCCTGGGTGCCTAACTTCATGGCCTTTTCGGCGACCGGCATGATCCTGGTGGCGATGGTGGGCGTGGGCGTGGCCGAAGAAGTGGGGCTGGTGAAAGCCATCATCCGCAAGATCGTACTGACGGCGCCGCCGAAAACCATCACCTTCATCATCGTGTTCCTGGGGGTGATTTCCTCCATTGCGGCGGATGCTGGCTATGTCGTGCTGATTCCGCTGGGCGCGATGGCATTCCTGTCGCTGGGGCGGCACCCGCTGGCCGGGATTGCGGCGGCGTTTGCCGGGGTGTCGGCGGTGTTCACGGTAAACATTCTGATCACGCCGCTGGACGGAGTGCTGACAGAAATCACCAACGATGCCTCGGCGCTGTTCGATCCGAATCGCTCACTTGACCTGACCGCGACGCTGTTCTTTTCTGCGGTCTCGGTGTTCGTGTTTTCCGGAATCTGCGCCTGGGTGACAGAGCGGTTCGTGGAGCCACATCTGGGCCAGTATGCAGGCCCGGTGGCGGCGGAGCCGGCCGAGGCGCTGGCGACGAACGAGCAGCGCGGGCTGACCTGGGCGCTCTATGCGCTCATCGGCTTCGTTGCGGTGGTGGCGCTGCTGACCGCGCCGGATGGATCAGTGCTGCGGCATCCGGAAACCGGCTCCATTGTTGGCAATTCGCCCTTCATGGACGGGTTGATCGTGCTGATCGCACTGCTGTTTCTGGCCGTGGGCGTGGCCTATGGTGTGGGATCCGGGTCGCTGAAATCCACCTCCGAAGCGATCGGCATGATCGACAAGACCTTCAAGGGCATGGGGCCGCTGGTGTTCCTGTTCCTGGTGATCGCGCAGTTCCTGGCCTTTTTCAGCTTTACCAACATCGCGACCGTTCTGGCGGTGAACCTGGCCGACTGGCTGGTGGCGATGAATCTCGGGTCCGTCACGCTGCTCGTTGGCTTTATGCTGGCGATCATGCTGCTGGATTTCCTGATGCCCGGCTCGATTCCGAAATGGGCGATCTTCGCGCCGATCTTCGTGCCGCTCTTCATGCAGCTCGGCACCAACCCGGAGGTGGTGCTGGCGGCCTATCGCGTGGCGGATTCGCCGATCAACGTGATCACCCCGCTGATGGGCTATTTCCCGCTCGTGGTG
>JAIMJL010000049.1:18511-22314 GCA_020693225.1 Sandarakinorhabdus sp. | reverse complement strand
GCAACCGGCGGGCAACGCTCGATCGCTCGGAAGCGCCGCGCACGCCGGTGTCGCTGGAGACCTTTGCGCCGCTGAAGGATGTGCCAACGCTGATCCTGTGGGGACGGCAAGACACATTGTTTGCGCTCACAGCCGCCGAATGGTTCCAGCGCGCCCTGCCGCATGCGAGGCTCATCGTTTATGACGGCATCGGCCATTTGCCACAGGAGGAAGCGCCGGAGCGGTCGGCGGATGATGTTGCGGATTTTCTGGCGTCTGCCTCTCGTTCCGAGGTTTCAGCAGATCCCCGGACCTTGCCGCAGTAACGGTTTATGCTGGCAGGCGGGCAAGGCGCGCGCTGGCATAGGCTTGCACCGTCCCGCTTGCGATGGCCTCCCGCAATCCCTGCATGAGTTGCTCATAATGCCAGATATTGTGCTCGGTCAGCAGCATCGCGCCAAGGATTTCATCGGCCTTGATCAAATGGTGAAGGTAAGCGCGGCTGTAGTGAGCGCAGACCGGGCAGGGGCACTCCGCATCCAGCGGGCAGGTGTCTTCCGCGTGGCGCGCGTTGCGCAGATTGAGCGTTCCGTCCAGCGTGAAGGCCTGCGCGGTGCGGCCCGAGCGGGTGGGCAGCACGCAATCGAACATGTCCACCCCGCGCAGCACCGCGCCGATGATGTCCGAAGGCTTGCCAACGCCCATCAGATAGCGCGGGCGATCGTGCGGCAGCATGGCGGGGGCATAGTCCAGCACCTCGAACATCGCCGCCTGGCCCTCGCCGACTGCCAGCCCGCCGATGGCATAGCCTTCAAAGCCGATGTCGATCAGCTTTTGCGCGGATTCGCGGCGCAAATCTTCAAACATCGATCCTTGCTGGATGCCAAACAGCGCGCCCGCTTCGGTTTTTTGAAATTCGTCGCGCGAACGTTTTGCCCAGCGCATCGAAAGCCGCATGGATTTCTCCGCCTGCTCGCGCGTGGCCGGAAATGGCGTGCATTCGTCAAACGCCATCACGATGTCGGAGCCGAGCAGCCGCTGGATTTCGATCGAGCGTTCCGGCGTCACCATATGCTTCGAGCCATCAATATGGCTCTGGAAAGCAACGCCTTCCTCCGACAGCTTGGCCAACCGCCCGAGGCTCATCACTTGGTAGCCGCCGCTGTCGGTGAGGATCGGGTGCGGCCAGTTCATGAAGCGATGCAACCCGCCCAGCCGCGCCATCCGCTCGGCGCCGGGGCGCAGCATCAGGTGATAGGTGTTGCCCAGGATGATATCGGCCCCGGCAGCGCGCACGCCTTGCGGGTGCATGGCCTTCACGGTCGCCGCCGTCCCCACCGGCATGAAGGCGGGCGTGCGGATGAGCCCCCGCGCCATGCGGATCTCACCGGTCCGCGCGGTGCCATCGGTGGCATGGATGTGGAAGGCGAAGCGATCAGTCATGCGGGAACAACAGAGAACTGTCACCATAGCTGTAGAAGCGGTACCCGGCCGAAATGGCATGTGCATAGGCGGCCAACATGCGCTCGCGGCCCATCAGCGCGCTGACCAGCATGAACAAGGTGCTTTTGGGCAGATGGAAGTTGGTTATCAGGCCTGCCACCGCGCGGAAGCGGTAGCCCGGCGTGATGAAGATGTCGGTGGTTCCGGTGAAGGGTTCCAGCCCGCTTGCTTCCAGCAGCCGCAGCGAGGTGGTGCCAACCGGGATGATACGCCGGCCTTCGGCCTTCGCGGCTTTCAGGCGGGCGGAGACGGCGTCCGACACAGTGCCCCATTCGGCGTGCATCCTGTGGTCGGCGGTGTCGTCCACCTTCACCGGCAGGAAGGTGCCTGCGCCGACATGCAGCGTCACCATTTCACGGCTGATCCCGGCCGCGTCGAGTGACGCCAGCAGCTCGGGGGTAAAGTGCAGCCCGGCGGTGGGGGCGGCGACGGCCCCATCCTCTCGCGCATAGAGCGTCTGATAGTCCGCCTTGTCCTGCGCATCGATGCCGCGCTTGCGGGCAATATAGGGCGGCAATGGCATCTGCCCTGCCCGCTCCAGCGCCACCTCCAGCGGGTCGTCGCTTTCGAAGCGCCAGTGGACTTCACCTTCGGCGCGCTTCTCCACCACGATGCCGTGCAATCCGGCACCGAAATCGATGCGGTCTCCGGGCTTCAGCCTGCGGGCATTGCGCACGAAGGCCAGCCATTCATTCGCCCCCAGGCGCAGATGCAGAGTGACATCGATCCGCGCCTCTCCGCGCATTCCGGACAGCTGTGCCGGAATAACCTTGGTGTCGTTGAAAACCAGCACATCACCGGCACGGAGCAGGCCGGGCAAGTCTCGAACAACATGGTCGCTGAGGCTATCGTCCGCAACGCGCAGCATTCGCGCGGAATCGCGAGGGCTGGCCGGTCTCAGCGCAATGGCCTCGTCCGGAAGCGCGAAATCGAAATCGGAAACGCGCATGTCAGCGCCGGGGCGGCGCGCTTTGCAGCAGCTTGGCCGCTTCGGCGGCCACCGGATCAACGGCCGCCGCCGGCGGGGCAAAAGCCGGCGCCGGCTTCTGATCGCTTCCCATCGATGCCTGCAGCACGCGCGAAGGATTGGCCGGCGGTTCGCCGCGCTCGATCTTGTCCACCCACTGCATGCCGGCAAACACCCGGCCGAACACCGTGTATTTCCGGTCCAACCGCAGCACCGGTTGCAGCACGATGAAGAACTGGCTGTTGGCGGAATCCGGCTCATCGGTCCGCGCCATGGAAACCGCGCCGCGCACATGCGGCAGATCGTTGAACTCGGCCTTCAGATCCGGCAGGTCGCTGCCACCCTGGCCGGTGCCGGTGGGATCGCCGGTCTGCGCCATGAAGCCTTCGATCACCCGGTGAAACACCACGCCATTGTAAAATCCGCGCTGCACCAAAGTCTTGATGCGCTCGACATGCGCCGGCGCCACATCGGGGCGCAGCACAATGGATACCCGCCCGCCGGTGGACAGATCGAGATGCAGGACATTCTCGGCAACCGGGGTCGGCTGGCTGGTGTTGGAGCCCATCACCATCGGAGCCGGGGCGTCAGCCGCAGTTTGCGGCGCGGCTTCATGCGGCAGCTGGGCCAGCGCGGGGGTCGCCACAGCGAGTGCGGCACAGGCGAAAAGCATGCGGATCATGGCTTTGGGTCGTGCCGCAGCCAGGGTTGCCGCTTCATGAACGCCGATCAACCGGCCACATCCGTCGCATTGGCCGTGATGCGTTCACGCACTTCGCGGGCAATCTGCGGCGGCACGAACTTGTCGATCGAGCCACCATATTGTGCAATTTCCTTGACCAGGCGCGATGCAATCGGTTGCAGCGCCACATCGGCCATCAGGAACACCGTTTCGATTGCCGCATTCAGCTGCTGGTTCATGCCAGCCATCTGATACTCATATTCGAAATCCGCCACCGCCCTTAAGCCCCGGATGATGATCGAAGCCCCCTGCGCCTCGGCAAAGTGCATCAGCAACGCATCAAACGCGACCACCTCCACATTGGTGATCCCGGCAGTTTCGCGGCGCACATGCGCCACCCGCTCTGCCAGGGAAAACAACGGCGATTTGGACGGGTTGGTGGCAACGCCGATAATCAGCCGGTCCACCAGCCGCGAACCGCGGGCAATGATATCCATATGGCCGAGCGTTATCGGATCGAAAGTGCCGGGATAAACCCCGGTGCGTACCCTGGGCTGCGCCATCAACGGTCCCGCAGGCTGTAGTTGGAGCGTGCCCGGACACTTCGCATGGCTCAGCGGTCCCGCAGGCTGTAGTTGGAGCGTGCCCGGACACTTCGCATGGCTCAGCGGT
>JAIMJL010000049.1:7090-18399 GCA_020693225.1 Sandarakinorhabdus sp. | reverse complement strand
CTGTAGTTGGAGCGTGCCCGGACACTTCGCATGGCTCAGCGGTCCCGCAAGTTGTTTGTGGAGCGTGCCCGGATACTGCGCATGGCTCAGCGGTCCCGCAGGCTGTAGTTGGAGCGTGCCCGGACACTTCGCATGGCTCAGCGGTCCCGCTCTATGGCAAAACGTGCGATGCCGCGCAGCAGATCCGCTTCCGGGCCGAAGCCTTGCAGATGATGGATCGCCTGATCGATCAGCATTTCCGCCTGCGAGCGGGCACGCTCCACGCCCAGCAGCGAAACGAAGGTGGACTTGCCCTGTTCGCCATCCTTGCGCAGCGCCTTGCCGGCGGCTTCCGGATCGCCTTCCACATCCAGCAGATCATCGGCAATCTGGAAGGCCAGGCCCAGATCGCGGGCATAGCCACGCAGCTTCAGCCGAACACCCGGCGAGGCCTTGCCCATGATGGCGCCGGCCTCCAGGCAAAAGCCGATCAGCGCGCCGGTTTTCAGCTGCTGCAGGCGGGTGGTGGTGGCAAGATCGAACACCGCGTCAGTCGCCGCCAGATCCATCATCTGTCCGCCGGCCATGCCGGCCGGGCCGGACGCGCGCGCCAGCTCCATCACCAGTTCCGAACGCACGAAAGGATCCTCGTGTGTCGCCTCATCCGCCAGCAATTCAAACGCCACCGCAAACAGCGAATCCCCGGTCAGCACGGCAATCGCTTCGTCAAAGGCCTTGTGCACGGTCGGCTTGCCCCGGCGCAGATCATCATCATCCATGCAGGGCAAATCATCGTGCACCAGGCTGTAACAATGCACCGCCTCGATCGCCAGCGCCACGCGCATCGCGCGCTCGCGGTCAACATGAAACAGATCGCAGGCGGCCACCACCAGCAGCGGCCGCATCCGCTTGCCGCCGCCCAGCACCGCATAGCGCATGGCCTCATACAGCGGCGCGCGGGCATCCGCCGGCACCGGCAGCAGGCGATCGAAGCGGGCGTCAACCGCCTCGCTGATGGCATCGAGCGCCGGCTTCAGGGCAAGGCTTGCCTGCATCATCCGGCCAACGGGACTTCGCCAACGGGCTCGCCATCGGCATTCAGCTGCAGCTGCGCGATACGCGCTTCGGCAGACGACAATTTCGCTTCGCAGTGCGCCTTCAGCGCCTGCGCCTCGGCATAGAGATCGATCGCAGCCTCCAACGGCGCATCGCCGGATTCCAGGCGGCGCACAATGGCTTCCAGCCGCTGCAACGCCGCTTCAAAGCTCAACTGCGGAATGGCGCCCGCCGCGGGCGTGTCGTCTGGTGCAGGCAATGCGTGAAACCTCTTTTCCCTGATGGCTCGCCTTTTGGACGGGGGCAGGAAAGCGGTCAAGCTGTTAGGCTACCATCAGCACAAGGAGACCGCGCGATGACCATGCTGGCCGCAGCCGTTGTAGATCGCGGGCAAAAGTTCCGCATGGTCGAAACGCCCTTGCCGCAGGCGCGCGCCGGCGAAGTGCGGGTAAAGATTCACGCCACCGGCATCTGCCACACCGATCTCGCCTTCCGCGACATGGAGCTGGGCAACCCATTGCCGATGATTCTGGGGCACGAAGGCGCAGGCGTGATCGATCAGGTGGGCGCGGGCGTGCAAGGCCTGGCAGTGGGAGACCGGGTGGCGCTGTCGTACAACAGCTGTGGCCACTGCGCCGCCTGCACCGATCATGCCCCGCAATATTGTGAGCATATCGCCCTGCTCAACTTTGCCGGGGTGGATTTCGATCCGGCAACGGGCGCCATGACCCCACCATTTCAAACGGTGGACGGCGGGCCGCTGTTTGCCAATTTCTTCGGCCAGTCCAGCTTTGCGCCCTATGCCATCGCGCATGCGCGCAACACGGTGAAGATTCCCGATGCTCTCCCCTTCCATCTCGCCGCACCGCTGGGCTGCGGCATGCAGACCGGGGCGGGTGCGGTGTTCAACACGCTGGCGGCAAAGCCGGGCCAGTCGCTGGTGGTTTATGGGGTGGGTGCGGTCGGGCTTGCGGCGATCATGGCCGCGCACGCGATCGGCATGGCACCCATCGTGGCGGTGGACCGGGTGCCGCAACGGCTGGCGCTGGCGCGCGACCTGGGGGCGACCCATGCCGAGCTGGCCGGCGACGGGCTGGCCGAGCGGCTGGCGGCGATTGCGCCCGCGCCACCACCGGGAACCGGCGCGGCGTTCGATGCCGCGATCGACACCACCGGGCTCGCATCCGTTGTTTCGGCGGCGATCGCCACGCTTGGCGCGCGCGGCACGATGGTGGTGATCGGCATTTCCGCGCCGGGTGCGCGGGCAGATTTCGATCTGGCAGGCTTTCTGGGCGGCAAGCGGATCGTCGGCATCATCGAGGGTGACGCAGATCCGCAGGATTTCGTGCCGAAGCTGGCTGCCATGCACCTCGAGGGTCGCTTTCCCCACGATCGGCTGATCGGCACCTTCCCGTTCGCCGAAATCAACCGCGCCTGCGAAGCGATGGAAAGCGGCGAAACGGTGAAGCCGGTGCTGCTGTTCGACTGAGGCTATTGCCGCCGGGCGACGATCTTCACCTTCACCGGCACCGGGAATGCAACCCAGGAACCGCTGGCATCCGAATCCATGCCAATTTTGAAAGCGCGGCGATCCAGCCGCGTCTCACCTGTCATCACTGCTGTATCCCCGGTGATGGAGAGGGTGAACGGCAGGGTGACCGGCACCGCATTGCCGCGCATGTTGAGTGTGCCCTTCGCAACATACTGTCCGGGGCGGGTCTGCGCGATGCTGCTGCTGGTGAAGCGTGCGGTGGGGCCCTTTTTCACGGCAAACCAGTCATCGCCGGGCAGGCTGCCATTTGCCGTCTTGTTGTCGGTGGTGGCTGCCGCCAGATCGATGATCACATCCACCTTCGCATCGGCAAGCTTCGCCGGATCGAAGCGGATATTGGCGGCGAACTTGGGAAAGCGGCCGGCAATGGCATCGCCATTCCACACCGATTCGAACGCCAGGCTGGATTGCGCCGGCACCACCGCCCACTGGCTGGCCGCCGCAGGCGTTGCCAACAGCAACAGCAGCGCCGCGCGAATCACGCGGAGCGCCGGCGCAGCGCCGGAATCATCCGCGCCAGCACATCGTCGCGATCGAAGAAATGGTGCTTCAGGGCACCCGCCACATGCAACGCAATCAGGCCGATGGCGAGCCAGGCCAGGATTTCATGCACCTCGCTTGCGGCGCCAGAGGTTTCCTTCGATGTCGCAATCGGCAGATGCGGCCATTCAAACAGGCCGAACCAGCTGGTCGGGAAACCGAGCGGGCTGGCCGACACCATCACCCACCCCGAAAACGGGATCAGCAGCAGCAGCGCGTAAAAGCCATAATGGGTCAGCCGCGCCAGCAGGCGCTCCAGCCCGGTCATGTGCGATGGCAGTGGCGGAAACCCGGACCCCACGCGAATGCCCAGCCGCAACAGCGTGAGCAGCAGCACGGTCAGCCCGAAGGACTTGTGCAGCTGGATAATCTGGAAGCCCAGCTTCTTCATTGCCGGATCGCTGGAGTCCAGGAAGCTATCCAGCAACAGGCCGCCGACCAGATTGCCGATCAGCAACAGGGCAATCACCCAGTGCAGGGTGATCGCCATCCGCGAATAGGGGCTGCGATCCACGGCACGGCTCATTTCTTCAGGAACTCGGCTTCGATGATCAGTTCAACCTCATCCGACACCATCGGAATGAGATCGGTGATCCCGAAATCCGACCGTTTGAAGCTGCCGGTGGCCGAGAAGCCAAGCGCCGGCACCTTGCGGAAGGGATGCTCCTTGGCCGCATTCAGCGTCACATCCAGCGTCACTGGCTTGGTCACGCCCGCCAGCGTCAGATTGCCGGTCAGCTTGCCTGTCGTGGCGCCCGTTGCCACCAGGCCGGTGGATGCGAAGCTGATGCTGGGATGTTCGCCGGCCATCAGGAACTTCTCGGCGATAACCTTGTCGAAATCCTCCTTGTCCGGAAACGGATATTCGGTGCGGACAGAGCGCGGATCGATGGTCACCGTCACGCTCGACTTGGTGACCGTCTTCGGATCAAGCTGAATGGTCGAATCAAAGGTCACGAACCGCGCCGGGTAGTTCGACAGGCCAAGATGCTTGACCCGCCAGGTGACCGAGGCGTGCGTCTTCTCCAGCACATATTCGCCAGCCGGCACGCTGAGCGACTGCGACCAGGCCGGGGCGAGCGACGCGCACGAGAGCGCGGCCGCCAGAGCCAGGGATTTCAACAGAATGCGCATGGTCGTCTCCACCGGTTGAATTGTGGTGAAGACTTTAGGGATGCGGGCGCCGGGCGGCAAGCGCCCGGCGCGAGTCTCACCCTTGCGTTTGCGGGATCACCAGATCCGGGTTCGCCATCGTGAACAGCTCACGAATCTGCGACAGCGAGAACAGGTGCGCATAGAGCAGGCCCATCAAGCCATTCTGCACCATCTTGCGCGCCTGATCGCCGCGCAGATTCTGCATCTTGGATTCGTCCACCATCCGGAAGCCGGCAAAGGTGGCCGGCTCCGGCATGCCGGGATTCTGGATCTGCGCCTGGCCTTCCATCAGCAGGCCGAGCTTCTCCACCTCATCCATGAAGCTCTTGGTCTTGGCGATTTCCTGCTCGAACTGCTCGCAGAAGGTGAGGATATTCTTCGTGGTTTCCGAAGGATCGGTGCCGTCGAACAGCGGCTGTTCGCCGCCTTCGGCAACCAGGCCCCAGCTGTCATCGAACACCAGGCTCAGCACATCAGCGTTCGGATCGAGTCTTGCCAGCATGAACGGGTGGCGGCGCAGATAGGCGGGAATATAGGCCCCCGTACGCCACTTGCCGTCGCCATCAACAAACAGATTTTCGCCTTCGCGCAGGCCTACCAGCGCCAGCGGCACGGCCGACTCGCCGGTTCCGAAGACGATCGGATAATGGCGCTGGGCCATGGCAAACTCGCCCACCGTGATCGGCACCGCGTGGGTATCGCGCGAAAAGGCCATGTCGGTGCGCTGGTTCAAGCCAAAGCCCTTGTGCACATCGGTCTGCAGCGGCACCAGGCTGCGATAAAACAGGGGAAGTTGCGTCGAGGGTTGGCTGGCCATCATGTCGTCCTGTTTGGGAGCGGTGCCGCACGGGTGAGCGCAGCATCTTGAAACGAAAACAGCGCCCGATCGGCGCTTGTGAACCGGGCTTTAGCGCGATGACCCGAAGCAGGCAACATCCGTTCAGCCGAAGATCTTGTGTGGATTCATGATGCCGTTCGGGTCCAGCGCCGCCTTGATCGCCCGCATGGCCGCAAGCTTGCCGGGATCCGCCAGCCGCGCCAGTTCGGCCGCCTTCAATGTGCCGATGCCATGCTCGGCGCTGATCGAGCCATGAAAGGCCGCAATCACATCATGCAGCGCACGACGGGCCGATTCCCCTTCGCTGGCCATCCAGCTTTTCGCATCGCAGCCCAACGGTGGCCGGATGTTGAAGTGCAGATTGCCATCGCCCAGATGACCGAAAGCCAGCGGCCGGGTGCCGGGATAATCCTGCGCCAGCATGGTAATCGCCTCGCGGTGAAAGCGGGGCACGTCGGCAACAGCGACCGAAATGTCGTTCTTGACCGATCCACCGTCCAGCCGTTCGGCCTCGGCAATCGATTCCCGCAGCTTCCAGAAATCCGCGGCCTGCGAAAGCGAAGCCGCAAGGCTTGCATCCGCCACTTCGCCGGCGTTGATGGCGTCTGACAGGATTTCTGCCAGCGCATCGTCGGCAACCGCCGCTTCCACCAGCACATGATAGCTATGCCGGCCAGCGAGCGGCGCGCGGCTGCCGGCAATATGCTGCAGCAGCATGCCCAGCGCATCCTCGTCGATCACTTCAAAGCTCTCAACCGTTTCGCCCAATCCCGAGCGAACCCGCGCCAGCAAGGCAAGCGCCACATCGAGATCGGCGACACCTGCCCAGGCGACGCTGGTCTTCGGCGGTGCGGGAACCAGCCGCAGCGCAACCGCCGTCACAATGCCAAGCGTGCCTTCGCCGCCGATCAGCAGCTGCTTGATGTCATAGCCGCTGTTGTCCTTGCGCAGCGGCGTCAGCTGGTCGAGCAGGCTGCCATCGGGCAAAACCGCCTGCAACCCCAGCACCAGCGCGCGCATGCTGCCATGCCGCAACACCTGCACACCGCCCGCATTGGTGGAAACCAGCCCGCCAATCGTGGCGCTGCCCTTGGACCCCAGCGACAGCGGGAAGGCGCACCCCACGCCAGCCGCGGCTTCATGCACCTGGGTGAGGATCACGCCCGCTTCGGCCACCAGGCACAGGCCTGCCGAATCGATGCTGCGGATGCGCGCCAATCGCCGCGTGGATAGCAGCGCGACCGGGCGTGCGGACGCCGGCTCCGGAACACTGCCGCCAACCAGCCCGGTGTTGCCGCCCTGCGGCACCAGCACAATCCCTTCGCGCTGCGCCACGCGCACGATGGCCTGAACCTGTTCGACGGAGTCCGGGAGCAGCAGGCACGCTGCGACGCCGGTCTTGCTGCGGCGCCAGTCGGTCAGGTGCGGTGCAAGGTCGGCGGCGTCAGTCTGGATCGCCTTTGCTGGCAGCACGTCGGCAAAAGCCTGCATCGCGCTTCAGTCCTTCACCAGCTTTTCCAGCTTCGCCTGCACATCGGCCAGTTGCGCCTTCAGCGCCTTCAGATCATCGGTGGCGGGATCCGAAGCAGGCTCGGCGGCAGACGTTTCGGTTGCCTGCATGCTGGCCGCGGCGGCCGCCGCGAGCGGATTGGCCTTGGCCCAGATGTCGGTCGCCGCCTTCATCATCGCCATATTCTGCCGCGCCATGGCTTCAAATGGATTGGCCCCACCCGCTGCCACACCGCCCATCATACCGGTCAGCGTGGAGCGCACCTGCTCCTGGTTGCGCCGGAACGCCTCCATAGAGGCTTCCAGATAGTGCGGCACCATGCCCTGCATCTGATCGCCATACATGGAAATCAGCTGTCGCAGGAACGGCACCGGCAGCATCGTCTCGCCACGGTTTTCCTCTTCCATGATGATCTGGGTCAGCACGCTGTGCGTGATGTCATCGCCGGATTTGGCATCCAGCACTTTGAAATCCCGACCGGCGCGTGTCATCGCCGAAAGATGGTCAAGCGTGATGTAGGACGAGCTTTCGGTATCATAGAGCCGACGATTGGCGTATTTCTTGATGATGACGGGCGCGGCACCCTCGGCGGTTTCGGTCTGCCTGGAAGGGCCTTTTGTGGATGGGGACATGAACGCGTGCCTGACATGCTCTCGAGAAATGGGTGGCGATCCCGAACCGTCTTCGGTGCGGCGCGCCGCTGCAGCAATGTCATTTAGCATGTGCAGCAAAACGGAGCAAATCGGCGAGGATGGTGGCTTTGCCTGAAGCGTGCGGACCGCATCCGCTCAGTCTTTTCCTCAGCCTCGCCGTGCGCACCTGCGCCGGGGATCGCCAGCGGCTGGATCGCGTGCTGCGCGGCGTGCGCTGCTATCAGCAGGCACCCCGCCGGCCAGCCCGCGCCCTGGGGCCAGCCATCGCGCGCATTGGCGGCGTTACGCTGCGCGACCAAGGCGGCCCGAAGGGCGGGCCAATGCTGATTGTCGTGCCATCGCTGATCAATGCGCCGGATGTGCTCGATCTGGCGCCAGGGCGCTCGCTGATCGCATTCCTGGCCAGCGAGGGCTTCCGCGTTCTGATGGTGGATTGGGGCAGCGTGGGAAAGAGCGAGCGTCAGCTGGGGCTGGGAGGGCTGGTTTCCGCGCGGCTCGTTCCGCTCGTGCGCAAGCTGGCGCAGCCGGTTTCGCTGGTCGGTTATTGCCTGGGCGGCACGCTGGCAGTCGCCGCAGCGCAGCGGCTCGGGCCGCAGGTTCGCCGGCTGGCGCTGATTGCTGCCCCTTGGCACTTCGATGGTTTCGCACCCGCCGCCCGCGCGTCGGCGCAGGCCTTGTGGACTGCCGCCCGGCCGGTGGCGCAGCGCCTTGGCGTGATGCCCGTCTCCCTGCTCAATCCGCTGTTCTGGAGCCTGGACGAGCAAGCCGTGCTGCAAAAGTTCGAGGCGCTCGCCGACAGGGAGCCGGATGATCCGGCGCTCGGCTGGTTTGCCGCCGTCGAAGATTGGGCCAACAGCGGCGCACCGCTGTCCCTGCCCGCGGCGCGCGATCTGTTCGAGCATGGCTTCCGCCAAAATCGCATCGGCCAGGGCCGCTGGCGCGTCAGCGGGGTGCCGATCATCCCGCAAGCCCTTGCCTGCTCCATCCTCGATATCGGTGCCAGCCGCGATCGGATTGTCCCGAAATCTGCGCGGCTGCACTGGCCGGGCGACTCCATCGCACGCTTTGATGTGGCGTCCGGCCATGTCGGGATGGTGGTTGGCAAGGGCGCGCACGCGGCGCTTTGGCAGCCGCTTTCAAACTGGCTGCGAAGCGCCTAGACGGAGCGCAAACGCACAGGAAAGAAAGTCCCACGCATGACCGACGTTGTTATCGCAGCCGCCCGCCGCACCGCCGTGGGCAGCTTTCTTGGCAGCTTCAGCAGCGTCCCGGCGCACGAGCTGGGCCGGGCGGCGATCGTTGCCGCGCTGGCCGACGCCGGGGTCGATGGCGGCGATGTGGGTGAAGTGATTCTCGGCCAGGTGCTGACTGCGGGACACGGGCAGAACCCGGCGCGGCAGGCCTCCATGGCCGCCGGGATTCCGCAGGAGATCCCGGCCTGGGGCGTGAACCAGGTGTGCGGCTCGGGCCTGCGCGCGGTGGCGCTCGCAGCGCAGGCGATCCGCAACGGCGATGCCGCAGTGATGCTGGCCGGGGGCCAGGAATCCATGTCGCTTGCAGCGCATGCGCAGCATTTGCGCGCCGGCACCAAGATGGGCGCGCTGGAACTGGTGGATACCATGATCAAGGACGGTCTGTGGGACGCATTCAACGGCTATCACATGGGCATCACGGCGGAAAATGTGGCCGAGCGTTACCAGATCAGCCGCGCCGCGCAGGATGAATTCGCCGCCCACTCGCAGAACAAGGCGGAAGCGGCGCGCAAGGCGGGCCGCTTTGCCGGCGAGATCGTGCCGGTCACCATCAAGGGTCGCAAGGGCGATACCGTGGTCGATCAGGACGAATATATCCGCGAAGGCGCAACCGTTGAAGCGATGGCGGCGCTGCGGCCGGCGTTCAAAAAGGACGGCAGCGTGACCGCCGCCAACGCTTCGGGCCTGAACGATGGTGCCGCCGTGCTTGTGCTGATGTCGGCCAGCGAAGCAGCGCGGCGTGGCGCGCCCGTTCTGGCGCATGTCAAAAGCTGGGCGTCCTGCGGGGTCGATCCGGCGGTGATGGGAGTCGGCCCGATCCCGGCTTCGCGCAAGGCGCTGGAAAAGGCCGGCTGGTCGGTCGGGGATCTCGATCTGGTGGAGGCCAATGAAGCCTTTGCGGCGCAGGCGCTCGCCGTAGGCCAGGAACTGGGCCTCGATCCGGCCAAGCTCAATGTGAATGGCGGCGCCATCGCCATCGGCCACCCGATCGGCGCGTCGGGCGCGCGTATCCTCGTCACCCTGCTGCACGAAATGGCGCGCCGCGACGCGAAAAAGGGGCTCGCCACGCTGTGCATCGGCGGCGGGATGGGAATCGCCCTGACCGTGGAACGCTAGCGGTGGGTCGCTGAGGCTTCCCGATGGCATCGGCAGAAGGGACCGCCACCGCCGGCATGGGGATCGCCCGTGCCGGCAACTTTCGCCCGGTCAAGCCGGGCGAAAGTGAGACAATCCTTTGGGAGGGTCGCCCCAGCGGCGGATTGGGCCGGGCCTTCGGCTTCCTTGCCTTCTTCACCTTGCTGGGCCTGCTCAGCTGGCTGGCGCTGGAGCTGATTCGCCCGCATCTGGCCGGGTCGCCCTTTGCCGGGCAGCCCACGCAATCCGCCCTGCCGCTGATCCTTGCCATGTTGGCGGGCATGGTTGCCATCATTGCCCTGCCGGTGTGGCTGCGCAGCAGCGCCAAGGCGCGGGCGCGCTATATGCTCACCAATCGCCGGGCGCTCGTCTGGCTTGGCAACAAGATTGTCGGCGAAGCGATCCTGTTCGGCGCCGAAATGGAAACACTGCCGCGCGAAGTGCTGTTTCGCACGCCGAACCACTATCTCGACTGGCGGCTGAAGGATGAAGGCGTCGATCGCGTCCGCTTCGAGCGCATCGATACACCCGTCGATGTGGCAAAGCTGGCCGAAGAGCATGGCGCACGCTGGGTGAAAGGGCGGCCGGAAGAGCCTGCAACCTAAGCCGAGGCGCTGGGCCGCGCCTTGATGGCGGCATACCAGGCGCGCAGGGCGGGATGCGCGTCTCCGGCGCGCACGCCGATCCACTTGGCGAAATCGACACAGACAAAGGCGGTTATATCGGCCACCGTGAACCGGTCGCCGGCAACATGGGAGGATTGCGCCAGCCGTTTCTCCAGCGCGTCCAGCCAGTGCCGGCTCAGCATTTGCCCGCGCTCGACCAGCGCCGGGATCTGCGGTGTGGCCGGCCCTGCCCCCGGCACAGCGCGATCGGCAAAGGCCGGCTGGCTATTGCGAAAGGCAAGGGCGATGCTGCCCATCCCGTCGAACTCCATCCGCCGCTGCCAACATTCGATCTGCGCGGTTTCCAGCGGCGTGCGGCCAAACAGATTCGGCTCCGGCTGCAGCCCTTCGAAATAGCGGCATATGGCAAGCGATTCGTCCAGCACGGTGCCATCGTCCAGCACAAGGGTCGGCACCACGCCGCGCGGATTGATCGCCAGATAGCCGGGTGCGAGATTTTCCCCGGCCGGGAGGTCGATGGAAACCATTGCAACCGTGATTCCCTTTTCCGCCAGAAACATCCGCACGCGGCGCGGATTGGGTGCCTTGTCCATGTCGTACAGGATCATCTCATGCCGCCCTTTCCCTGCTGTCCGGTCGTCGCTATAGACTGCGGACGGTGACTGGCCAAACGCTCCCTTTGACCCTCCGACGCTTCTGATCGGCTGTTTCCGGCGCTCGACCGCCGCCGCCTTCCCGCACCCATTTTTCTACACCCTGTTGCCTGCCTCGGAGTGTCATGGACTATTCGCCCCTCTTGCCCGCGCACGAAAGCGCCGTTTCCCAGTTGCTGGACTTGTGCTTCGGCCCGGCCCGGCGCCTGCGCACGGCATCGCTGCTGCGCGAGGGCGCCGCCCGAATCGACAGCGCCTGCTTCGTGGCGCATGACGGCGGCCAGCTGGTGGGCGCGGTGCAGTGCTTTGCCCTGCAGTGGCGTCGGCGCGACGGGCTGTTGCGCGATTTGGTGTTGCTCG
>JAIMJL010000049.1:0-6965 GCA_020693225.1 Sandarakinorhabdus sp. | reverse complement strand
GATCGGCCGCCCGGCGCTGGTGCAGCTGTTTTCCTCCGTGCTGCGGCGCGAAGCGGATGGCAGCCATGTGCTGGTGACCCCGTATGAAAAGCTGTCGATCGCGGTGGATGATGCGCCTTTTCTGGCGGTGGAGTGCGCCAGCAGCGGCAGCGGCGAGGCGCGCACGCTGACCTTCCGCCTGTTGACCGACGATATCGTGGTGGCCGGCCCGGATCACCCGCTGCGCTTTGCCGCCGCAGCCGACGGCACACCGCGGCCTTACCTTGGCGTCCGCGGCGGCATGGAGGCGCTGATCAACCGGCCGGTCTTTTACCAGCTGGCTGACTGGGCGCTGGCCGAGGCGCACGACCCGATTGGTTTGTGGAGCGGAGGCTGCTACTTTGCCTTCGCTGATTGAGCAGCTCCGCGCCCGTCTGGCCGGCCCATGCGGGGCACCGGCCATATCGGGGGATTGGGATTTCGGTGTGCCGGACAGCAGCATCGATCGGCAAACCGGCCTCACCCCGGCGGCGGTTCTGGTGCCGATTGTGCAGCGCCGGGAACCGGGCCTGCTGCTCACCACGCGCACCGCACATCTGCGGTCGCATGCCGGGCAGGTTGCGTTTCCGGGTGGCCGCATCGATCCGGGCGACGGCAGCGCGGTGGCCGCTGCATTGCGCGAGGCGCACGAGGAAATCGGGCTGGACCCGGCGCATGTGGACATTCTGGGAGAAGGCACTCGCTACCAGACCGGCACGGGGTTCGCGATCTCTCCGATCATTGGCGTGATCCCTGCCGACCTGCCCTATCAGTTGTCGCCGCACGAGGTTGCTGACCTGTTTGAGGTGCCGCTGGCCTTTGCGCTGGATCCAGCCAATCACCAGCTGCGCGAGGCGCCCTGGCGTGGGCGTCTGCGCCGCTTCTACGCGATCGAACATGAAGGCCGGACAATCTGGGGCGCGACGGCAGCGATGCTGGTCAACCTTTCGGGCCTTATCACTGCGGTGCGTTGAACCGTCATTGTAAATTGGCTTTACATTTTCCCAAATCAGGACCAGAAATGCTGCGTGAGGCTCAACCAGCCAATGCCAGCGATATGCGCTGCGGGGGGGTGGTTTGGTTCTCGCATGCTTGAACCTTCGCTTCACACAGGGGACCTCACATGAAAAAATTCGCTCTGATTGCCGCTCTTCTTCTGGGCAGTGCGATGCCCGCCGCCGCGGCAGAACTGATCCTCAATTCCGGCTGGCAGACCGATGAAGTTAGCGATACCAACAGCGCCAGCCTCAGTTCGCCGTGGACCTTTACGCTTGCCGCATCCGCCGACCTGTTGTTGACCGATGCATTTGCCGTCAGCGACATCTACACTGTGTTCAACAGCGGTGATGGCTCGCTGATCGCCACCAGCAGCTTCACCACCGATGGCGATGCAACCGTCGCCGATTTCTTCGGTGTCAGCTGGCTGGATACGAGCTTCAGCCGCTTGCGTTACACCTTCGGCCCCGGCAGCTATTCGATCAACATCTTCGGCGATTGCGCCGGTGGCTGCCCGGCCGGTTTCGGCTTGCAGCTGCTCAGCAACGATGCCGTGGTTCCCGAACCGGCAACCTGGGCGATGCTGATTGCTGGCTTCGGCTTGGTGGGTGGCGCGATGCGTCGCCGCTCGGCTGTCGCCGCCTGAGGCATTTCCAGATTGCATGGAAGGGGCCGCGCCGGCAAAGGCGCGGCCCTTTTCCTTTTGGCCCCCATTTCATTTTGGTGACGAGCGCCGCACCTGTAGGAGCAACGGATGCGGCTTGATCCCTCACTCTGGCTGGAACGGCCCGGCCTTGCTGCCGTGCTAAATGTGCTGGATGCCTCAACCGGTACCGTCCGACTGGTTGGCGGGGCGGTCCGCGACTGGCTGCTCGATCTTCCGGTGCAGGACATCGATCTTGCAACCACGCTGACGCCCGACCAGGTGATCACGAAACTGGAGCAGGCCGGACTTCGCGCAATCCCCACCGGCCTGGCACATGGCACCGTCACCGCCGTATCGCACGGCACCCACACCGAAATCACCACCCTGCGGCGCGATGTGCAGAGCTTCGGCCGACATGCAGCCGTGGAATTCACCGACAACTGGCAATCCGATGCAGCGCGCCGGGATTTTACCATCAACGCGCTCTATGCCGATCCGGTATCCGGGGCGGTGGTGGATTTTTTCCAGGGTGAAGCCGATCTGGCCAGCCGAACCGTGCGTTTCATCGGCGATCCCTTGCAACGCATCGCCGAGGATCATCTGCGCATCCTGCGCTTTTTCCGCTTTTCGGCGCGCTTTTCGCGATCGCTGGAGCCGCAAGGCCTGGCAGCCTGCGCAGCGCGCGCAAATGATCTCATGGCCCTGTCGCGCGAGCGGATACGCGATGAACTGCTGAAGCTGCTGGCTTTGCCAACGCCCACAGCAACGATCGCTGCCATGCAGAGCCATGCCATCTTCCAGCCCGTGCTGCCCGAGCTTCTGCCGCAGGCCGCGGACCTGCTGCAGCAGACGCTTGCAGCGGAGCAGGCAGCCGGTGCCGATGCCAGCGCCATCCGGCGGCTGGCTGCCATGTTGCCCAGCGAGCCTGCGCTTTCGGAATCGGTGGCGCGGCGGCTGCGGCTGTCGAACGACCAGCGGGAGCGGCTGGTAGCAGCTGCCGATCGCACGCCGGTTCCGGTAGACCCACGGGCGCTGGCCTATGCCATCGGCGCACAGGCCGCGATGGATCGCCTGTTGCTCACTGCCGATCCGCGCGCGGCGCAGTGGCAGGGGCCGCTGTTGCATTGGACACGGCCGCGCCTGCCGATCAGCGGCAAGGACCTGATCGCCATGGGTTTGCCGCCAGGGCCGCAAGTGTCGCGCAAGCTGGGGCTAGTGGAGCAACGCTGGATCGCGGCGGGTTTTCCCGCCAGCCGCGACGCCGTCAATGCGATGGCGCGCGACGTGTTGGGAGTGATCTGACCCGAAAAGAAAGCGCCGCCGGCAGCGCGTGCTGCCGGCGGCGTGTTTCGTTAGAGCGAGTCTCGTTCTGATTGCATCAGAACGGCCGCTCTATCTTCCAGTTTTTCCGCATGGGTTTCCGAGGCTGGTGATTCCACCAGATCGGAACATGCTCTAGGCGCTGATTGTGCGCATCGTGGTGCGGCGGCGCATCGTGGCACCGATCGCTCCGAAGCCCAGCACCATCATCGCCCAGGAAGCGGGTTCCGGAACACCGGCAGCCAGGATCGGCTGGAACGATGTGCCCGAAATGGTCGATCCGTCGATGATCCCGAACGTGCCGAGGCGATCGAACGCCGTGGCATTGGTGCGGAAGATGTAGGTCGCGCTGGTTTCGCCTTCGGTCAGGCCGTTGATGCCGAAATCGGTCTGCACCACCCGGCCATCGGGGCTGGAGCGGCCGAAGCTGGTGGTGCTGGCGGGCGGGTTCATCGCAGCGTTGAACAGGCCCACACCGTCGGGATCGGAAGCAGAGGCGAAGCCATCAACGGTGAAGCCCGAAAAATCGGCAACCGTGAACGACCGGATTTCCTGATTGGAACCCAGCGAGCCCGCACCCGTGTGCGAGATCTGGTAGTAGAAATCGAGGGTTCCGCTCGTGTTGAGATAAACAGCCTGGCGGAATGTTGCGCCGAAGGTAAGCGCCGAGCCGGCGAAAATATCGCTGGCCAGCAATGTGCCTTGCGACGCCATCATCGGTTCGAAAGCTTCGGGCGCGATCAGGGTCGAGCCGGGCATGATCGCCACGGCGGACGCCGGAACAACAGCGACAGTCATCGAAAAGCATGCAGCGCCGGCGAGCAGCGCGAAGTCGAGCGTTGGTTTCATGGAGGTTGGTTTCCTGTTCGGTTGGCCGGATGCCGCCCTGCGTGTTCAACAGGAGGGCAGGCAATGCGTTCCAAAGGTTAACAGAAAACGGGACGAATCGAGTTCAGCCCAGCATCAAAGGCCCGTGTGAAAGCCGCGACAGCACATGCCGCGCAAACAGGTCGCACTCAGCCGCATGCGGATAGCCTGACAGGATGAAAGCTTCGATGCCCTCTTCCCTGTAGGCTTGCAGCTTGGCCAGCACCTGGTCCGGATCGCCCACAATCGCCGCCCCGCAGCCGGAACGGGCGCGGCCTATGCCGGTCCACAGATTGTCCTCCACATAGCCTTCGTCGCCGGCGGCCGCCCGCAACTCGGCCTGCCGCTGCACGCCAACCGACGTGGAATCGAGTGACTTGGCGCGAATTTCGGCACCCGTTCCGGCGTCCAGTTTGGAAAGCAGGCGCGCGGCATAGGCCCGCGCCTCGTCCTCGCTGTCGCGCACGATCACATGCGCGCGGTATCCGAACTTCAATGTGCGGCCGAAGCGTGCGGCGCGCGCCGTCATGTCGGCGATGATCTCGCGCACTGCGGGCATGGTATCGGGCCACATCAGATAAACGTCAGCCGCCCTTGCCGCGGCATCGCGGGCATCGGGCGAGAGTCCGCCAAAATACAGCGCCGGGCATGTGCCAGACATGGTGGTGATGCGCGGCGGATCGACCTTCAGCGTCCAATGCTCGCCCTGGTGATCGAGCGGCTGGCCGTTCAGCAGCGTTTTCAGGATCTGCATCAGCTCCACCGTGCGGGCATAGCGCGGCGCGGATGCAAGGCTTTCGCCCGGCATTTCCGAGCTGATGATGTTCACCGCCAGCCGGCCGCCCATCATCCGGTCGATGCTGGCAATCTGTCGCGCAAGCTGCGGCGGCCAGGCCTCGCCCACCCGAACCGCCAGCAGCATGCGGATCGTTCGCGTCAGCGGCGCAAGGGCTGCAGCAAAAGCGGTGGAATCGATGCCCAGCTGGTAGCCGGAAGGCAGCAGGATATTGTCAAACCCGCCCTTTTCGGCCGCCAGCACGATATTGCGGCAGTGCTCGTAGCTCGATTTCAGCGCCACATCGGGCACACCCAGAAACTCATAGTCATCGTCGCACAGCGCCGAAAACCAGCTCACTTCGCATGGATTGCTCATCTTCTTCCCCAGTCTATGGCCGCGATTTATGGCAGGTTTGCGCCCATCGCGGCCTGCAGGATTTCATACCATTGCTGCCGGGTGAATCGCACCTTGAAGGCGTCGGTCGCCTCGGCAATCCGCGCCGGATTTTGCGTGCCCACGATTGGGATCGCGCCGCCGGGATGCGCGCCGACAAAGGCATAGGCCACTGCCGAACGGCTGACGCCCTGCTCGGCGGCGATGCGATCAATCACGGCAACAGCTGCGCGCGCTGTGGCCGGGGAATCGGCCGGCAGATCGGCAGCCAGCCGCCCCTGCGCCAGCGGCGACCAGGCCAGCACCGCAAGCCCATGCTGCATCGCCTGATCCAGCGTGCCGTCGAACATCGCGCCATAGGCCAGCGCCGAAAGCTCCGGCTGGATGCTCACCAGCGGGATCGACAGATGCGCCAGAAGCGCCGCCACCTGCGCCGGCGTGTGGTTGGAAACGCCCACCGTCCGCGCCCGGCCGGACGAAACGATTCGCTCCAGCGATTTCGCCACTTCGGCCGGATGCGCCAGGACATCCGGGCGGTGCACCTGCCAGAGATCGACATGATCCAGCCCAAGTCGCTTCAGCGATACATCCACCGCAGCATCCAGATAGGCTTCGCTGCTGTCATAGGGCACACCCAGCCGGATGCCGCCTTTGGTGGCCAGCACCATCCTGGAGCGAAGTCCCGAATCGGCGGCAAACACTCGGCCCAGCAGGGCTTCCGAAGAGCCGAATCCGGCCGGCGTGTCGCAGCCATAGATGTCGGCGGTGTCAAACAGGGTGATGCCGGCATCGAGTGCGGCCTTCACCTGCTCGGTGGCGGCGGCAACATCGTCGCCCTTGAAGCGCCACATGCCCCATGCAAGGGAAGATATTGCAATACCGCTCGCCCCAAGGCTACGCGGTGCGGATGAAAAATGAAGCTCGCTCATGGCGAGCCTGATGGCAGAAGCGGGGACGAAATGGGAGAGATTAAATACGGCCCAATCGATGGAACATCGATCAGATACGGCCTGGTCGGCACCGGCATGATGGGCGTGGAGCATATCCAGAATCTGCTGGTCACGCCCGGCGTCGAATTGGTTGCCATTGCCGACCCGGTGGAATCCTCGCGCAACCAGGCCAAAGCCGCCCTGGAAGGCAAGCCGGTGCGCGAATATGCCAGCGCCGTGGAGCTGGCCGCCGATGCCGGGCTGGACGCGGTGATCGTGGCCTCCCCCAATCACACCCACCGCGCCACGCTGGAGCCACTGTTCGGGGCCGGGGTGCATATCCTGTGCGAAAAGCCGCTGGCGACCACCGTGCCGGATGCGCAATGGGTGGTGGCGCAAGCCAAGGCTTCGCAGCGGTTGTTCTGGACGGCGATGGAATATCGCTTCATGCCGCCGGTCGCCGAATTCATCCGCGAGGTGCACGAACATCGCATCGGCCGCCTGCGCATGCTCTCAATCCGCGAGCACCGCTTTCCCTTCCTGCCGAAGGTGGGGGACTGGAACCGCTTTGCCGCCAACACCGGCGGCACAATGGTGGAAAAATGCTGCCATTTCTTCGATCTGATGCGCCTCATCGTGCGCTCGGAACCGGTGCGCGTCTATTGCTCAGGCGGCATGGACGTAAACCATGTCGGCGAACGCTACGCCCAAGGCATCCCCGATATCATCGACAACAGCTACACCACGGTGGATTTCGCCAACGGTGTGCGCGCAATGCTGGATCTGTGCATGTTTGCCGATGGCGCCGAGCAACAGGAGGAGATCACCGCCGTTGGCGGCGAGGCGCGACTCGATGTGTTCATTCCGTCCGGTGAGCTGGTGTTCAGCCCGCGCGTCGGCTTCATGGCGCCCAAGCGCGCCGAGCATTGGTTCGTGGACACCGATGAAGTGGCGCTGAAGGCCGGCTCGCACCACGGCTCCACCTTCTTCCAGCACCAGGCCTTTGCCGATGCCATCC
>JAIMJL010000048.1:4271-23048 GCA_020693225.1 Sandarakinorhabdus sp. | reverse complement strand
GCCGGCGCGGGCGCCTTCGCGGCCGATGCCGGATTCCTTGACGCCGCCGAAGGGGGCGATTTCGGTGCTGATGATGCCCGTGTTGATGCCGACCATGCCATATTCCAGAGCCTCGGCGAGTTTGAACACGCGGGAGAGATTCTGGCCGTAGAAATAGGCGGCGAGGCCGAAGCGGGTGGCGTTGGCGGCGGCGATGACTTCGGCATCGGTTTCGAAGCGGAAGACGGGAGCGAGCGGGCCGAAGGTTTCTTCTGTGGCGACCGCCATATCGGCGGTGACGCCGGTGATGAGGGTGGGCTCGAAGAATGTGCCGCCTTTCCTTTGGCCGCCGGTGATGAGGGTGGCGCCCTTGGCGACGGCGTCGGCGATATGGTCTTCGGTTTTTTCGACCGCTGCGATGTCGATCATTGGGCCGATGTCGGTGCCTTCGGCGGCACCGTCGCCGATTTTCAGGCCCTGGATGCGGCGGGTGAGTTTTTCGACGAAGGCGTCGTGGATGGCAGACTGGGCATAGATGCGGTTGGCGCAGACGCAGGTTTGGCCGGCGTTGCGGAACTTGGAGGCGATGGCGCCTTCGACGGCGGCGTCGAGATCGGCATCATCCAGCACGATGAAGGGGGCGTTGCCGCCGAGTTCGAGGCTGATTTTCTGCACATTCTGCGCAGCGGCGGCATAGAGCAGCTTGCCGGTTTCGGTGCTGCCGGTGAAGCTGAGCTTGCGCACCAGGGGGTTTGACGAAAATTCGCCGGCGATCCGGGCGGCGCTTCCGGTGATGACGGAGAGGAGGCCCGACGGGAGGCCGGCTTCTTCGGCCAGGATGGCAAGCGCGATGGCGGTGAGGGGAGTGGAGGAGGCGGGCTTGACGATCATCGGGCAGCCGGCGGCGAGTGCGGGGCCGACCTTGCGGGTGATCATGGCGGCGGGGAAGTTCCACGGGGTGATGGCGGCGGAGACGCCGATGGGCTGCTTCAGGACGAGGATGCGGCGGTCTGCGGCGTGGGGGGGGATGATGTCGCCATAGGCGCGCTTTCCTTCCTCGGCGAACCATTCGATGAAGCTGGCGGCGTAGGCGATTTCGCCTTTGGATTCGCTCAAGGGCTTGCCTTGCTCGGCGGTCATGATGGCGGCGAGATCGGCCTGGTTCTCCATGATGGCATTGAACCAGCGGCGCAGGATGATGCTGCGGGCGTTGGCGGTTTGTGCGGCCCAGGCGGGCATGGCGGCGGCGGCGGCTTCGATCGCGGTGCGGGCTTCACCGGCGCCGAGTTTGGGCACCGTGGCGATGAGGTCGCCGGTGGCCGGGTTGGTGACCTCTATGCCGCCGGCATCGGCTGCGATCCATTGGCCGGCGATGAGGTTGGCACCCCTCAAGAGGTCTGGGCGGGAGAGCTTCAGGGACATGCAAGGGCTTTCTGTTTGCCGCGGCGGTGCGGCTGGGCGCTATTCGGCGGGGGCTTCGAGGCGGGGCAGGTCTTTTGCTCTGCGCCTTTCGGTGAACCAGATGGCGATGATGCTGAGTTCGTAGAGAATGACCAGCGGGATGGCGAGCATGAGCTGCGAGATGACATCGGGCGGGGTGAAGATCGCGGCGATGACGAAGGCGACGACGATTGCGTAGCGGCGGCCGGACTTCAGCTGATCACGGGTGATGATGCCGGCGCGCTCCAGAAGCATGAGGAGGACGGGGAGGAGGAAGGCGACCCCGAAGGCGAAGATGAAGTGCATCACGAGGCTGAGATAATCGCCCATGGCAGGGAGTGCGGTTTGAGTGAGGCCTTCGGTGGGGTTGAGATTCTGGAAGCCGAGGAAGAATTTGAAGGCGGTGGGCATGACGACGAAATAGGCGAGGCTGGCACCCATGGTGAACAGCACGGGGGTGGCCAGCATGAAGGGGAGCAGGGCCTGTTTTTCCTTCTTGTAGAGGCCGGGCGCGACGAAGCCCCAGAGTTGCGAGGAAATGATCGGGAAGGCGATGAGGCTGGCGGCGAACATCGCGACCTTGATTTCGACGAAAAAGGCTTCGTAGAGCTTGGTGTAAATGAGGGTGCCGCCTTCCGGGCCGAACGCCTGGGTGAGCGGGCGGACCAGGATGGCGAAGATTTCCGACGAGAAGCCGAAGGCGATGACGAAGCCGACGGCGAGCGCTGCGACGCAATAAAGCAGACGGCGGCGCAGCTCGATCAGATGATCGATAAGGGGGGCCTTGCTGTCGTCTATGTCGTTCATGGGTGACGCTGTTCGCTGAGGGGGTCGCCGGGGGCCGGGGTGTCTTCGAGCGGCGCGGGCGCGGGCTCGGACTCGGCTGGCAGGTCAGAGGCGGCAGGTGTGGCGCGCATGATGGCTTCGTTATGCGCCTTCCACTGCTTTTCCATTTCCTCCATTTCAGCCTGGCGCATCATTTCGTCGAACCCGGAGCGCATGTGGCGCGCCATGGCGCGGCCCTTGCCCATCCAATGGCCGACGACACGCATGGCTTTGGGCAGGTCTTTCGGGCCGATGACGAGCAGCGCCACCACGGCGATGAGCAGAAGCTCGGAATAGCCGAAATCGAACATGGCCGCCCGCTCTTTGGGTTAGCGGACGCTGGATTCGCCGGTGGACTGGGTGACCGGCTGGCTCACCTGTTGATCGATGGTCTTGGGTGTTGCGGGTGCGGGGTTGGCCTCTTCGTCTGCCATGCCCTTCTTGAAGGATTTGATGCCTTTGCCGAGATCGCCCATCATTTCGGAGATGCGGCCCTTGCCGAAGAGGACCAGCACGATGAGGGCGACGATGACCCAGTGCCAGATGCTCAAGCTTCCCATGTGACTGCTCCTGCGCGGGACAAGATTTGCATTTAGGCGCTTTCGGCCGGATTCGCCAGTGTGGCGGATGACGCGCTGGTTTCCGGGTCTTCGGGCGATGGCTCGATGGCGAGCGGTTCGAGCAGGCCGGCGGACTTCAATTCGGCGAGGCCGGGGAGATCGCGACGGCTGGCGAGGCTGAAATGGGCGAGGAAGGCGGTTGTGGTGGCGAATTGCAGCGGGCGGCCGGGCGATTCGCGGCGGCCGGCGGGGCGCACCCAGCCGGCTTCCATGAGGGTGTCTATGGTGCCTTTGGAGATGGCGACGCCGCGGATGTCTTCGATTTCGGCGCGGGTGGCGGGCTCGTGATAGGCGATGATGGCGAGGGTTTCGAGGGCGGCGCGGGAGAGTTTTTTCGGCACTTCGCGGGCGTGTTCGAGGACCGAGGCGCAGTCGGGGGCGGTCTGGAAGAGGTAGCGGCCGCCGCGTTCGACGAGATTGACGCCGCGCGGGGCATAATCGGCAGTAAGGGTGGCGAGGGCGCCTCCGAGATCGCCTTCGCCGGCGTAGGTGCGGATGTCTTCCGGGCGGAGCGGCTCGGCGGCGGCGAACAGGACGGCTTCGACGCGGCGGGCGTAGGCGTCTGGATCAGTCGACATCGTCTACGTCGACCTTTTCGCCGGACACGCGCTGAGACAGGGCGGCGGCCATGAACGGGTCGAGGCTGCCATCCAGGACGGTTTGCGGGTCGGTGCTGGTGACGCCGGTGCGCAGGTCCTTGACCAGCTGATAGGGTTGCAGGACGTAGCTGCGGATCTGGTGGCCCCAGCCGATATCGGTTTTGCCGGCCTCCACCGCATTGGCGGCGGCTTCGCGGATGGCGAGTTCGCGTTCGTAGAGCCGCGCCTTCAGCATCTTCATGGCGGTCGCCTTGTTCTTGTGCTGCGAGCGTTCGTTCTGGCAGGCGACGATCACGTTGGTGGGGATGTGGGTGATGCGGACGGCGCTGTCGGTGGTGTTGATGTGCTGGCCGCCGGCGCCGGATGCGCGATAGGTATCGATGCGGAGATCGGATTCGTTGATTTCGATTTCGATGTCGTCGTCGATTTCCGGATAGACCCAGACGCTGGCGAAGCTGGTGTGGCGGCGGGCGCTGCTGTCGTAGGGGCTGATGCGGACGAGGCGATGGACGCCGGATTCGGTTTTCGCCCAGCCGAAGGCACCTTCGCCTTTCAGCAGCAGGGTGGCGGACTTGATTCCGGCCTGCTCGCCTTCGTTCTGATCGATGAGATCGACCTTGAAGCCGCGGCGTTCGGCCCAGCGCATGTACATGCGTTGCAGCATTTCGGCCCAGTCCTGGCTTTCGGTGCCGCCAGCGCCGGCGTTGATTTCGATGAAGCTGTTGTTGGCATCCGCCTCGCCGCTGAGCAGGGCTTCGACCTTGTCGCGCTCGGCGCGCTCGGCGAGATCGGCCAGCGCAGCCACGCCTTCGCTTTCCAGCGCGGTATCGCCTTCGGCTTCGGCCAGTTCGATGAGCTCGACGGTATCGGCGAGCTCGGACGCGATTCTGTTGGTGGCGGCGATGGCTTCATCGAGCTGGCGGCGTTCGCGCATCAGGGCTTGCGCAGCCTTGGGATTGTCCCAGAGCGTTGGGTCTTCGACCTTGGAGTTCAGCGTGTCGAGACGGCGGAGGGCGCGATCCCAGTCAAAGAAACCTCCTCAGCAGGGCAAGCGCCTGCTCGATTTTGGTGACGTGATGTTGCGCTTCGGCGCGCATGGCGGATGCTCCTGAAACAGTGTGGCGGGCGGTTTAGGGGCTATGCGGCAAAAGGGGAAGCCGATTTCAGAGCGGACGGATGAGGGTGATCACGCGGCCGATCCACGGCGCGTCGGCGGCGATCGCCTGGCGGCTTCCGGGCTTGAGGGGAAGGATCTGCAGCTTGCGCCCGTCGGTGCCGGCGAGGCGGCCGAACAGGAAGCGACCGACCGGGCGGGGGGCGAGGATGTCGCAATTGAGCGCCTCGGCGAAACGTTCGGGGGGGAGTTGTTGCAGCCAGAGCGTGTCTCCGGCGCGATATTCCCCTTGCGAGGCGCGAATCAGCATTGCGATGGTGCCGGGCGGGGCTGATTCCGGGTGCAGCCGCAAGGGCTCGGTGGGGGCAGTGGGGCCATCGCTTGTGAGCAGCGCGGCGACCGGGATGGTGGGATCGGCGGAGGCGGCGATGAGCGATTTCGGATCGACATCCAGCGCGCGGGCGAGCCTTTCCAGCCAGGGCACCGAGAGGCTGCGCATGCCGGTTTCGAGGCGGCCGATGGTGACGGCGGTGGTGGGCGGATCGCAGCGGGCGGCGAGATCGGCCAAAGTGAGGCCTTTGGCTTTGCGGATTTCGCGCAGGCGGGACATCATCGATCTGGCTCCTTTGGAAAGCTTCTTTCCTACAGGATAACCAATATGGCAGATATGGACCGGGGTTGTATAGGGAGAATGCGCGATGATTGATGCCAAAGACTATCCGAACCGGGTTCTGGGGCAGCGGCATCTGGCACCATCGGATGCGGTGGACCGGCAGGTGGTGATGGCCAATCTGACCGAATCGCCGCTGGGCTGGCTGGCGCGCAGGGGGTTGCTGGATGCGCGGCAGGTGGCGGCGGGCGAGCGGCTGCGGGCCGACCATTACCGGGCGCAGCTGGCAAGCCGGGTGACGATGCGCTGGGATGCGGCACCCGGGAGTGGGCGGGGAGGAAGCGACGGGGCGGATCGTTCGACGCTGGCCAGCCTGGAAGCGAGGCGGCGATTCGATTCGGCCATGGCGGCGGTGGGCAAGGGGATGGTGGACATCGTGTGGCGGGTGGTTTGCGAGGGCGAGGGCATCGCAGAAGCCGAAAAGGGGCTGAAATGGCCGCAACGGGCGGCGAAGCTGGTGCTGGGCATGGCGCTGGATCGGCTGGCAGATCATTATGATAACCATATTGGACATAAAACAGCTTGACAATCGCAACGATAATGGTTATTGGTTTGGGCATGCTCTGAAATTGCGCCTGCGGTGACGCGGTGGTTTGCAGCGGACAGGATGGCGAATGGGCGGGTTGTCTGGCGATGTGGCGGGCAATCCGGTCATCAAAGTCAACACGGTCATCAAAGCAAACGGTCGCGCACTTTCGCTGATGGAGCGGCTGGTGCGGCTGCCACAGCGTGAGCGGGAGGTGGTGCTGCAATCGCTGCCGGAAGCGGCCCGGCTGGACGCCATTTCTGACTGGCGGTGGCAGGCGCGGCCTTCGCAGGTGGCGCCGGACGGTGACTGGAGCATCTGGCTGATCATGGCCGGACGCGGATTTGGCAAGACCCGGGCCGGGGCGGAGTGGGTGACCGAAATGGCGCTGACGCGGCCCGGCTGCCGGATCGCACTGGTGGGCGCGACGGCCCATGATGTGCAATCGGTGATGCTGGAGGGTGAATCGGGGCTGCGCGGGGTGGCGCGGCATGGCTTTGCGCCGATTTACAAGGCGAGCCGCAAGGAGCTGCATTGGCCGAACGGCAGTATGGGCTGTCTGTTTTCCGCCGTTGAGCCGGATTCGCTGCGCGGGCCGCAGTTCGATTTTGCCTGGTGTGACGAGATTGCAGCCTGGCCGAAGCCGAAGGCGGCCTGGGACAATCTGCGGCTGGGAATGCGGCTGGGGGAGCGGCCACAGGTGGTGGTGACGACGACGCCAAGACCGCTGCATTTGCTGCAGCAATTGCTGCAGGATCCGATGGTGCGGGTTTCGCGCGGCTCGACCTATGACAACCGGGCGAACCTTCCGGCGACCTATCTGGGCGACTTGCAGGCGAGCTACGGGCAAACCGCGCTGGGCCGGCAGGAGGTGATGGGCGAGCTGCTGGAAAGCCGCGAGGGAACGCTTTGGAGCCGGGACGGGATCGAGGCGTGCCGCATGGTGCATCCCGGGCCGTTCCGGCGGGTGGTGATTGGCGTTGACCCGCCAGCCGGGCCGGGCGGGTGCGGGATTGTGGTGGTGGCGCTGGATGCCGGCGGGGTAGCGCATGTGCTGGCGGATGCGAGCGTTTCTGCGGTGTCTCCGGACGTGTGGGCGGCGGCGGTGGTGAGCGCGTGGCACCGCTATGATGCGGACCGGATCATCGCCGAGATCAACAATGGCGGCCGGATGGTGGAGGCCTGCCTGCGGGCGCAGGGCCACCAGCTGCCGATCAAGACGGTGGTGGCGACGCGAGGGAAATCGGCGCGGGCCGAGCCGGTTTCGGTGCTATATAGCAGCGGGCAGGTGAAGCATGCGGCTGCATTTCCCGAGCTTGAGGACGAGATGTGCGGGCTGCTTGCGGGCGGCGGCTATGTGGGGCCGGGGCAATCGCCCGACCGGGCGGATGCGCTGGTGTGGGCGTTGACCGAACTGATGCTGGCGGACGCGAAGGCGAAGCCGGGGCTTAGGGCATTGGTTTAAACGGTTTTACCGATGGGTAATTGACCGGTGCCGGCGGTGGCCGGGATGCCGGTGCGAGGCTGGATTCATGCGAAAGGATTGGGAGATGCGCGCATTTTTGCGGTGGGCGTTGCTGCGGCTGCGCGAGCCTTCGACCTGGGCGGGCGCGGCGATGATCGCGGTGGTTCTGGGGAGCGACCCGATGCAGGCGCAAGGGCTGGCGCAGGCGATTTCGCTGATCATCGGCGGCGGGCTGGTTGCAGTGCCGACATCGGATGGACAGGCCGGGGAGCGTCCATGATGCGGTGGCCGGTTTTTTCCAGACGAGCGCGGGCCGGCGAGAGCAAGGCGGATTCCTTTGCGGGCAGGCAATGGCCGGGCTTGCGGGCGGCATCTGCCGGCGAGGGCGCGCTTTCCTATGAGGCGCAAGTGCGCGAGGCGTATCGCAATGCGATAGCGCAGCGCAGCATCCGGCTGGTGGCGGAAAGCGTGGCGAGTGTGCCGCTGCTGGTGCAGGGGGATGAGCATCCGGCGCTGCTGCTGCTGCCGCCCGCGCTGCTGGAAGCGGTTGCGACGCAGCTTTTGCTGCATGGCAATGCCTTTCTGGAGACGGGCCTGGATCACCGCGGCATGCCGGCAGCCCTGTGGTGGCTGCGGCCGGACCGGATGACGCTGGAGACCGATGCCAATGGCTGGCCGGCGAGCTGGATTTACCGGCCGGGGGCGCGGACCGTGCGCTATCCGGCGGCCGGTGATGCTGCGCGGCCGGGGCTGCTGCATCTGAAGGCCTTCAACCCGCTGGATGACCATATGGGGATGGGGTCGCTGGCGTCTGCCAGCGACGGGATCGGACTGTTGAATGCGGCGACACGTTGGAACCGCAGCCTTTTGGGCAATGCGGCGCGGCCTTCGGGCGCGCTGCTGCATGAGGGCACTGACGGGCCGCTTTCGGCAGAGCAGTTCGAGCGGCTGCGCGACGAGATCGAGGCGGGATTCCAGGGGGCGGCCAATGCCGGGCGCCCGATGCTGCTGGAGGGCGGGTTGCGCTGGCAACCGCTGGCGATGACGCCGGCGGAGATGGACTTTGCCGGCGCCAAGGAGGCGGCGGCGCGGGAAGTGGCGCTGGCCTTCGGGGTGCCGCCGATGCTGCTGGGGCTGCCGGGCGATGGCACCTATGCCAATTATGCCGAGGCCAATGTGAGCCTGTGGCGGCTGACGGTGCTGCCGCTGCTGACGCGGCTTTTGGCCGGCTTTTCGCAGCATCTGGGCCTGTGGTGGCCGGGCTTGCGGCTGGAGGCGGACATGGATGCGATCCCCGCGCTTTGGGCGGACCGGGAGCATTTGTGGCGGCATGTGGCGGGCGCGGATTTCCTGAGTGCGGACGAGAAGCGGGCGTTGCTGGGGTGGGCGGCGAAAGGAGCGGCACGATGACCGGATTGGTGAGGCTGGCCGGCTATGTGAGCCGGTTCGACACGCCGGATCGGTCTGGCGATGTGGTGCGGCCCGGGGCGTTTCTGGGGGCGGGCGCGCAGGTGCCGCTGTTGTGGCAGCACGAGATCGGCCGGCCGATCGGGCGGGTGCTGCGGCTGGTGGAGGATCGCAACGGTTTGCGGATGGAGGCCGGAGTGAGCCCGGATTGCCGCGACGGGGTGGATGCGCTGGCACTGGTGCGCAGCGGCGCGGTGGACGGGCTTTCGTTCGGCTACCGGGTGAAGAAGGCGCGCACCCTGCCCGGCGGCGGGCGGGAGATTTTGAAGGTGGAGCTGCTGGAGTGTTCGGTGGTGACGCTGCCGATGCATGCCGAGGCGCGGATCACGGCGGTGGACGGATAGTTCGGGGCTTTGGCGGGTGTAGTGGGCGGATTTGGCTTTTTTTGAGGAGAGATGATGATGGACTATGAGATGAAGGCGGATGCGGTTGTGACCAGCGAGATGCAGCCGATGGAGGCCATGGACGCGCCGTATGCGCCATCGGCGCAAGGCCTTTCGGCAACGGTCGAGGCGCTGAAATCGGATGTGCTGGCCTTGTCGCGGCGGCTGGTGGCGCGGTCGGCACCACCGCTGGGCGGCGCCGCGGGGCGAGCGGTTTCGGCCTTTGCCGATGGCTATTTGCGCAAGGGGATTGAGGCGGATCTGGAGACCAAGCGGTTGCAGGCGGCCGTGTCGGCGGATGGCGGGCTGGCGGTGCCGTTGGAGATCGACCAGCGGATCGAGGCCACCTTGCGCAGCCTTTCGCCCATTCGGGGTGTGGCCGATGTGGTGAAGGTTGGGTCTTCCAATTATCGCAAGCTGGTGGCGGTGGGCGGCTTTGCCAGCGGCTGGGTTTCCGAGAGTGCGGGGCGGCCGGAAACGGCGACGCCGACTTTCGTGGAAGTGGCACCGCCGATGGGCGAAATCTATGCCAATCCGGCGGCGACGCAGCAGATGCTGGACGATGCGATGTTCGATGTGGAGGGTTGGCTGGCGACCGAGATTGCCGCCGACTTTGCCCGCGCCGAGGGGGTGGCCTTTGTGAGCGGCAGCGGGGTTTCGCAGCCGAAGGGGTTTCTGACCTATCCGGTGGCGACGGCGGCGGACGCGACGCGGCCCTGGGGGACATTGCAATATGTGGCGTCTGGCGCGGCGGGGGCGTTTGTCGCGACCAACCCGGCTGACCGGCTGATCGACATGGTGCATGCGCTGCGGACGCCCTATCGCCAGGGGGCGGTTTTTGTGATGAACTCGAACACGCTTTCGGTGATCCGCAAGTTCAAGGACACGGCGGGGGCCTTTATCTGGCGGCCGGGTCTTTCGGAGGGCGAGCCGGCGACGCTGCTGGGCTATCCGGTGGTGGAAGCCGAGGCGATGCCGGACATTGCGGCCAGCTCGCTTTCGATTGCGTTCGGCAATTTCCAGGCCGGCTATGTGATTGCCGAGCGGGGCGAGACCGCGGTTCTGCGGGATCCCTATTCGAACAAGCCGTTCGTGCATTTCTATGCGACGCGCCGGGTGGGCGGTGCGCTGGTGAACAGCGAGGCGGTGAAGCTGATGCGGTTTTCGGCCAGCTGATCGGGCGGCTTTTTCGGTTTGGATGGGGTGATCTGGGGGAGCTGCGGCTCCCCCATTTTTTTGCAGGAGTGTGCGGACGATGACGGTTGCCTCTGCCACCATTGAAGCCAACGGCTATGTGCTGGCGGTGCGGGGCGCCTGGGGGGCTTCTTCCTTCGCGTCGTTCGATCTCGACAAGGATGGCTCGCCCAAGGTTGCGCTGGCGATTGCCGGGCCGGGGCATGATCGCAGCGGCGGGCAGGCGGTGCCAAATCCGCTGCGGGCGCGAAGCTGTGTGGGCATCGAAGTGCTGCGGTTACCCGCCGTTCCTGGCGAAGCGATGACCTATGAAGGCGGTGGCATTCGGCTGGGTGCGCCGATCGGCATTCTGGATGAGGTGGAGCATGGCGACGGCACGCGGACTGTTCGCATCGTGTTTTCTGGCGAGGTGTATGCCGGCGACAATGTGAGTGTGACTTTTGGTGCGGGCTGGCGCGCGGGGGAGGCGGGCGGAGTATTGGCGGCGACCAATGACTCCGCGCTGGTGAAGGAGATTCCGGCGTTCCGCTGGGCCTGTGCGCCGCACGAGCGGGTGGACGGGCCGTTTCGGGTGGACTGTCTGGTGGCGGACATATTGCCGGAGGGCAAGGATGCTGTCGCGGCCATCCGGTTCACGGTGACTGATGGCACCCGGATCAACATGGTTTGGGCGGATGGGGCCTCTACATCGACGTTATATGGTGACGGTTTGCGCTGCTGGGGGGCGACCATCGATCCCGGCGGGCTGACGGCGGGGCTGATTACCGTGCATGCCAGCATCTATCCGTGGACGGGCGCGGTTCGCCATACGGCGGCAGCTGATCCGGCTGTGACGCCGCAGCGCGTACCTGCCGCCGACAGCGACCTTTGCAAAGTGCAGGGGCTGGTGCAGGCCTATGACCCGACGGGTGCGCGCTATGGCTATCTGACGCTGGGCGGCACGCAATGGACGTATGCTGCGTGCGCGGTGGATGCGGCGGGTGGCATAGTGGCGACCCCGGCTACGCGGGCGGCGGCGGAGGCCATGTGTGGCTTTGGCAACACGCGGGCTGAGGCGATTGCAGCGGCGCGGGCAGTGGCCACAGCCAACAAGGCGAGCACGATGCAGCTTGCCGGTTCGGCCTGTGTGCGGCTGGCCCGCACCGCACCTGCGGCTAACGGCGAGCCGGCCCGCAGCGTGATGATGGACGGCTTCATCGTGTGGCTGGAGGATGGCTTGCACGTGCCATCGACGACGCTGGGCACGCTGACCGGGCCGACGACCACGGAAACCTGGTATGAACTGGACGGCAGCGGCGCGGCCAATGTGACCTTGCGCACACCGGCTTCGGCTATTTCCAGCATGGGCGCTCGGCTTTGGAAGCTGGGCGGAATCGCCTTTGAAGGCGGTCAGGTGCATTTCAGCATGTCTGGCCTGAAATATCTGACACCGGGGCATGTGGTGCGTGGCAAGCCGGGGTATGAAACAGCAGCGGGGAGTTTCTGGGCATCCGGCACCACGTTGAACCGTTGGAACATGCTGGCATTCAGCGGCCAATGGACGGCTGCCGGGGTGGGATATTCGGGCAGCAACCAGGTGTTTTCGATCCTGCGATCCTGCGCCCATTCGCGCCCGGCGGCGGCACTGGTGATGGCGAACAATCGCTTTGTGCTGGCATTGGATGCGACGATCCCGACCGGCGGCGGCATGCCGATCACCAATTTCCCCTATCCTTCGGCCTTGACCGAGGACCAGGCCAACGACCGCTTCATCTGGGGCAATGACTATCGGGGATCGCGCGCGACCAACAGCTTCTGTGTGTTCGATCGCTATTTGACCGGGGGATACGCCACCATCCGCCGGCTGGTGATGGTGAACAATCTTTCGGAGAAATACGCGGTCGCAACCGGGCCGGTGTGGAAATATGGCGAGCAGATGGGACCGGCTGGAACCCAGGAGGCGGCGATTGGCTGGGTGGTTGAGGGCAATACATTTGTCGGCGACCGGATCAACCAGCTGTACAATGATCCCTTGTGTTCGACGCTGCTGCACACGACAACGATCAACAATATCACGCGCTCTTGTCGGCACGCGAACAATTACAGCGACCGCTATGCGACCAAGCACGACGCCTTCGAGGACGGCATTGTGGCGGCACTTCGCGGGGGTGGTGCATGGCAAGGCTTCCGAAGCCATCTGACACAGGGGTGGCAATATCTGTTCGGCGGGCTGAGCGAAGGCAATGTGGATGGCTGGCGCTTTCCCGGCGGGCCGCTGGGCGGCGCCACGCCAAACGGCCGCGGCCTGCGGTTCAGGATGAACCCGCTCAACAACTATGTCGATGGCACGGGCGATATGACCTGGCCGGGCTTTGTGTCGGATCAATCGGTTTATGGCAGCAATGCCGGTCTGGGCGATTATCGGCCTGCGGTTGGTTCACCCTTGCTTGGGCAGGCGGTGACGGGGTGCATTGATGTGAACCGGGACGGCAGCGCGCGCGGGAGCAGCTGGGCGGCTGGTTCGGAAGGTGCGGCAGTTGTTTCGGCTGATCTTGCGCCGGATGCTGCGAGCCATCCGAGTTTCGCCGGAACCGCCGAAATTGCCTGGCTCGGCGCGCTTGCGGTGCAGGGTGGCAGCCATGCGACCGCATCTGGCGATGCCGTTCTGCAGCCGGGGGTTTCTGCTGCGGGCGATTTCACGCCGCTGACACGGGTGGTGGAAGTCGCAGCGGATGCGCGAACTGTCCGCGTGGAGCTGGCGAGGTAGATCCGCTGAAGGTGCCGGGTAGCGTTTTTTCGAGGATTGGGCAGCAGGAGATTGGCTATGGCGAAATGGGTTGCGAGCGCGGTTCTTGACGGCGCCTTGCAGAGAATTGCGGCGGCGAACAGGATGGTGGCGCTTTCGGGCCAGCCGGTCGACTTTGCCGCCGCAATGGCTGGAATGCTGGCTGCGGCGAATGTTTCGATCGCTGATTTTTCGCTGGAGGCGGGCGCCGGACTGGGGCGCCGGGTGCTGGTTGCGGCAAAGGATGCTGTGCCGGTTGTGACGCAGGGAATGGCGGATCATGTCGCGCTGCTGGACGAGGCGGCTGGCCAGCTCCTGTATGTGACGACTTGCCCGGCGCAGGAACTGCCGGCGGGTGGAACGGTGAATTTTGCTGGCTGGTCTGTGGAGATTGGCGCGCCGGCCTGATCGGACCGTTGCATCGCACTCTGGCCAGATGGTGGCCGGGAAGAGGGGAATAGCATGTTTCTGAAGGATCCTGGATCGACGCTGGACTATCGCGTCGATTGGACGGCGGCGAGTGCGGAGGGACAAAGCATCGCGGCGAGCAGCTGGCAGGTGGAGCCGGCTGGCGATGGCGGGTTACAGGTGGAGGCTTCGGACCTCGCGGACAAGCTGGCGACCGTGCGGCTTTCGGGCGGCGGCGTCGGGATGCTGTATCGCGTGGTCAACCGGGTGACCTTTTCCAACGGATCGGTGGATGAGCGGACGCTGGCGCTGAGAGTGGAGGAACGCTGATGCTGGAGAGCGAGAAGGCGGCGACCGTGGCACCGCTGGAAGAGCTGAAGGCCTTTCTGCGGATCGAGGACAGCACGGAGGATGGCCTGCTGGCGGGCCTGCTGCGGGCGGCGACCGAGGCGGTTGAGGCTTGGCTGGGGTGGCTGTTGATCGCCCGCGAGATGACGCAGCGGGAGGCGGTGGCAGCAGCGGCCGTGCGGTTGCGGGCAACGCCGGTGCAGGCGTTGTTGGCGGTGACGAATGCGGGCGACGGGGCGGTGATCGCCGATGCCGCGCTGGAGATTTCGCGCTTTGGCGTGGGCTGCGTGAGCCTGGCCGGGGTGGACGAGGGTGCGCAGGTGATCGTGCGCTATCGGGCAGGATTGGCGGAGGACTGGAACGGGTTGCCGGAGCCGGTGCGGCTTGGGGTGTTACGCGCTGCCGCGCATTTCTACGCGCATCGCGATGGTGCCGAGGATGGTGGGCTGCCGCCGGCCGTGGCGCGGCTGGTGAGCCCCTGGCGCGTGAAGCGGATGCGCTGATGGGGGAGCGAGCGATGCGGGCAGAGATGGCGGGAAATTTGCGCGAGCGGGTTTCCCTGTTGCGACCGGTGCCGGGGGTTGGGCCGGCGGGCGAAGCGGCGGAGACCTGGTCGGCGGTGGGCGAGCGTTGGGCGCGGGTTGAACCTGTGTTGCGGACTGCGCTTTCGGCACTGGAAGGGGACACACGGCAAACCGCGCGGCGGTGGCGGGTGACGCTGCGATCGGGGCCTGATGTGCAGCTGGATATGCGTCTTTCGTGGCGGCGTGTGGTGCTGCGGCTGACAGGTATCGAGAGCGACCCTTCCGATCCCGCAATGCTGGTGCTTTTGGCGGAGGAACTGGGCGGCTGAACCCTGCGCGGATTGCGCTATCTTTTTAGGAGACGATGGATGCAGGCGAGCCTTGCCTTGCAGCGGCAGCTTGTTGCCGTTCTGTCAGCCGATGCGGCGCTTGGCGCGCACGGGTTGAAAGTTTTTGACGGGCCGCCTGCCGATGCGCGGCCACCCTATCTGACCATCGGGGCCGATATCGTGACCGATTGGGGTTTCAAGGCAGGGGAGGGGCGGGTGCATCGCTTTTCGGTGACGCTTTGGGATGGGCGCGAGAGCCTGGCGGGGGCCAAGGCGATTCTGGCTGAGGTCGAGGCGGCGGTGCTGGCGATGCCGCGCGCCTTTTCCGGATTGCGGCTGATCAATCTGCGCCTGCTGCGGGCGCAGGTGAAGCGCAGCGCGAAGAGCTGGACGCAGGGGACAATCGAGTTTCGCGCATTGAGCGTGATGGATGGGCTGGGAGATTGAACATGGCGATCGAGAGCGGCGCGGCGTTTCTGTTGAAGATCAGCGATGGCGGCAGCCCGGAGGTGTTTTCCACCGTGGCGGGCATGCGAACGACCCAGCTGAGCCTCGCGACCGATCCGGTTGTCGTGACCAACAAGGGTTCGGATGGCTGGCGCGAACTGCTGCCGACCGGCGGCACCCGATCGGTTTCCATTTCCGGGGCCGGTGTGTTCACTGGATCGGCGGCGGAGACGCGGCTGCAACAGCGGGCGCTTTCCGGGCTGGTGGACCGGTATGAAGTCAGCTTCGAGAGTGGCGAGCGGTTGCGCGGGACTTTCCAGTTGACGCGGCTGGACTATTCCGGGGACTTCAACGGCGAGCGAAGCTATACGCTGGCGCTGGAGAGCTCCGGCGCGATCGAGACACTTTGATGGTGCCGAATGGGTTGCGCGGCGAAATCGGCCTGCAGCTTGGTGCGCAGGCCTTTCGGCTGCGGCCGAGTTTTGCGCGGCTGGTGGCGGCCGAGGCGGAAACCGGCAGCCTGCTGGGGCTGCTGAATCGGGCATCGGAGGGCGATATCCGGCTGGGCGACGTGACGGCTTTGTTGTGGCACTGCCTCGCGGATTCCGGGATCGAGCGAGCGGTGTTTGAGCAGGCGGTACTGGACGCCGGGCTGGCAGACTGTCTGGCGGCCTATCGCGGACTGTTGCTGACGGTTTTCAAGGGTGGCTGAGAGGCCGGCTTTTGCTGCGCAGGTGATCGCGGCGGCGCGGCTGGCGACCGGGCGGCTGGGATGGTCGCCGGAGCAATTCTGGGAGGCGACGCCGGCTGAACTGGTGCTGGCGGCGGAAGGCTTGCTTGGCGGTTTGCAGGATGACGATCGGCGGCCTTTGGCCAGCGATGACCTGCGCGCATTGATGGAAAGATTTCCGGATGGATGAGGAGCTTGATGCCGTGCGGCTTGCCGTGCGGGCCGACGGGGCGGCGTTTGCGCGCGATGTGCAGGCGATGCGGGAGTCGCTGGAGGGGTCGCTTGGAGATGGGGCCAATGCGGCCGGTCGCGGGATTGAGACGGCACTGGCGCGGGCGGCGCGATCGGGGAAATTCGCGTTTGAAGATCTGGCGAACGTGGCCGCCAAGGCGCTTGCCGATATTGCCGCCGCCGCGTTGAAGGTGGAGCTGGGGGGGGCGGCCGGAAGCGGCGCGACGGCGGGGCTTTCCGGGCTGGTATCGGGATTGCTGGGCTTGCCGGGCCGGGCGACCGGGGGGCCGGTGGGTCCTGGGCGCGCCTATCTTGTGGGGGAGCGGGGTCCGGAGGTTTTTGTGCCCACGTCCAGCGGGCGGGTTGAAGTGGCGGGCGGTCAACGTGCGGCAGCTGCGGTGAATGTGACGGTGAATGTGGCCGCGCCGCGCGAGGCTGGGCCGGACTTCATGGCAAAGACGGGGCGGCAGGTGGCGCAGTCGGTGCGGCGGGCTCTGGCGCGGGCGGGGGGCTGAGGCGGTGCAGGACTATCTGGCGACGCGCGCGGACCAGCTGCGGACGGGGTATGCCAAGCGGTTTACGCCGCGGCTGTGGACGGTGGATTTCGCGCGTCCGATGATGGCGGCCGTGACGGCGTTTGCGCCCGCATCGCTGCGGGTTGATCTGGATTATCTGACCACGGGCGATCTTGCCGGGCTGATCTGGGCGAGCGAGGATCGCTGGTCGCACCCGTTGCTGGCTTATGCCACCGAGCGGGACTATCGCGGCGTTACGCTGGTGTTTGACTGGCTGGCCGGGCCGGGCATCATGCCGCTGGATGCCGTGAACGGCTGCACGCTGACGATCGAAGGGCGCGATGCTGCGGGCGTGGCCCGGACCTGGTATGTGCGGCTTTGGAACTATGCTGCGGGAACTCCCACTTCGGCGCGCATCACGCTGGATTTCGATGCGATGGCGGCTGGATACGGAGCCGGGGGTGAGCCTGTTTATGCCGGCGATATCGACCGGATGTTCCTGTCTTTGGCGGGGCAATCCTATGACGGCAGCGGTACGGCGCTGGAGGCCGGATTTTCGACCTTTGTGGAATTGCGGGACATTGTTTGCTCGGGGAGGGGGGCGACGCTGGCGGTGGGGGATGCCTTTCTACCGGAGCATCGGCTGCGGATCGCATCGGGCTATGACGACAGCTACAACCAGGCGCCGGAACGGCTGGTGGAGCAATGGGTGGCGCTCGGCTACCGGGGGATCGCCAACCACTATGTGGGGATGAGCCATTATTATGCGCTGGTGGCGACGGGCGGCGGACGGTTTGAGGTTTCGGGCGGGCTTTGTGCGGCGGCGCGGGCCTGGCACCGGGCGCTGGCACGGGCCTTGCAGGCAAACGGGATCGGTATCATCCTTTCGCTTTCCTACGAGCTGTTTGATGCCAATGCGCCGGGGGGCTGGGCGCAGCGGGATGCTGCCGGCAACCGGGCGCTGACGGGGTGGGTTCCGCCCTCGACGCTGCTTTCGCCGGTGCATGTGGCGGCGATGGCATGGCTGCGGGCCATTGCTGCCGAATTGGTGGCGCTTGCCGAAGAGGAGGGCCAGGCGGCGCATTTCCAGGTTGGTGAGCCGTGGTGGTGGGTGGGGCAGGACAAGGCTCCCTGCTTTTACGATTCTGCGACGGTTGCCCTTTGGACTCTGGAGCGTGGGCAGGCGCCGCCTGCGATTGCCGATATTCGTGGCGCAAAGACGCCCGAGGAGCGCGACTTTCTGGATTGGCTGGGCACCCGGCTGGCGGATTCGACGGCGGGACTGCGGGAGGCGGCGCGAATGGCTGCTACCGGCGCGTCCCGATCCTATCTGTTGTTCTATGCGCCACAGGTGCTGGACGCGGAGTCACCCGACCTTCGGCGGGCCAATCTGCCGGCGGGATGGGCTTTCCCTGCATGGGATGTGCTGCAGCTGGAGGACTACAGCTTTGTGACCGCCGGCAATGAGGGCGGGATGCGGCTGGGCCGCGAGGCGGTGGCCGGCCTTCTCGGGTATCCGATTGCAAATCAGAACTATTTTTCGGGATTCGTTCTGAACGGCCTCGATGCGGCGCGCGAATGGCCACGGATCGCCCAAGCGGCGCGGGAGGCAATGGGGCGCGGGGTGGCGGATGTCTTCGTGTGGGCGTGGCCGCAGATTGCGCGGGATGGCTTTGTTGCATTCAGTCTTGCCGGGCCAGAAGAAGAAGGAGATACGGAGTTGCTGGCGTTTCACGATGTGGCGTTTCCGCTCGAGCTTGGGATGGACGCGGTGGGCGGGCCCGAATTCTTTACCCAGGTGGCAATGATGGCGTCCGGCTTTGAGCAGCGCAATGTGCACTGGGCGACGGCGCGGCTGCGCTATGACGCGGGGATCGGGGTGCGGTCGGAGGCTGACCTCGTCACGCTGCTGGAGTTTTTCCGCGCCCGTCGTGGACAGGCGTTCGGATTTCGCTTTCGCGATCCGCTGGACTGGAAATCCTGTGCGCCTTCGGCCGCGATCGCGGCGATGGATCAGTTGCTGGGTGTTGGGGATGGGCTGCGCCTGCGGTTCCCGCTGGTGAAGCGCTACGGATTTGCCGGGGCCGAGGAGTTGCGGGCGATCACCCGCCCGGTTGCCGATTCGGTGCTGGTTTCGGTTGCGGGCGTGGCTGTGGCGGAAGGTTGGACATTGGAGCCGGGGGGGGTGATTGCCTGGAA
>JAIMJL010000048.1:874-4241 GCA_020693225.1 Sandarakinorhabdus sp. | reverse complement strand
GGCGGGCTATGCCTTTGATGTGCCCGTGCGATTTGATACCGACCGGCTCGACATATCGCTTGCGGGTTGGCGCGCGGGCGAAGCGCCCACGGTTCCGATCGTGGAGGTGCGGGAGTGAGCGCGGCGGGCAATGCCGCGGTGCTTGCCGCCGCGACGGGCGAAGTCACGGCTCTTGCCTTTTGCTGGAAACTGGTGCGCACCGACGGGGTTGTTCTGGGATTTACCAGCCACGACACCCCATTGAGGGTGTCTGGCATCCTGTATGAGTCGCGGCCGGGAATGACGCCTTCGGCGGTTAGTCTTTCCAGTGGCTTCGAGCCGGACAGCATGGCGGTTGCGGGTGCCATTTCGGCCGCAGCCGTACGGGCAGCCGATCTCGACGTGGGTCGCTGGGATGGCGCTCGGGTTGAGCTGTATTGCTGCGACTGGACGGCTCCGGAGCTTGGCCTTGAACTGCTGATGCGTGGGTTTGTTGGGGATGTTTCGCGCCGGCAGGGGGTGGGGACTGCCGAAGCTGGTGAATATTCGATCGAACTTGTGTCAGAAATGGTGAGATTCATGCAGGCGGGAGCGCCACGGTCTTCACCGACCTGTCGGGCAGGGCTGGGCGATCGCCGTTGTGGGGTGGATATGGCGGGACGCCGGGTTGCGGTTGCGATTGCCGGCGGCGAGGGGCGCACCATTGGTTTGGCGCAGGATCTTGAACGTCCGGCGGACTATGCCCTTGGCTGGGTGCAGTTCGTGTCGGGTCCCTTGTCTGGCATACAGCGACGAATTGCCTTTGCGAGCGAGCGTAGCGTGACCTTGGTCCGCCCTGTTTGGATTCCGGGCGCGGCAGGTTCGGTCGTTTGTATGACCGAAGGCTGCGACAAGAGGTTTGAAACCTGCGTCGGTCGCTTTGGCAATGGCCTGGCGTTCGATGGCGAACCGCATTTGCCCGGTTCGGACGCGTTGATCCGCTATGGCGAGGCCTGAAGGAAGCGGTCATCCGGAGTGGCGGGCGATCGTCGCCGGAGCGAGGGCCTGCGTTGGCACCCGCTTTCGGCCACAGGGTCGCGGGGGTGGCGGTCTGGACTGTTTGGGCGTGGTCATTGCCGCGGCAGCTGCTGCGGGCATCCGGCTGAACGCGCGCTGCAACTATGTGCTTGGGTGCACCGATGCGGCGGAAGTGACGCAAAGTCTGGCAGCCTTTGGCCTTCGCTGCGTTTCAGGCGGGGAATGTCCTGGCGACGTGCTGATCAGCTTTCCTGCGTCCGGTCATGTGCATTTTGCGGTCCTGACGGACATCGGGCTCGTGGAGGCGCACGTGGGTCTGCGGCGGGTGATCGAGCGGCCGATGTCTGCGGATGATGCGTGGCAAGGCTGCTGGCGCCTACCTTTGGGGGATATGTGATGGCATCGATTGTGTTTGCAACCGTGGGCCAGGCGGCGGGCGGGCCGCTTGGCGCGGCGGTTGGTGCAGCGGTTGGCGGTTCGATCGATGGCGCATTGTTTGGCGGCAATGGACCGGGGGCCGGTGACCGTTTGCTGCATCGCTCAAACTATGGCGAGACGATTCCGAGGCTGTATGGCAATTCGAGACAGTCCGGCATCCTGATCTGGGCGACACCGTTGATGAAGACGGGGGGCGGCAAGGGCGGTGGTCGCAAGGCTTATACGGCGTCATTTGCGATCGCGCTGTCTTCGCGGCCGATCAGCGGAATCGGCCGGATTTGGGCCGATGGCCGGGAAATGCGCAACGAAGCGGGAGCATTTGCCACCGAGACCCGGTTTCGCGTGCATACTGGCATTAAGGGGGACCCCGGAGATCCGGTGATCACCGGCTATGAGGGTATTTCCAACAGCCCGGCTTACCATGGCCTGGCATATGTTGTGTTCGAAGCACTTGATCTTTCGCCATATGGCAGCCGCATTCCGGATTTGAGTTTTGAGGTGTTTGCCGATCCGGTTGGCACGACGCCGGGCGAATGGCTGCGTGATCTGGCCGCGCTGGCTGCCGTCGAGGCTGATCCGGCCGGGGCGACGGTGGCCATTGAGGGCTATTCTGCTGGTCTGGCGCAGTATGGCGGCGACGTGCAAATGCTTGCGCGGGTAGCGGATATTTCGGAAGCCTATGCGGGTGGACGGCTGGTCTTTCAGGCCGACCGGGCGATTCAGATCGTGCCTGAAGGCGAGTTTTGCGCATCCGATCAGGCTCGCGACGGCTGGGCCAGTCGCAGGACGGCGGCGTTGTCGGATCGGCCAGCGGGTTTTGAGATTGGCTATTCCGATCCTGATCGCGACTATCTGCCTGGTAGCCAGCAGTCTGACCGGGACAGGCCAGGACGGCGGCTGCGATTGGGGGGGAGTCTGAGCGCGACCGCGGCGCAGGCCCGGACACTTGCCGAGAGACTGCTGCGGCGCACCGAGGCTGCTGCCGAGACGCTTGAAATTGCTCTTGGCTGGCGATGGCTTGGACTGACCGTTGGCGACCGGCTGCAGATATCCGGGCAACAGCAGATGTGGCGCGTGGTTCGCCGCGACATCGAGGGAATGATTGTCAGGCTGGTGTGTGAAGCCTGCCCGGACGATGGTTCAGATCCTGTGCTGGCGGGCTCTCCCGGTCGCGTGCTGTCTGCGCCGGTTGTCCCGGTGCCGCCAACGACGTTGGACATATTCGAACTTCCGACAGCGATTGGCGGTGTGGGCGGCGAGGGTTTCTGGGTGGCCGCATCCGGCTTGTCAGGCTGGCGCGGAGCCGAAGTCGACTGGTCCGTGTCGGGAGGTGACTGGCAGGGCGTCGGTTCGCTTTCCGAGTCGGCTGTTACCGGTCGATTGCTGGCGCCTTTGGCGGCGCGCTCAGGCCAGCTTTGGGACAATCAGTCTATCCTGGAGGTTGAGTTGGACCGGGAGAAAGACTGGCTGGAATCGCGCACGGAGGGCGCGGTATTGGCGGGCGCCAACATGCTGTGGGTTGCCGGAGAGCTGCTGCAGTTTCGCACGGCGGCCGCATTGGGCAGTCGTCGCTTCCGACTTTCCGGGCTGCTGCGAAACCGGCTGGGGTCGGTTTCACCGGCTGTCACACCAGACGGCGCGCGCATTGTGCGACTGGATGCGGGGCGGGCCTTGTTTCAGCGGCTTGGAACAGATGCCATTGGCCAGATATTGTTCTTGCGGGGACGCGGGGCGGGAGATCCGGGCGGTGGGGTCCTCGAGCAGATGCTCTTCGCCGGCGCGGGGATTGCCCCGCTTGGCCCCTGCCATGTGCGGATCCAGCGGCAGCCGGATGGTGGTCTGGATGTTTCTTGGGTGGCGAGGGATCGTGCCCAATTCGACTGGACGGCGTCTGAACCGGCTGCAGTCAGAGGCTATGTTTGCCGATTTGTTT
>JAIMJL010000048.1:0-804 GCA_020693225.1 Sandarakinorhabdus sp. | reverse complement strand
AGCGCAGATTTTAGATTTCGGACATATTTTGCAAGACTTCGCGCTTGAGGTGGAATCGTCTGGTGACGGACCAGTTTTGCTTCGCACTTCGAAAAAATACGATTTTTGAATCGGTACCGTTTTTTTGGTGGAGGTTGATAGCTAATGGCTGAATACAGCTCTCGATTTAAGGTGCCGCTATTGGTTCCCGGCCAAGGCCAAAAAGATATCACGCACAATGAATCGATCGAAATCATGGATTCGCTATTGCACGCCTTGATTGAGAGCCGCTCGTTGCAGGTGCCGCCGGATATTCCGGCCATTGGCCAGTGCTGGCTGATCCCGGCTGCAGCAAGTGGGGCATGGTTTGAGCACGATGGCGGGCTCGCTTTCTGGACTGCGGGCGGCTGGCGATTCGTACGCCCTGCGGAGGGGTACACCGCCTGGCTGAAGGCAGAAGGGCGTCGGATTCGCCTGACCGAGCAGGGCTGGCATGACGAGCCACCCTTTGAGGCGGCCTTGGGGACAGTTGTGCCGCCATCGGGAGGCCTGGTTGTCGACGCGGAGGCTCGAGCGGCAATTTCTGCCATTCTGCTGCAGCTCGCTGGCTATGGCCTCGTCGACATGGGTTAGTCCGGACTATTTGCATATACGGCTGTTGCGCGTGTGACACAGTTTGCGCAAAACGACGCTTGCTATCCCCCTCGGCCCTCGGCTACATGGCTTTGCCTTTGTGCGAGAAGTACTGAGAAGGGAAAAGTTATGGGGAAATTCGCCGTTTCGGTCGCATTGGCGACTACGGTGCTTGCAGGGTCCGCAAGTGCG
>JAIMJL010000047.1:18399-23303 GCA_020693225.1 Sandarakinorhabdus sp. | reverse complement strand
CATGATGAACGGCTATTGGACGTTCCGCGCGCCGATTGGATATAAATTCGAGCGTGTTGCCGGTCACGGCAATTTGCTCGTGCGCGATGAACCTGTGGCCTCGCTCATTCAGGAAATCTTCGAAGGCTATGCGTCGGGTCGCTTCGCTGGGCCTGCCGAAATCATGCGCTATCTCGAAGCGCATCCGGTGTGGCCTCGCTCGCGCCGCGATGCGATGACAGTCGAGCGCGTGCTCGAACTGCTCGAACGCGTTCACTACGCGGGCTATCTGAACTATCCCAAGTGGAACATTCATATGCTCGCGGCGAAGCATGAGCCGATTGTCAGTCTCGTGACATTCAATGCCGTGCAGGATCGTTTGAAGGGCAATGCCAAACTGCCTGCGCGCAAAGACATCAACGCCGATTTTCCGCTGCGCGGATTTGTCGAGTGTGATGATTGCGGCCAACCGCTGACGGCGTGTTGGACGAAGGGACGCAATGCGCGTTACCCCTACTATCTTTGTCAGACAAAAGACTGCTGCTCATACGGCAAGTCGATCAAGCGCGATGCGCTCGAGGATGAATTCAAGGAAGTGCTCGCGGCGCTCAGCCCGTCACGCGAACTCTATGAACTCGCAACCGAGATGTTCCGCGATCTCTGGAATGCGCGCGTGGCCAGCGCACAAGGCAATCGCGCGCACCTCGCAGCGGAAGTGACGCGCCTTGAAAAGCAGATTGAGCAATTGGTGGATCGCATCGTGAATGCAGACTCGGATGCGCTGATCGGCGCATATGAAAACCGCCTGCGTTCACTCGAAGCTGCCAAGGTCGAAGCGAAGGAAAAGATCGCAAATTGTGGTCGTCCGCTCGCAGACTTCGACACAACTTATAGAACCGCCATGGAATTCCTCGAAAACCCCAGTAAAATGTGGGTTTTTGGCGATCTGGTGGACAAGCGCGCCGCCCTGAAACTCACATTTGAGGGCCGCATTCGCTATAAGCGAAATGAGGGATATAGAACCGCCAAAGCGGCGATTCCTTTCAGGATTTTCAATGGGTTAGGTCTTGAGGACTCTGAAGAGTCCGAAATGGTGCCCAGGAAAGGACTCGAACCTTCACGACCTTGCGGTCACTGGCACCTGAAGCCAGCGCGTCTACCAATTCCACCACCTGGGCAGGTGCTGTGAGGGCGCGTCGTTATGGTGCCGGCCTGCGATTGTCAACGCTTGCATGCAGCGGCTATGGCGTCAGGCCATGTCACGTCTTGTAACCCTCATCGGCGGATCCGGCTTTGTCGGCACCGCTTTGGCCGAAAATCTTGCCCGCCAGGGCTGGCGTATTCGCGTTGCCGTGCGCAATCCGGCGCGCGCCATGCGCTTGAAGCCGCTGGGCGAACTGGGGCAGATTTCGGCTGTTCAGGCCGATATTCGCATTCCGGATACGATTCGCCGGGCAATGGAAGGCGCTGATGCTGCCGTCAATCTTGTTGGCATTCTCGCTGAAAAGGGTGGCCAGCGGTTTGCCGATGTGCAGGCAAAGGGCGCCGGCATTGCTGCAACTGCTGCTGCATTGGCCGGCGTGCGCGCCTTTGTGCAGGTCTCGGCCATCGGTGCCGATCCCGCATCGCCGGCACTCTATGGCCGTTCAAAGGCCGAAGGCGAGGCGGCCGTTCTGGCGGCATTCCCTGCGGCCGCCGTTGTTCGCCCGTCGCTCATCTTCGGGGCCGAGGACGGCTTTACCAATCGCTTTGCCAGGCTGATGGCGCTGGCGCCTGTGATCCCGGTGATCGCGTCGGCCACCCGCTTTCAACCGGTTGCTGTAGGCGACGTAGCGCAGGCCATCGCCGTGCTTTTGCAGCGCGAGGAATCGTCGGGCCTATGGGAGCTTGGCGGCCCAGACATCCTCAGCATGCGCGAAATCATGCAATTCATCGCGCGTGAAACCGGTCAGTCCAAGCCGTTCGTGGAAACCCCGGATGCAGTTGCACGCCTGTTGGCAGCGTTCGGGTTCCTGCCCGGCGCTCCACTCACGCACGATCAGTATCTGATGCTGCAACGGGACAATGTTGCGAACCCTGCCCTACCCGGCCTTGCTGATCTTGGTATCACGGCAGCGGCCCTGGCAGTGCTCGCGCCCGAGTGGCTTGCCCGCTATCGTCCGGGTGGGCGCTTCGCCACTGCCGCCTGACACCCACACTTCCTTCTGCAGCGAGACCCCATGGACACCACATCCCTGATTCAGGCCTTCATCCTGGGCATCGTGGAAGGGTTGACGGAGTTCCTTCCGGTTTCTTCCACCGGCCACCTGATTCTTGGCGCCGAGCTGCTCGGCTTCAAGGGCGAAGGCTCGGCGGCCTTCAAGATCGCCATCCAGCTGGGCGCCATTCTGGCCGTTCTGGTGGTTTATCGGGACCGCTTTATCGGCATTGCTCGCGGCCTGATTGCCTTCGAGCCGGATTCGGTCGCCTTCACGCGCAACATCCTGCTGGCCTTTCTGCCGGCGGCGGTGGTGGGTGTTGTGGCTTACAAATCGATCCGCGCCTTGCTGGAGAGCCCGGAGACTGTGGCCGTGGCGCTGATTGTGGGCGGGATCCTCATCCTGCTGATTGAGCGGGTGGTGAAAACGGTGAAGGTCACCTCCGTTGAAACCATGCCATGGACCACCGCGGCCAAGATCGGTGTGGTGCAGTGCCTTGCCATGGTGCCCGGTGTTTCGCGATCGGGCGCCACCATCATGGGCGGACTGTTGATGGGGCTGGATCGAAAGACGGCCGCCGAGTTCAGCTTCTTCCTCGCCGTTCCCACCATGGCGGGTGCAACGGTTTTCGCGCTCTACAAGGAGCGCGATGTGCTGGTGTTCGATGATCTCGGCCTGATTGCCGTGGGGTTCACGGCGGCCTTTGTGTCGGCGCTCATGGTGGTGAAGTCGCTGGTTGGCTTTGTCAGCAAATATGGCTTCGCACCGTTTGCCTGGTATCGGATTGCGCTTGGAAGCGTTGCGCTGATTTGGCTTTTGGCGCGATAGTCCCGCAATGGAACAAAAATAGTCGAATTGCTAAGGTTCGGGCGCCAATAGATTGTTCGTTTGGATTATTAGGACAGTTATACTGACCTATACGCTGGTGTTGCGGCTCCCGCCCTGATAGAAATCCGTCGAATCGCCTGGGCAAGGGGCTCAGGGAATGGGGCTGGGCGCATGGCAGACACGAAAATGCTGAGTTTCACCCATGTAGAGCAGGCTTACCCGGCCCGGCGCGAGGCGGAGGCGCGCGCCGCCGATTTTGCCGAAATCACGCCGGGTTATCTGCTCGCCAAGGCAGAGGAGCAGGCATCGCGCTGCTCGCAATGCGGCGTGCCCTTCTGCCAGGTGCATTGTCCGCTGCAGAACCACATCCCCGATTGGCTGAAGCTGGCCGCCGAAGGCCGGTTGCAAGAGGCGTATGAACTCTCCAATGCCACATCCACGATGCCGGAAATCTGCGGCCGCATCTGCCCGCAGGATCGGCTGTGCGAAGGCAATTGCGTGATCGAACAATCAGGGCACGGTGCCGTGACCATAGGATCGGTGGAAAAGTTCATCACCGATACCGCATGGAAAGAGGGCTGGGTGCAACCGCTGCTGCCGCTGGCGGACCGCAGCGGCCAGTCGGTGGGCATCATCGGCGCTGGCCCTGCCGGCCTCACCGCCGCCGAGTATCTCCGGGTGCAGGGCTATGAGGTGCATGTTTATGATCGGCACGACCGGGCCGGCGGCCTGCTCACCTATGGCATCCCGGGGTTCAAGCTGGAAAAGCCTGTGGTCATGCGGCGGATCGCCCGGCTGGAAGCTGGCGGAATCCACTTTCACCTGAACACCGATGTCGGCCGCGACATTGCCTTTGCCGATCTGCGCGCCCGCCACGATGCGGTGGTGATTGCAACCGGCGTCTATCGCGCCCGCCAGACCGGCCTGCCCGGGGCCGATCTGCCTGGCGTGGTCAAGGCGCTCGATTATCTCATAGCCTCCAATCGGGCAGGCTTCGGCGACGTCCCGCCCGACACCGAACAGGGCCAGTTGAGCGCGGCAGGCAAGCAGGTCGTGGTGGTGGGCGGCGGCGATACGGCGATGGATTGCGTGCGCACCGCGGTGCGCCAAGGCGCGCAATCGGTCACCTGCCTCTATCGCCGGGATCGGCAGAACATGCCCGGCTCGGCGCGCGAGGTGCTGAACGCCGAGGAAGAAGGCGTGCGCTTTGAATGGCTGGCGGCTCCCACCGCCTTCGTGGCAGAAGCTGGTCGGGTGGCGTCTGTTGCGGCACAGCGCATGCGGCTTGGCCATGCCGATGTTTCCGGCCGCCGCAGTCCGGAGCCGGAGGCCGACAGCCGTTTTGATCTGCCAGCGGATCTGGTGATCGAGGCGCTGGGCTTCGATGCGGAAGATCTGCCGACGGCCTTTGCTGCGCCCGATCTCGCCGTCACCCGCTGGGGCACGGTCAAGGCCGATGCCGGCAGCTATGCCACCAGTCTGGCAGGCGTTTTTGCCGCCGGCGACATCGTGCGCGGTGCCAGTCTTGTGGTGTGGGCCATCCGCGAGGGGCGCGACCTGTCGGCTGCCGTTCATGCCTGGTTGCAGGCGGCTGTTGCACGGGATGACCGCGCGCGCGAAGCAGCCTAAGCTGCGGTCATCGCGCCAACGCGACGAGAAAGGACATCCATGAAGACCCTGTTTGCCACCATCGCCCTCCTTGCTGCCGCCCCGATGCTGGGTGCCGCACCTGCCCTTGCACAAGCATCCTCGCCGCAGTCGGTTGCTGCGGCCACTACGCTTGTGGATGTGCAGACCCCGCCGGCAGCGTCCAAGGCGGCGCTGGACACGCAGCTGCGCGAAATGCGCCAGGGCGCGGCAGTGCGCGCCATGCTGTCGCAAAATCCGGGGTTCAAGGCC
>JAIMJL010000047.1:0-18287 GCA_020693225.1 Sandarakinorhabdus sp. | reverse complement strand
GCGCCCGTATCGCCGAGTTCGGCATGTATCGGCCGGAGTTCGAAGGCGATGCCTGCGGGGTCGGGCTGGTTGCCGCGGTGGATGGCAAGCCCTCGCGGCGCGTCGTGGAGGCGGGCATCGAGGCGCTGAAGGCGGTGTGGCATCGCGGCGCGGTGGATGCCGATGGCATGACCGGCGATGGTGCCGGCATTCATATCGACCTGCCGCTCAGCTTTTTCCGTGAGGCGATCGAACGGGCAGGTCAGAAGCCGAAACCCAATCTGCTGGCCGTGGGGATGGTGTTCATGCCGCGCACCGATCTGGCGGCGCAGGAACGTTGCCGCACCATCGTGGAATCGGAAATCATCGCCTTCGGCCACTTCATCTATGGCTGGCGGCGGGTGCCGGTGGATATCGCGGTGATCGGCACCAAGGCCGCCGCCTCGCGCCCGGAAATCGAGCAGATCATGATTGCCGGCCCGCTGCAAAGCGATGCCGAAGCGAAGGAGGCGTTCGAGAAAGATCTCTATATCCTGCGCCGGCGCATCGAGCGAAAGATCATCGAAGCACAGATCCAGGGCTTCTACGTCTGCTCGCTCAGCTGCCGCTCCATCATCTACAAGGGACTGTTCCTCGCCCAGAGCCTGTCGATCTTCTATCCCGATCTGCTGGATGCGCGCTTTGAAAGCCGCTTTGCCATCTATCATCAGCGCTATTCCACCAACACCTTCCCGCAATGGTGGCTGGCGCAACCCTTCCGGTGCCTTGCGCACAACGGCGAAATCAACACCATCCGCGGCAATATCAACTGGATGAAAAGCCACGAGATCAAGATGGCCGCGATGGCCTTTGGCGAGCATTCGGAAGACATCAAGCCGCTGATCCCGGCGGGATCATCCGATACCGCGGCGCTTGATGCCGTGTTCGAGGCGATCGTGCGTTCGGGGCGCGATGCGGCCACCGCGAAAACCATGCTGGTGCCCGAAGCCTGGCAGCACAAGGCCGATCTTTCAGACGCGGATCGCGCGATGTATGCGCATTTTTCCAGCGTTATGGAGCCGTGGGACGGGCCGGCCGCGCTGGCGATGACAGATGGCCGCTGGGTGCTGGCGGGCATGGATCGCAACGCGCTGCGGCCGATGCGTACGACGCTCACGGCCGATGGTCTGTTCATCGTCGGCTCGGAAACCGGCATGGTGGCGGTGCCCGAAGACATGGTGATCGCCAAGGGCCGGCTTGGGCCGGGCGAGATGGTCGGTGTGGACCTGCACGAAGGCAGGCTTTGCAGCCACCAGCAATTGAAGGCGCTGGTGTCCAGCGATCATCCCTATGCGCAGTGGGTGGCCGATTTCACCACGCTGGCCGGCATTGCCGAAGGCCAATCCGTGCCCGCCGAGCCGGCCATCGAGGGCGAAGACCTGCGCCGCAGGCAGATCGCTGCCGGGCTCAGCATGGAAGATATGGAGCTGCTGCTCGCGCCGATGGTGGAGGATGCCAAGGAAGCCATTGGCTCGATGGGCGATGACACGCCGCTTGCCGTGATCAGCGGCAACGCCCGCTGCATGAGCCACTTCTTCCGGCAGAATTTCAGCCAGGTCACCAACCCGCCGATCGATTCGCTGCGCGAAACCCGGGTGATGAGCCTGAAAACGCGGTTCGGCAACCACGGCAATATCCTCGATTCCGAAGATCACCGTCCCGGCGTGATGGTGCTGGACAGCCCGGTGCTCAGCAACCGCGACTGGCTGTTGCTGAAGGCGCACTTTGGCCCGGAAGCCGCCGAAATCGATTGCACCTTTCCGATTGCCGAGGGGGCCGAAGGCCTGCGCGCGGCGATTTCGCGGGTGCGCGCCCAGGCGGAAGAAGCGGTGCGCTCCGGCAAATCGCAACTGTTCCTGACCGATGAGGCCATATCGCCGGAGCGCACGGCAATCACCATGATCCTTGCGGCAGCGGGCGTGCACACGCATCTGGTGCAGAAGGGCCTGCGCACCTTCGCCTCGATCAACGTCCGCTCGTCCGAATGCCTTGATACGCATTATTTCGCCGTGCTGATTGGCGTGGGGGCCACCACGGTGAACGCCTATCTGGCGGAAGCCGCGATTGTTGCCCGGCAGGCGCGCGGGCTGTTTGGCAAGCGCAGCGCGGACGAATGCATCGCCCGCTACCGCAAGGCGGTGGACGATGGCCTGCTGAAGATCATGGCCAAGATGGGCATCGCGGTCATCTCCAGCTATCGCGGCGGGTACAATTTCGAGGCGGTTGGCCTGAGCCGCGCGCTGGTCAATGATTTCTTCCCCGGCATGCCGGCAAAAATCTCCGGTGAAGGCTTCGACAGCCTGTTCCTGTCCGCCTCCGAACGGCATGAGCGGGCCTTTGCCGTCGGCAGCACGGCACTGCCGGTCGGCGGCCTCTATCGCTACCGCTTCGGCGGCGAACCGCACGCCTGGGAAGCCGGCCTGATTCACATTCTGCAGGAAGCCGTCACCACCGACAGCATGTCGCACTACCGGCGCTTTTCCGCCGGCGTCCGCGCACTTCCGCCGATCTATCTGCGCGACCTGCTGGAGTTCAACTATGCCGCGCAGCCGCTGGCGATCGACGAAATCGAATCGATCACGGAAATCCGCAAACGGTTTGTCACGCCCGGCATGTCGCTGGGTGCGCTGTCGCCGGAAGCTCACGAGACGCTGGCGATTGCCATGAACCGCATTGGCGCCAAGGCGGTGAGCGGCGAAGGCGGCGAGGACTCGGTTCGTTTCAAGCCTTATGCCAACGGCAACAATGCCAATTCCACCATCAAGCAGATTGCCTCCGGTCGCTTCGGGGTAACGGCGGAATATCTGAACGCCTGCACCGAGATTGAAATCAAGCTGGCACAAGGCGCAAAGCCCGGCGAAGGCGGGCAGCTGCCCGGCTTCAAGGTGACCGAAATGATTGCCAGGCTGCGGCATGCCACACCCGGCGTCACCCTCATTTCGCCGCCGCCGCATCACGATATCTATTCGATCGAGGATCTGGCGCAGCTGATCTATGATCTGAAACAGATCAATCCCGACGCGCGGGTGTGCGTGAAGCTCGTGTCTTCGGCCGGCATCGGGACCATTGCGGCGGGCGTTGCCAAGGCCCATGCTGATACCATTTTGGTTAGCGGCCATGTTGGCGGCACGGGAGCTTCCCCGCAAACCAGCATCAAATATGCCGGTACGCCGTGGGAAATGGGGCTGTCCGAAGTGAACCAGGTGCTCACGTTGAACGGCCTGCGAGGACGGGTGAAGCTGCGCACCGACGGCGGTCTGAAAACCGGGCGCGATGTGGTGATTGCCGCCATTTTGGGGGCCGAGGAGTTCGGCATCGGCACGCTCAGCCTGGTCGCCATGGGCTGCATCATGGTGCGGCAATGCCACTCCAACACCTGCCCCGTGGGCGTTTGCACGCAGGATGAGGCCCTGCGGCAGAAGTTCGGCGGCTCGCCGGAAAAGGTGATCAATCTGATGACCTTCATCGCCGAAGAGGTGCGCGATCTGCTGGCCAAGCTGGGCGTGCGCAGCCTGGACGAACTGATCGGGCGCACCGAGCTGCTGCGGCAGGTGAGCCGCGGGGCCGAGCATCTGGACGACCTCGATCTCAATCCGATCCTGGCCAAGGTGGACGCCCCGGATCACATGCGCCGATCGGCGCAAGGGGAAGCGCGCAATCCGGTGCCCGACAGTCTGGACGCGGAAATCCTGCACGATGCCAGGCCGGTGTTCGAGCGCGGCGAGAAGATGCAGCTGACCTATACGGTCAGAAACACCCACCGTGCCGTGGGCACAAGGCTGTCTGCGATGATCACCCGGCAATATGGCATGACCGGACTCGCGCCGGACCATGTGCACATCCGGCTGCGCGGAACCGCCGGCCAGTCGCTCGGTGCCTTTGCCGTGCAGGGGGTGAAGCTGGAAGTGTTCGGCGATGCCAATGACTATGTCGGCAAGGGGCTTTCCGGCGCCACAATCGTCGTCCGGCCGATGGTGTCATCGCCGCTGGTCACCCGGCTGAACACCATCATCGGCAACACCGTGCTCTATGGCGCGACGTCGGGATTCCTGTTTGCCGCCGGCCAGGCAGGCGAACGCTTTGCCGTGCGCAACTCGGGTGCCACGGCGGTGATCGAAGGCTGCGGCGCCAATGGCTGCGAATATATGACCAACGGCACCGCGGTAATCCTGGGCGAGGTGGGGGACAATTTCGGTGCCGGCATGACCGGCGGCATGGCCTTTGTCTATGATCCCGAAGGCGTCTTTCCGCGCAAGGCCAACCCGGAATCGATCGTCTGGCAGCGGCTTGCCAGCGTGCACTGGGAGCAGCAGCTGAAATCGCTGATCGCCCGGCATGCGGTGGAAACGGCCAGCGTCTGGGCGCGGGACATGTTGACCGACTGGGATCGCACGGCACCGCACTTCTGGCAGATCTGCCCGAAGGAAATGCTCACCCGGCTGGCGCATCCGCTCAGCGATGAACCAACGCTGCAAGCCGCTGAATAGGCGCGCCCACTGGAAATGCTGGTCGCCCTCGCCATATGCTTGCGCGAGAGCGGGCACGGAGACGGATAAATGGCAACCGGCAGACAGGACAATCTGGCAGACATTCTCGTGCAGCTCGCGTCGACTTCGGCGCAACTCATCGATCGCGCCCGCGCCAGCGGGGTGTTCAAGCCCGCGCCCGCCGAAGACATCGTGCCCACCCAGGTCACGGTCTCAACCGGCGAGCCTGATCCGCAGACCGGCGCGCTGCAAACCATCATCGTGCAACAGGCGATGAAGATTTCCGCGCTGGAAGCCGAAGTTTCCGAATTGAAAGCGATGCTGGCGGCACAGCCAACGCCGCAGCCGGCAGCAAAGCCGGCGAAATCCCGCACCAAATAGCGGCGCTTTGAATCAGGGCAGCAGCAGACTGCCCAGCCGGCGCAGCACCGCCTCGGCCTGGCCGGCTGACAGGCCCTGATCCTGCCGCAGCCGGCGCCAGACATCAAAGCTGAGCGCCGCATCCAGCGCTTCGAACGTCTCGCTGCCGGGCTGACAATCCTGCGGCGTCACGCCCGCCAGGATCTCGCGCAACTGCTGCACCATCGCCATGTGCGACTGTTGCAGGAACCGGGATCGTTGCCGGTGCATGTCTGCCGCCACCTTCACCGGCAGGATCTCCTCGAACAGCCGCACCCGGCGATCCAGCAGCCGCTGTAGCCGGTCCGCCGCGGTTGCGCCTTCGATCGCCATGTCGCGCAGCGGCGCGATACGCGCCAGAATGTCGGCGTGCATTTCCGCGTAGACGCTGTCCATGTCCTTGAACAGGCGGAACACCGTACGCCGGCCGACCGCCGCCCGCTCGGCCACCAGATCGGCGCTGGGCGTTGCCTGCCCTTCGCGCGCCAGTGTCAGCATCGCCGCCACGATGCGCTTGCGGCTGTGCACCGCGCGCGCGCGCCTGCCATCGGCAGCGCCACTCCTCACGGGTTCACTCCCTGCGGCGTCAGTCAACGCTGTCTCTACGCAACCTGTTCACAGCCATCATGAGTGCCTGCCCCGGCAACCCTGGTCAAGCGATTGACGAACGCGGGCAGCCGTGCCAGTCTTGGCCCTGCAAGTGCCACAAAAGGCACGCAGCGGCAGGTTCGGGTGGGGGCAGCTTCGGGTGGGCGGGATGTGAATGCCAAGAGCTGGATATCGGGGATGGGCACGGCGGCGCTTACCAGCCCCAGCCTGCGCGCCCTGTCACGCAAGGCTCGTGCAGGATACCGCCGCATGACCGGCTCTCCGCTCACCGTGCACTATTTCCATAGCGTCACCGATCCCTATTCGCTGCTGGCCGCGCAATGCCTGCCGGCGCTTGCGGCGGCCTACACGGTGCGCTTTCAGCCGCATCTGGTCAGCCCGCCGGCGGCAGATGTTGCGCCCGATACCGACCGGCTGGCCGCCTGGGCCGTTCGCGATTGCCAGCGGCTGGCGCAGGCGCACGGGCTGGCCTTCGTGCCGCCGCCGCAGTCGGCCAGCGACATAGCCGCCGCCGAAGCGGATTTTGCGCCGGGGCAGAGTCGCGCCGGAGGCGATGCGCTGCTTGCCGCCAGCGGCCACTATCTGCCTGCGGTGTTTGCCTTCGAGGGCGAAACCTATTGGGGCCTCGATCGCCTGCCGCATCTGGAAGTGCGGCTGGCACCCTATCGCCGCCGCGCCGCGCCCGTTGTGCAACAGCTCGAAGCCAGCGATTTGCCCGGCAACGCAAACGGCGTGACGCTGGATTTCTTCCTATCGTTCCGCAGCCCCTATACGGCTATTGCCGCCGCCCGCGTGCGCCAGCTGGCAGAGCGGCACGGGGCCACCCTGCGCCTGCGCCCGGTTCTGCCGATGGTGATGCGCGGCCTGCCGGTGCCGGGGGCCAAGCGGCTGTATATCGTGCGCGACGCCAAGCGCGAAGCGGAGCGGTTGGGCCTTCCGTTTGGCCGCATCTGCGACCCGGTTGGCCTGGGCGTTGAGCGCGGCATGGCGGTGCTGCACCGCGCCATGCCGATGGGAAAAGGCGAAGCTTTCGTGGAATCCTTTCTGGCCGGCGCCTTTGCCGAAGCCGTGGACGCCACCACCGACAGAGGCCTGCAGACGCTTGCCAGCCGCGCCGGGCTGTCGGCGCAAGACGTGTCGGCCGCGCTCGCTTGCGACGATTGGCGCAAGGATGCCGAAGGCAATCGGCAAGAGCTTCTGGCACTTGGCCTGTGGGGCGTGCCCTCGTTCCGCGTGGGAGAGCGCCCGGCGCACTGGGGGCAAGACCGGTTGTGGGCGGTGGAGCAGGATCTGCGCGCCGAAGCGGAAAAGGCCGGATGATGCGCAAGATCCTGCTCTGGGCGCTGGCGATCGCCGGGCTTGCAGCGACGCTGCTGTTTGCCTTGCGCGCGCCGATCGCCATGCGGATTTATGGCGCGGGCGCCGAGCGCGCGATGGCCGGCAGCGCGCTCGATGATCTGCCAGACGGCTTGCATGTGGCCTTCTGCGGCACAGGCAGCCCGATGCCCGATCCGCACCGCAGCGGGCCGTGTACGGCGGTCATCGTCGGCACCGGCAAGGCGGCGCGCATCCATATCGTGGACAGCGGCGACGGCGCGGCGCGCATGTTGCAGCGCATGCGCCTGCCGCCCGGCCGCATCAGCATGGTCCTGCTCACGCATTTTCATTCCGATCATATCGACGGTCTCGGCGCACTTGCCATGCAGCGCTGGGTTGGCTCTGCCGCAACCCGGCCCATGCTGCTGGTGGGGCCGACCGGGGTGGAACAGATCGCTGCCGGATTCAACGCCGCCTACCGCCAGGACGCGACCTATCGCACCGTGCATCATGGCAGCGCCGTCGCCCCGCCAGCCGGCGGCGGAATCGCAGCGCGGGCCTTTGCGGTGCCCGCCGGGTCTGCCGTACTCTACGACAGCGATGGCCTGAAGATCACCGCCATCCGCGTCGATCATGGCCCGGTCGAGCCGGCGGTCGGCTACCGTTTTGATTACAAGGGCCGCAGCGTCGTGATTTCCGGCGACACGAAGCGCAGCGCCAGCCTGCATGCCGCCGCGCAAGGCGCTGACCTGCTGGTGCATGAGGCGCTGCAGCCGCGCCTCACCCGGGTGCTGGGCGCCGCAGCCACGCGCACCGGCCAGCCCAACCTGGCCAAAATCCTCACCGACATCGAAAATTATCACAGCACACCGGAAGAGGTGGCAGACCTCGCCGCCGAGGCAGGGGTGAAGGCAGTGGCGCTCACCCATATCGTCCCGCCGCTGCGGCTGCGGGCGCTGCAAGGGCCGTTTCTGGGCGATGCACGCCAGCGCTTCGATGGTCCGCTGGATATCATGGCGGATGGCGATCTGATCAGCCTGTCAGCCGAAGGCGGAAGCACAGACCGCAATCTTCTGGAGGGCTGGTGATGCACCGTCGTTGGATCTGGTTGGCAGCCGCGGCCGCGGTTGCGGTTGCCGGCACGGCCGCATGGCAACGCTATTGGTATCATCTGCCCGGTATCGTGGCGGCCATCCGCGATCCGGTGCAGCCGAACCAGCCGGTGCTTTGGGAAAAAGGCCCGGCAACCGCCGCCCTGCCGGTCGGTGAACGACTGCCCAACATCATCCTGATCGTCACCGATGATATGGGCATCAACGATATTTCGGCCTTCGGCGGCGGCATCGTGCCGACACCGGCGATTGACAGCCTGAAGGCGGAAGGGGCGAGCGTGGACGCCTTCTATGCCGCTAACGCCACCTGTTCGCCCAGCCGGGCGGCAATGATGACCGGCCGCTATCCCACCCGCTTCGGCTTCGAGTTCACCGCAGTGCCGCCGATCTTTGCCGAAAATATCGGCCACGGCGGGCAGCTTGGCCCGCACCGGCCGATCTTCCATGCCGACCGTGTAGAGGGCATCATGCCCTACAAGGACATGGGTGTTCCGGCATCGGAAGTGATGATCTCCGAAGTGCTGCAACAGGCCGGATACCGCACGCTGCACATCGGCAAATGGCATCTGGGCGAAGCGAAAGGCCTGCGCCCGGAAGACCAGGGCTTCGATGAATCGCTTGGCATCATGGCCGGCGGCGGGCTGTTCCTGCCCGAAGGCGCGCCCGATGTGGTCAACGCCAAACTGCCGTGGGATCCGATCGACCGCTTCATCTGGGCCAATCTGCCGTTTGCGGTGCAGTGGAACGGCGGCAAACGGTTTGCGCCGAACCAGTATCTCACCGATTATTTCACCGAGCAGGCGGTGAACGCCATCGAAGCCAACAAGAACCGCCCCTTCTTCCTCTATCTGGCCCATACCGCGCCGCACACGCCGCTGCAGGCGTTGAAAAGCGACTATGACAAGCTCGGCCATATCAAGGACGAGCGGGACCGGGTCTATGCCGCCATGCTGGTCGCGCTCGATCGCTCGGTCGCCACGATCAAGGCGAAACTCAAGGCAGACGGACTGGATAACAACACGCTGATCCTGTTCACCTCCGACAATGGCGGCGCCTGGTATGTCGGGATGGACGATCTCAACAAGCCTTACCGTGGCTGGAAGGCGACCTTCTTCGAAGGCGGCATCCGCGCGCCGCTGTTCCTGCGCTGGCCGGCGCGGATTGCGCCCGACAGCCGCATCGGCAGCACAGGATCGCACCTCGACCTCTATGCCACCATTGCCCATGCCGCCGGCGAAAAGGCCATGGCGGCCATGCCATCTGACCGCCCGATGGACAGCCTGAACCTGCTGGCACCTGCCGACGGGACTATGGCACCCCGCGCGCTGTTCTGGCGATCGGGTGACTATCGCGCGGTGCGCGATGGCGACTGGAAGCTGCAGATTTCCGCCCGCCCCAACCGCGTCTGGCTGCACAATCTGGTGGACGACCCCACCGAGCAGCACGACCTGTCGGCCACCATGCCACAAAAGGTGGCCGAGTTGCGCGCCAAAGTCGATGCACAGGCGGCGCAGATGCCGAAGCCGCTGTGGCCGGCGCTGATCGAAGGGCCGGTCAGGATCGATGTGCCGATGACCGCGCCGTGGAAAGAGGGCCAGGAGCTCATCTACTGGTCGAATTGAGAGACATGCAATGACCGATACACCAAAGACCGGGCTTGATCGCCGCGCGCTGCTGATCGGCGGGGCCAGCGGGGCAACGCTCGCCGGGGCGGTGGCGATCGGCGCGCGGGCGGTGGAGCAGCAGGCCCGCGCCCTGAAAACCCCGGCCGCCCTGGCACCCGGCGAGGCAGCGCAGATCGCCACCAGCTTTGCCGACAGCCGGCCGATGAACACCGGCGAGAAGGCCTGGCAGGACGGCGCGCCCAATGTCGTCGTCATCCTGCTCGATGATGTCGGCTATGCGGATCTCGGCTGCTATGGCAGCGAAATCCCGACACCGGGGATAGACGCGCTGGCAGCGGGCGGCCTGCGCTATGCCAATTTCCGCACCACCGCCATGTGCTCCTGCACCCGCGCCGCCTTCCTCACCGGCCTCAATCACCACAGCGCCGGCATGGGCTGGCTGGCGGATGTGGATTCCGGTTACCCAGGCTATCGCGGCGACCTGACCCACGATGCCGCGACCATTGCCGAAATCCTGGGAGACGCCGGATATAACCGCTTTCTCAGCGGCAAATGGCATGTCAACAGCGCCCACAGCAACGGCGCCAACGGGCCATATCACAACTGGCCGACCAACCGCGGATTCGAGCGCGCCTACTGGTTCCAGGGCCATTCCACCGACCATTTCCACCCCAGCGAACTGTTCGACGGCGTCGCCCCGGTGGAGCCGCCCCGTCGCCAGGACTATTATATCGCCGACGATCTGACCGACCGGGCGATTGCCTATGTCAGCACGCAGCAGGCGCTGGAACCGGGCCGCCCCTTCTATCTGCACCTGGCCTTTCCCGGCGTGCATTCGCCGCTGCAGGCGCGCGGGCGCGAACGCGATCGTTTCAAGGGCGCCTATGATTCCGGCTGGGACGCAATCCGCGCCGCGCGGCTGGAGAAGCAGAAGGCGCTGGGGATTGTTCCCGCCGAAACGAGGCTGCCGCTGCTGTCCTCCAGCGCCAGAGCCTGGGCCGACCTGCCGGCCAACGAACAACGCCTCTACGCCCGCTACATGGAGGTGTATGCCGCGATGCTCGCCAATATCGACGCCAATGTGGCGCGGCTGATGGCGGCCTTGCAGCAGCAGGGCGTGGCCGAAAACACGCTCGTGCTGCTGTTTTCCGACAATGGCGGCTCGGCGGAGGGCACCGAGACGGGCACGCCCAATGTGTTCGCCGCCGCCTATGGCCGGCCAGTGCCGGTGGCCGAAGCGGAAAAGCTGTACGACAGGATGGGCGAAGACCCGACCTTCCCGCACTATCCGATTGGCTGGACCAACGCCTCCAACACGCCGTTCCGGCTGTACAAGCAATTCACGCACCTGGGCGGTGTCGCCGATCCGCTGATCGTGCATTGGCCAAAGGGTATCGCTGCAAGGGGGGAAGTGCGGCAGCAATATGTGCATGTGATCGATCTGCTGCCCACGATCCTCGAAGCCACTGGCCTGCAGGCTCCCGACTCGCGGCAGGGGCGCAAGCTGAAGCCGCTGGAAGGTGCCAGCTTCGCTGCCAGCTTTGCCAGCGCCACCGCCCCCACCCGCAGCGAGCAATATTATGAGCTGGGCGGCAACCGCGCCTTTTATTCCGCGCCATATCGCATCAGCGTCCGCCACACGCGCGGCAGTTCGTTCGACACCGACCAATGGGAATTGTACGATCTGTCAAAAGATCCGAACGAGCTGACCGATCTGGCCGCCGCCATGCCGGAGAAAGTGCGCGAACTGGCAGACAAATGGGATGCCGCAGCCGCGCGCTATCAGGTGCTGCCGCTGGACGACCGACAGATGGTCATCCGCATGGTGCAAGATCGGCAGGGCCGAGGCATCCGGCCAAGCTGGATTTTTCACCCCCCGGTGGAGCGTCTGGCCCGCGATGTCGCCCCCATCGTCTGCGGCCTGTCACACGAGATCAGCGTGACGCTGGATCGAACCGGCGATGGCGTGCTGGTGGCGCACGGCTCCATGCCGGCCGGCTACACGCTGTATATCAAGGACGGCCGGCTGTTTTATGAACAGTCGCTGCTGCCTTGGCGGGAAGTGATCGATGGCGGGCCGGTCCCGCTGGGCAAGAGCAGCGTGCGCTATGTGCAGACCATGCGCTCGCGCCCCTTCGATGGCGGCGGGGCCCTCTATGTCAACGGCCAGCGCACCGCCGAGCGTCGCTTCGCCCACGCGCTGTTTTCCACCAGCTATGATGGCTTTTCCATTGGCGCAGACCTCGGCAACCGCGTTTCGCCCGCTTATGCCGCGCCCTTCCCGTTCGCCGGAACCATTCAACAGGTTGCCATCGAGGTGGATGCGAGCGGCTTGGGACCGCTGGAAACAAAGCGGTTCCTGGCCGCCATGGCGCTTCGAGTCTAGCCGAGCGATTGAACAAAAACATTAACAAAACAGCCTGACTGTGCAATATGCTGCAAGTCCTAGAAATAGACCTTGCATGAGGTGTTGCATGGCACGCTGGATTTCCGCCGCCGTATCCGCTCTGGCCTTGATGTCTGCTGCCGCCAGCGCCACGCCTCAGCGCGTGAAGGAGGGCGGCCCGGTGGTGCACTGGCCCAAGGGCTCCTGTGTCACCGTCTATATCCCGACCGACCCGCGCGGGCTTGGCCGCGAACCGGCGCTTGCCGCCGCCGTTGCGGTCTGGAAGGCCAGTCCCATCCTGTCAGACAGGAATGTCATCTGCGATGTGAAGATCGGCGAGGCACCGCCGGACAACAAGAAGAACAGCATTGTGGTCAGCTGGGTGAATGAAAAGCCGGGCGGCGATGATGGTGAGGCCAGTCCGCTATACGACAAGGATGGCAATCTCTCATCCGTCAGCATCAAGCTGTTCGATGATCCGGCGGATGACGACAAGGACAGCTATCGTCGGCTGATGCTGCACGAGTTTGGCCATGCCGTGGGGCTGGACCATCCCAAAGGAGACGATCCGGGAAAAGAAGGTGAGTCGGTGATGGAGCCGGTCAATGTTCGGGATTCGCTGGCCGATTCCGACACCAAGGAGCTTGAAGCAACCTATGGTGCGAACCCGGTCGACGCCAAGGTCGGGGTTGTCCCCGATGTGCAGCCGATCGATGGTGCCTGGCGGTACCGCTATGATCTGCAATGGCTGGAAGGCGCGGAACTGGCCGTGTTCCAGGTGGAAACCGGCAATGCCAATATCTGGGGCATCGAACTGCCGGACAATTGGCAAGTCGATGATTTTTCACAACCGTCAGACGTAAATACCGATGGCCTTGACTTGCCGGACCGCCCAAAAATTCTTGGTTTCATTCATTCCAACGAGCAAAGCTATCTGGGCGCGGATACGCCATTTCTTACCTTCTCATTCTGGGCAAACCAGGCACCTGGGCCGCGGCGCGGCTTTCTCAACGGCTCTTTCGATACGCTTGCGCCGGTGCCGGAACCGGCAAGCTGGACCATGATGATAGCCGGCTTCGCTTTCACCGGCGGTGCGGTGCGCTATCGGCGCTGGAAATCTGCGGTCTGACTGCCCACCCGGTCGCCCGCCCTCACTCAACTGCCGCGGCGGACCTGGCCAATTGCCTTGGGTGCCGCGCCCTGATCCACCAGCCCGTCCGCATCTGGCGCTGGCGCGACTGGCACGTCTGACGCAGCGGCGCGTGGCGCGATCTCCACGCTGCGAAACGGTGCAAAGCCGCCTTCGCGCTCGACGGCGCGCTGCTTCGGCCCGGCCGGATCGGTGGCTGCATCGGCTTCGATTCCACCTGCCGCAAGCGCTGCCACAACCGCGTCGGCGCGCAATTGGGCCAGCGCGGGGGCCGCTCCCGGCGTTCCATCGTCGCCACTCGCGGCGCGTCCGGTTGCCGTTGCGGCATCCATGTTCCAGCGCTGCAGCGCCCATGTGGCAGTTGCGATCTGCACAGCAGCGGCCTCGTCTATGCTCGCGTTCCCTGCCGCAAAGAGAACCGGCGGCAACGGGCCGAATGGCGGCAGCAGCCGGATATCCCAGCCCGGGAAGGCCGCATTCAGGCGCATTTCCGCGGCGCGAAGATCATTCAGCGCCACGCCTCCGGTCGCGGTTGCGGTCACGATTCTGCGCTGCCGATCGATCAGGATTCGCTCTTGCGGGATTCCGGCAACCAGCCCGATATCCACCGCCAGCCGGTCGGCCTCGATGTCGCGCCGTGAAAATTGGTCCAGCGCGGTGCGTTCCTGGGCAAAGCGCGACAGATCCTGATCCACCACGATCTGGTTCAGCAACAGCCGGGTGTTCACCCCCAGCCGCTCTTCCAGCGCGGCGCTGATGTCGGCGCTGGCGGTCTGGCTGAACTGGTTGGTGAGAACCACCGCACTGGCGGTCAGCGGCACCTTGGCGAAATCGATTTCCAGCTGCGAAACCTTCGCGCCCTCGCCGAAATGCTCGGCAATTTCGGCGCGGATCTGCCGCGATGCAATCGTCTCCCAGGCAATCTGCTTCAGCGCAAAGGCAAGCGGCACGGAAAGGATCAGGAAAACCAATATGATCAGCCCGGCTTGCTGGCGGGTCTGGCGCGGCGAAAGCTCGGTGCCAAAGCCATAGAAGCGCGCCATCACGGCAGCGGAAAGGGCAATCGCCAGCAGGTTGGTCATGAACAGCGCCAGCGATCCGGCAAACACTGCAAGATTTGTGGTCGCGAGGCCAAAGCCCACCACCGCCAGTGGCGGCATCAGCGCGGTGGCGATCGCCACACCCACGATGGTTTCGCCGCGGCCACGGATCATCGCATAGGTGCCGGCGAGCGCCGAAAACACCGCCACCAGCAGATCGAACAGGTTGGGCCGGGTGCGGGCCAGGATTTCCGGCGTCACCGCCTGCAAGGGCGAAAGCCAGACAACGGCGGCCGCGAACAACACTGCCAGCAGGCTGCCACCGGCGAGCGCCTGCACGCAGCGGCGCACTTCGCGCCAATCGAAAATCGCCAGCGCAAAGCCAAGCCCGATGATCGGGCCCATCAACGGTGAAATCAGCATGGCGCCGATGATGACCGCTGGCGACGACAGCAGCAGGCCCAGCACCGCAATGCCGGCCGACATGACCACCATGAAGGCGTAGCGCGCCGACCAGCCGGCGTCCTCGTCCACCCGGGCGACTACCCGCTCATAATCGACCGAGCCGACAATTTCCCGCCGCCACCAGCGCCGCGCCAACCGCGCGCGTGAACGGGCGGCGCCGGTTGCCGCTTTGCGCGGCGTGGCATTGCCATCGGCAGAGGCGGCGTCCGCCGGAGCGGCAGCCAGATCAGGAGAGGCAAGGTGGGTCATGGCGGTTGTCTCATAGCGCGCGCGGCGCACCCTTGCGACCGCTATCGATTGGCAGCCGGCACCCAGAGCACATCGCCCACCGCCCGGTTGGCATGCCGCGCCATCACGAACAGATGATCCGACAGGCGGTTCAGATAGCGGATGGCGAGGGGGTTGATCAGCGTCTCGGCTGCCGCGGCCACGGCATCGCGCTCGGCCCGGCGGGCAACAGTCCGGGCCACATGCAGCTGCGCCGAAAGCGGGGTCCCGCCCGGCAGAATGAAGCTGCTGAGCGGCGCCAGCTCCGCATTCATGGCATCGATTTCCGCTTCCAGCCGATCGATCTGCGCCTGCACGATACGCAGCGGCGGCCATTCCGGCTGTGTGCCGCTTGCAACAAAATCATCTCCGGGTGTTGCCAGATCGGCACCCACATCGAACAGATCGTTCTGAATACGCATCAGCATCGCGGCATAAGGCTCAACCGCGTGCAGCCGGGCGACTCCGATCGCCGACATGGTCTCATCGGTGCTGCCATAGGCACCCACACGCGCAGCACATTTGCTCAGCCGCGAGCCGTCCACCAGCCCTGTCGTGCCATCATCCCCGGTGCGCGTGTAAATCCTGTTCAGCTTCACCATCAGTTGGCAAGGCCCCGCCCGCCAACCGCCAGCAACAGCAGCACCAGCGCGATGGTGAGCAGCTGGAAGGTCACCCGCAGGCTCATCAGCTTGTTGGACTGTTCCCCCGTCATACCCTTGCCCTGCGCCATGCCGATCACGCCGCGCACGAGAACATAACCGGTGGCAAGCGCCGCCAGCACGATAAGAGTGATGATAGCCGTGTTCATGCTACTACCCTACACCCCGCGCGCGGCGAATGCACCGTGGCAAATGGCCTTCAAGCGCAGAGAGCGCGCTGCCGCCGAAGCCGGCCGCCCACCAGCCCGAAGCCGGCAATCAGCATCGCCCAGCTGGCCGGCTCCGGCACCACGCCGGCGTCGGGCAGCGCGAACACCCCAAGCGTCAGCACAGACGCATTGAAGCGAACCACCGGAAGTGCCCGCAACTCGGCTCCGTTGCTTGCCGTTCCCTGGCGAACATCGAACAAAAACGCCATCGGCACGCCCGGCCTCCAGACATCGGGCAGGAAGGGAAAGGCCGTGCCAACCAGCATGGTCGGCGGCGCGATGTCGGTGCCCATCTCGCTGCGCCCGAAAAGCAGGTTGGTGACCGAAAGATCGGGGCCGACCGTCGGATCGAGCAGCAGGTGCGGCGCGAAGCCCTGCGAAAAATCGACACCGGCGTTGTAGGTGAACTGGTCAACCCGCCGCTCCGTCGGCGGCACACCGCCCGGCGCATTGTCATAGGCCAGAATATTGCGCGGCGAATCCGGACGGGCAACGATCGCATAGGGGCCAACATACATGGTGAAATTCTCGATCGCGCCCTGGAACAGGGCACCCTCGCCAATACCAAACGGCCCCGGGATCGGCGTGCCGGCAACACTGTCATCGACTTCGAAGCCGAAATTGACCGTCTGCAACCCGAGCGGCACGTCGGGCAGGAATGGCTGCCCGGCAAGCGCCATCCCGGCGTTCGTCTGGCCAGATCCGATCACCAGCCAGCGGGTGGCCGAAGCGGACGACGCAAGACCAAACACCGCAGCGGCCGCTGCCGCTGTGAAAATCACCTTTTGCATGAACAAACCTCCGACACCTGTTTTCGTTTCCTAGTCAAACAGGGTCCAATTGCAACACCCGATCCGGTCCGAAAGGTGCCTCCCGGCGCAGCCGATCCGCCAGCCCCGGCCCGCTCACCCCCCGCGCTCGCAAGGCCGCGAGCGCCTCCGACCGGTCCCGCTTGGCCAGCCTGCGACCATCTGCCGCCAGCAGCAGCGGATGATGGTGATAGCGCGGCACCGGCAAGCCCAGCAGCGCCTGCAGCAGCCGCTGCACATGGGTTGAATCGAACAGGTCGCGACCGCGCACCACGTCCGTCACCCCCTGAAAGCCATCATCCACCACCGCCGCCAGCATATAGCCAACGCCGATGTCGCGCCGCGCCAGCACGATATCGCCCGTCAATTCTGGTTGGGCCAACACCTCCCCGGCCAGCGAATCCTCCCAGACCAGACGACCGGCCCGATCGACAGCCCGATCAACCGCCAGCCGGATCGCATGCTGCTCGCGCTCTGCGCGCGCGGCGGCAACATCCTGAGCCAGCGCCCGGCAAGTTCCCGGATAGACCGGGGCGACGCCATGCGGTGCCGATGCCACGGCGGCGATATCAGCCCGGGTGCAGAAACAGGGATAGGTCAGCCCGGCCTCTGCCAGCTGCCGCAAGGCGGCGGCATGCGCCGGTCGGCGGGTCGATTGCAGCAGAAAAGGCTCGGCAAAATCCAGCCCCAGCCAGCGCAGATCCGCCACAATCGCCTCCACAAACTGTGGCCGGCAGCGATCGCCGTCGATATCCTCGATTCGCAACAGGAACTGCCCGCCCGCAGCCCGCGCGCGATTGTGCGCCAGCACCGCAGACCAGGCATGCCCCAGATGCAGCAGGCCGGTGGGGGAAGGGGCGAAGCGCGAAATCAGCAAATTGTCCGTCACCCCTTGACCATAGCAATATCTGGTGCTGTCATATCAGCGACATACAGCTTGTGGTAGGAGGCTGTGGAATACAGGAGCAGGCGCTTGGCAGAAGCGGCTGCCCGATGTGCGATAGGGCGGACAGGCATCTGGCAGGCGTGGCTCGGGCAATACGGGAGCGGCGCTGATGTATCACCCTGATATGCTGGAAAATATCGAGCGATGGGCGTCGCCGCAAAGCTGCCCGGCGCTGGTGCTGAACGCCGATTACACCCCGCTCAGCTATTATCCGCTGTCGCTGTGGTGCTGGCAGGATGCGATCAAGGCGGCGTTCCTCGAAAGGGTCGATGTGGTCGCGCAATATGATCGCGAGATCCGCTCCCCCAGCTTCCGCATGAAGCTGCCCTCGGTGGTCGCATTGCGGCAATATGTGAAGCCGTCCAGCCACCCGGCCTTCACCCGCTTCAACCTGTTCCTGCGCGACAAGTTCGCCTGCCAATATTGCGGCGCCAAGGATGATCTCACCTTCGATCATGTCGTCCCGCGCGCCTATGGCGGCCGCACCAGCTGGGTGAATGTGACCACGGCATGCGCGCCCTGCAACCTGCGCAAGGGCGGCCGCACGCCGGCGGAAGCGCACATGATCCCGCGCAGCCGCCCGCACCAGCCCACCAGCCACCAGCTGCAGGAGCATGGCCGGGCTTTCCCGCCACACTTCCTGCACGAAACCTGGCGGGATTATCTCTACTGGGACGTCGAGCTGGAGGCCTAGAGCATGTTCCGATCTGGTGGAATCACCAGCATCGAAAAACCCGTGCGGAAAAACAAGAAGATAGAGCGGTCGTTCTGTTGCAATCAGAACGA
>JAIMJL010000046.1 GCA_020693225.1 Sandarakinorhabdus sp. | reverse complement strand
ATGCTCTAGCCGTGCAGAAGCTGTCTTCTGACAATGTCTGGCACCAGCTTTTGGTGGTAAACCGCCATCGCGTGTTTCGAATACTGAGCATTTGAAGGCCCAAAAGGGAGGATTTGTGCGATGCCGCCTATGAAGCAGTTGCGGGTCTGGCACGCCATGATCGCGATACTGGCAACCGCAGCCTATCTTTCCGAAGATGTCGAGCCGTGGCACCAGCTGCTGGGCTATGGCGTCGTCGCCATGCTTGCCATCCGCCTGTTGATGGCTCTTTTTGGCGCCGGGTCGCTTGGGCTGCAGCGGTTCTATCCGAAATTTCACGATCTCAAGCTGCGCACAGCCGCGACCAATCCCGCAATCAGCCGCCTGCTCCTGCTCGGAATTGCCCTCAGCCTGCTGGGCGTAACGGTAACCGGCGTGTTGATGGACCAGGGAAAGACGTTGAAGTTGCTTTCGGGGCAATCACTCTCGCGCGCAGCGAATGGCACATCCTACGACGCAGCGATCTACGAAACAGCGACGAGCAGTGATTCCGACAGCCACGGTCCTCGATCCCCTCGCGCCGGCGATCACGCCGACGATGAGGATGAGGACGAAGAAGGGCCGCTCGGCGAAGTGCATGAACTGTTCGCAAACCTTCTCATCGGCCTCGTTGCACTCCATGTGAGCTATCTCGTGCTGTTCAAATGGCCCTTGGCGCGCTTCATGCTGTTCATACGTCAACCCGGGAAATCGTCATGAAAAGGGTGCGAGGGCAAAATTCTTATGCAATGGCTCTGAATCTTTCATCCCGCGCATCCTGGCACGGCCAGTGCGCAGGCATTCCTGCCGGCGGGCGATCCATCGGATAGCAGTCTGCGACAGCTTCTGGCCTGCCAACCATAGATCGGGCGCTATTTGGATTTACTCGGATTTGCACTTGCCGTCTTGCTGATCGAGTTGACACCCGGTCCCAATATGGCGTGGCTGGCCGGGCTTTCGGCCACCGAAGGCAGACGCATTGGCATGGCCGCGGTCGCAGGTGTTGCAGTTGGTCTGCTGGCAAACGGCGTTCTGGCAGCACTGGGCCTCGCTGCGCTTTTGCAGGCGGCGCCGCAGCTGTGGGATGCGCTGCGTTATGCCGGGGCAGCGATGATGATCTGGCTTGCCGTAAGCACCTGGCGCGGCGCTGAAAGCAATGCCCGTGCCGTACAACCCGACAGTCTCGGCGTCCGGGCCTTCAAAACCGGCGCCATGATCAATCTGCTCAATCCGAAGGCCTATATCTTCTTCGTGGTTGTGGCCCCGCAGTTCATGCACGGCGAGCCACTCAGCATCGGCAACGCGTTGCTGCTTGCTGTCATCAGCGCGTCAATCGCTACGGCAATCCACCTGGCGATCGTCCTGATCGGCAGCAGAGCCCACGTCTGGCTGTCAGACCCGTCACGCACCAAGACCGTAAGGCGCATCTTTGCGCTCATCATGCTTGCCGTAGCCCTGTCATTCCTGCTGGCGGATTTCGGCTAGGACTCGGCGGCTCAGGGAAAGCATCAACACATTGTTCGCCAAACTGCCGCAGCAATGATGCCGCCGCAATGCAATGGAGGCCCGAGCCGGAATCGAACCGGCGTGCACGGATTTGCAGTCCGCTACGTCACCACTCCGCCATCGGGCCTGATCTCGTGGGACGCGCGCTTTAGCAAAGCCGCGCGCGGGATGCAAAGGCCGTTAGGGGTTGGCCTGGATGTGCGCGGTGATTTCGTCGAAAAACCGCTCCAGCTGGTGCAGCACATTCAGCTTGAAGGCGTAGTTCACATCGGCCGAATTGCTTTCGATGATGGTCGATTCGTCCACCTTTTCGGCATAGGCGCTGGCCAGCGTGCCGATATAGGCCGGCGTCAGCTCGATATGGCCGCGTTCCGCCAGCATCCGCAGCTGCACCACCATCATCTGTCGCACCAGCATTTCCAGCGTGGTGATGCGCGCCACGATGGCAACCGGATCGACTTCGATCTGCTCGACACTGTCTTCGTCTGCCATAACCCCTCCTACCAGTATCTGAGTGACCAGACCTGCAACGCAACAAACACCGCAACGGTGACCCAGAGGCCGATCACCAGCAAGGCGCCCAGTCGGCTCACAGGACGCTCGACCGCGATATCCGCCGCCGCGCGATATTCGCGCATCAGCCGGTCGGGCACCAGCTTGCTGGCAAACCACAGGCCAACGGGCACCACGATCAGCTCATCGAGCAAGCCGAACACCGGGATGAAATCGGGAATGAAATCGATCGGCGACAGCACATAGGCGGCAACCAGCCCGCCTATCAGCTTGGCGAGGAACGGCGTGCGCGGATCGCGCGCGGCAATCCACAGCATATGCGCATCGCGCCGCAACCGGTGCGCCGTGCGCCTGGCCCAGTTCGCATCCTGCATGGCGCAAGACTAGCGCCAGCGAGGGCAGGGCGCTAGGCCCCTGCGGCATGAGAGAGGTTTCCGCACGGATCGAACGCTTTGCAACCGCCCAGCCCTTCGTGATTGCGCGCGGGTCAAAACAGCATGTCGATGTGGTGGTGGCCGAGGTGCGCGAGGGCGCGCTTTGCGGGCGCGGTGAAGGCACCCCGATCTATTATCTGGGGGACAGTGCCGAACTGGCGCTGGCTGCCGTGCAGGCGCAGGCGCCTGCCATCTCAGCCGGGGCCTCGCGCGCCGATCTGCTGGATGCCATGCCGGCGGGTGCTGCGCGCAATGCGCTCGATTCGGCGCTTTGGGATCTGGAGGCGAAGCAAAGCGGCCAGCGCGTGTGGCAGACGATCGGCCTGCCGCAGCCAAGGCCCATGCTCACCGCTTACACCATCAGCCTGGGCGATCCGGCCGCCATGGCGCGGCAGGCGGGCCAGGCTTCGCACCGCGAACTGCTGAAGCTGAAGCTGGGCGGTGAAGGCGATCTGGAGCGGGTGGCCGCCGTTCGCCGCGCTGCTCCGGACGCGCGGCTGATTGCCGATGCCAACGAGGGCTGGGCCGGCCTTGATGTCGAACGCATGTGCCATGCGATGGCCGCGCACGGGCTGGAGCTGATCGAGCAGCCCTTGCCGGCCGGGGCCGATCAGGATCTGCGGCATGTCCGCTCGCCGGTGCCGCTGGCGGCGGATGAAAGCTGCCACGATCGCGGCGATCTGGGCGCGGTGGTGGGGAAATACCGCTTCATCAACCTGAAGCTGGACAAGTGCGGCGGGCTGACCGAGGCGCTGGCGCTGATCCACGCTGCCCGCCAGCGCGGCCTCGGCCTGATGACGGGGTGCATGCTCTCCTCCTCGCTGGGCGTTGCCCCGGCCTTCTATGCAGCCATGCACGGGGCCTTCGCCGATCTGGACGGGCCGTTGCTGCTGGCGCAGGACCGCGCCGGCGGGTTGCGCTTCGATGGCAGCGATATCGCGCCGCCAGAGGTTGAATTTTGGGGCTGAACGGCGGAAAGGGTGCCGCAGCGCAGCACTGAAACAGGGAACAGCCCATGACCGCCATCGTTGACCTTTTCGCCCGGGAAATACTGGACAGCCGCGGCAACCCCACCATCGAAGTGGATTGCACCTTGGAAGATGGCAGCATGGGCCGCGCGGCGGTGCCATCGGGGGCCTCCACCGGGGCGCACGAAGCGGTGGAAAAGCGCGACGGCGACAAGGGCCGCTATGGCGGCAAAGGTGTTCGCGGCGCGGTGAATGCCGTGCATGGCGAATTGTCGGATGCGCTCACCGGCCTCGAAGCCGAGGACCAGGAGGATATCGACGCCACCATGATCGCGCTGGACGGCACGCCCAACAAGGCGCGGCTGGGCGCCAATGCCATCCTCGGCGTCAGCCTCGCGGTGGCCAAGGCAGCGGCGGATGCACGCGGCCTGCCGCTGTATCGCTATGTCGGCGGCACGGCGGCGCGGCTGCTGCCGGTGCCGATGATGAACATCATCAACGGCGGCGCGCATGCCGACAATCCAATCGATTTTCAGGAATTCATGATCATGCCGGTGGGCGCGGAAAGCTTCTCCGAAGGCTTGCGCTGGGGGGCGGAGATTTTCCATACGTTGAAGGGCATCCTGCACAAGCAGGGGCTGGCAACCGCTGTGGGCGACGAGGGCGGCTTCGCCCCCAACCTGTCCAGTGCCAACGCCGCGCTTGAGGTGATCCTGCAAGCCATCGACACCGCCGGATACAAGGCCGGAAGCGACATCGCGCTGGCGCTGGATTGCGCCTCCACCGAGTTTTTCAAGGATGGCGCCTATGCGATGGAAGGCGAGGGCAAGCATTTTGCCCCGGCCGAAATGGCGGCCTTCCTCGCCGATCTGGCCGCTCGCTATCCGATCGTTTCGATCGAGGATGGCATGGCAGAGGATGATTGGGCTGGCTGGAAGGCGCTGACGGATGCGGTAGGGGAAAAGGTGCAGCTGGTGGGCGATGATCTGTTCGTCACCAACTCGGCCCGGCTGCGCGACGGCATCGCCAGGGGTGTTGCCAATTCCATCCTGGTCAAGGTGAACCAGATTGGCACATTGTCGGAAACGCTGGATGCGGTGAACACGGCCCACCGGGCGCGCTACACGGCGGTGATGAGCCACCGCTCGGGCGAAACCGAGGATGCAACCATCGCCGATCTGGCGGTTGCAACCAATTGCGGGCAGATCAAGACGGGATCGCTGTCACGCTCGGACCGGCTGGCGAAATACAACCAACTGCTGCGCATCGAAGGCGAACTGGGCGCGGCCGCGCTTTATGCCGGCACGTCGGTGTTGCGGCGCTGAGAGCATGAAAAAGGGCCGCCGGTTGCCCGGCGGCCCCAAAATCATTCGCGAAAATCAGAGTGTGCGTAATCAGGCTTGTGCAAAGCCTGACCGGCGACGGCGGGCGGCGAAGCCCACCATGCCGAACCCGGCAATCATCATGGCCCAGGTGGCCGGCTCGGGAACGACACCCATTTCCGGCAGATATTCCACCGAGATGATGCCCTCTTCCCAGAACCCATCCCAGTCATTCGTAAAATCGTTGAACGATTCATAGAATTCGAGCCGCAGGAAGCCATCGGCATCCACATTGAAATCGAAGCCAAGGCCCACGAGATCGACAATTCCGCCGCTCGAATAGCTGCCGAAGCGCACCACCATTTCCGAAAGCCAGCTGGGATCATCGGCAAAAATCACCACGTCCCAGCCAATGCCGACCACATGGCTGTTGGCACCGATGTTGACGTTGAACGCTTCGTTCAGCGGGTTGCCCGCCGCTTCATTGCTGAAAATGTCCGTAACATCGAACAGCAGAACAGCAGCATCAGCCGAAGTTGCAACCATGGGCGAGAAGGCCAGGGGCCCCTGCGATAGCTGCCGATGTCAGATAGGACTTCATGTCGCCTTACCCCTCATTGCTCTACGTGCAAAAAAGATTTGCGCATGGGAGCGCCTGTCCCCCGGGAATTTGCGCAGCAAAGCGCCATGGGGCTTGACGGCGACTCGCCTGCGTGATTCTGTAAATCATGCAACGGTCGGACCTCTCGCATCTGCTTTCGCGCGCGCTGCTGCCGGTCGCTTGCCTTTTGATCGCCGGCTATTTCGCCGGCCATGCCCTGATCGGCGCAACGGGTGTTCTGGCGCGCGATGAAATCCGCCGCGAAATGGCCGAACTGTCGCAGGAGCGGCAGCAGTTGCAGGCCCGCGAAGCCGAATTGAAGCGCAGCATTGCGTTGCTCGATCCGCGCGGCGTCGATCCGGATTATGCTGATGAGTTGGTCCGCCGCCATCTTGGCGTGGTGCGCCCGGATGAGGTGATCGTTCCCCTGGAAAAGGCGCCGGCGGCACGCTGAGCAGCGCCGCGAACGCATCCGCGCGGAACATTCTGGTGGTATGCCGTGCATGAACGGTTGAAACTTGCCAAAGCCGGGCTAGAACGGCGCTCTGCATTTCGAGAGGGCTTTCATTTGGCAAAGGCAGCGGCGCCGACAGCGGCGAAACTGGGGGCAACCAAGGCAGTGACCGGTCGCTGGGATGCAATCCCGCAGCCCGAGCGGCACATCCCGTCACAGGCCGAATATCGCGAATATTATCGCATGATGCTGCTGATCCGCCGCTTCGAGGAAAAGGCCGGGCAGCTTTATGGCATGGGGCTGATCGGCGGCTTCTGCCATCTCTATATCGGCCAGGAAGCGGTGGTTACCGGCCTGCAATCCGCCATTTCGCCCGGCAAGGACAGCGTGATCACCGGCTACCGTGATCATGGTCACATGCTGGCCTGCCACATCGATCCCAAAACCGTGATGGCCGAGCTCACCGGCCGCGCCGCCGGCATCTCGCGCGGCAAGGGCGGCTCCATGCACATGTTCTCGGTGGAGCATGGCTTTTTCGGCGGCCACGGCATTGTGGCCGCTCAGGTTCCACTGGGAACGGGCCTGGCCTTTGCGCACAAATATCGCGCCGAAGTGATGGGGGGCGAAGCCGGTGTGGCGCTCACCTATTTCGGCGATGGCGCCGCCAACCAGGGCCAGGTGTATGAAAGCTTCAACATGGCCGAGCTGTGGAAGCTGCCGGTGATCTTCGTGATCGAGAACAACCAATATGCCATGGGTACCTCGGTCAACCGCGCGTCGGCCGAAGACCAGCTCTATCGGCGCGGCGAAAGCTTCCGCATCGAAGGGCTGCAGGTGGATGGCATGGATGTGCTGGCCGTGCGCGGGGCGGCGCAAGTGGCGCTGGATTGGGTGCGGGCCGGCAAGGGGCCGATCCTGCTGGAAATGAAGACCTATCGCTATCGCGGCCACTCCATGAGCGATCCGGCAAAATATCGCACCCGCGACGAAGTGCAGGCAATGCGCGACAATCGCGATCCGATCGATATGGCCAAGAAGGAAATGCTCGAATTGGGCTTTGCCGACGAGGCCTGGTTCAAGGAAGTGGAAAAGACCATCCGCACGCAAGTGACGGAGGCCGCCGATTTCGCCGAGCAGGCGCCGGAACCGGCCCTGTCCGAACTCTATACCGATGTGCTGGTGGGAACATATTGATGCAGGTGAAACTTCCAGCCATGTCCCCCACGATGGAGGAAGGCACCCTTTCCAGCTGGCTGGTGAAGGTGGGCGATGTCGTGAAGCCGGGGCAGGTGATTGCCGAAATCGAAACCGACAAGGCGACGATGGAACTGGAGGCCGATGAGGCCGGGACGGTCGTGTCGCTGGATGTCGCCGCCGGAACGGACGCGGTGAAGGTAGGCACGGTAATTGCCGTCATTGCGATGGAAGGGGAAGATGTGCCGTCTGCGAAGGTTGCACCGACGGTCCTGTCGGAAGAGCCAACCGAAACGTCCGCAACCGTCGCGGTCAAAGCGGACGCGCCCGCCGTTGTTGCGCAGGGCGCAGCGCAAACCCATTTCGATGGCCCAACCCGCAAGCAGACCGTGCGCGAAGCCCTGCGCGACGCGATGGCCGAGGAAATGCGCGCCGACAATCGCGTGTTCGTGATGGGCGAGGAGGTCGCGCAATATCAGGGCGCCTACAAGGTGACACAAGGCCTGCTGGACGAGTTCGGCGACAAGCGCGTGGTCGATACGCCGATCACCGAATATGGCTTTGCCGGGCTGGGCGCGGGTGCTGCGATGGGCGGGCTGAAGCCGATCGTGGAGTTCATGACCTTCAACTTCGCCATGCAGGCGATCGATCACATCATCAATTCGGCCGCCAAGACCAACTATATGTCCGGCGGGCAGATGCGCTGCCCGATCGTGTTCCGCGGGCCCAACGGCTCGGCCAGCCGGGTCGGCGCGCAGCACAGCCAGAATTACGCGCCCTGGTATGCCAGCGTGCCCGGGTTGCTGGTGATTTCGCCCTATGATGCAGCAGACGCCAAGGGCCTGCTGAAAAGCGCCATCCGCTCGGAAGACCCGGTGGTGTTCCTGGAAAACGAGCTGCTCTACGGTCAGAGCTTCGAGGTGCCGGAAGGCGAGCATGTGGTGCCGATCGGCAAGGCGCGCCTGTATCGCGAAGGCGCGCATGTCACTCTGGTCAGCTACTCCATCGGCGTCGGGCTGGCGCTGGAAGCGGCGGCGGAGCTGGCAGGGCAAGGCATCGAATGCGATGTGCTCGACCTGCGCACGCTGCGGCCGCTTGACGAGGCCGCGGTGCTGGCATCGCTCAAGAAAACCAACCGCATGGTGGTGGTGGAGGAAGGCTGGCCGGTGTGCAGCATCGCATCCGAAATCATCGCCATCGCGATGGAAAAGGGCTTCGACGATCTGGACGCGCCGGTGCTGCGGGTCACCAACAAGGACGTGCCGCTGCCCTATGCGAACAATCTGGAAAAGGCGGCGCTCATCCGTGCGGCGGATGTAGTCGCTGCCGTCAAATCTCTGATTTGAGTATGTACAGCTGCAAATCGATCATCTGAGGGTCTGACAAATGGCAATTGATATCACCATGCCGGCGCTGTCGCCCACGATGGAAACCGGCACGCTTTCCAAATGGCTCGTGAAGGTGGGCGACGCCGTGAAGCCCGGCGACGTGATCGCCGAAATCGAGACCGACAAGGCGACCATGGAAGTGGAAGCGGTCGACGAAGGCGTGGTGACCGAAATCCTCGTGGCCGAGGGCAGCGAGGAGGTGAAGGTGAACGCCGTCATCGCCCGGCTGGCAGGAGAAGGCGAAGAGGCGTCTCCCGCGCCCAAGGCCGCAGCTGCCGCCGCGGCCCCGCCCGCCGCAGCGCCAACTCCTGTAGCGCCTGCAGCCGCAGCACCGGCTCCCCAAGCGCCAGTCCCGGTTGCCGGCGGCACCCGCCACATCGCCAGCCCGCTGGCGCGCCGCATCGCGCAGATTGCCGGCGTCGATCTGGCAAATGTCAAGGGCAGTGGCCCGCATGGCCGGATCGTGAAAGTGGATGTGGAAGCTGCCGTTGGCAATCCTGCCGCAGCGGTCGCTTCTCCAGCGGCCACTCCGGTGCAAGCGGCAGCGCCCCTTCCGGCAGCGCCCCTTCCGGCAGCACCTGCCCCGGCCCCCAGCGATGTGCCGCACGAGGTCATCAAGCTCAGCAACATGCGCAAGACGATTGCCCGGCGGCTCACCGAATCGAAGCAGACCGTGCCGCACTTCTATCTCACGGTCGATGTCCGCCTCGATGCGCTGCTGAAGCTGCGCGGCGAGCTGAACAAGGCGCTGGAAGGGCAGGGCATCAAGCTCAGCGTGAACGACATGCTGGTGAAGGCGCTCGGCCTGGCGCTGGTGCAGGTGCCGGACGCCAATGTCAGCTTTGCCGGTGACAGTTTGCGCAAATTCGCCCGCGCCGATGTGTCGGTTGCGGTCGCCATCCCCGGCGGCCTCATCACGCCCGTCATCCGCGACGCCGCCAACAAGCGCTTGAGCGTGATCGCGACCGACATGAAAGACCTCGCCGCGCGCGCGAAAGACGGCAAGTTGCAACCGCCGGAATACACCGGCGGCACGGCCAGCCTGTCCAACCTCGGCATGTTCGGCATCAAGCAGTTCGACGCGGTCATCAACCCGCCCGAAGGGCTGATCCTGGCGGTGGGAGCGGGCGAAAAGCGCCCCTATGTCATCGATGATGCGCTGGCGATTGCAACCGTGATGAGCGCCACCGGCAGCTTCGATCATCGCGCCATCGACGGTGCCGTGGGCGCACAATTCATGAGCGCATTCAAGGCGCTGGTGGAAGCACCGATGGGGATGCTGGCATGATCCGCGAAAATTTCGATCTGGTGATCATCGGCTCCGGCCCCGGCGGTTATGTGGCGGCCATTCGCGCGTCGCAGCTGGGCATGAAGGTGGCCATCGTGGAGCGCGAGCGGCTCGGCGGCATCTGCCTCAACTGGGGCTGCATCCCAACCAAGGCGCTGCTGCGGACATCGGAAATCAAGCATTATATCGATCATGCCCCGGCCTATGGCCTGTCGGTCGAAAAGCCGTCGTTCGATCTCGCCAAGGTGACGGAGCGCAGCCGCAAGGTGGCAAACCAGCTCAATTCCGGCGTGAAGGGGCTGATGAAGAAGAACAAGGTGACGGTGGTGGAAGGCGTTGCGACGCTGGCCGACGCCAACAGCGTGCAAGTCGGCGAGCGGACGCTGACGGCCAAGAATGTCATCATCGCGACAGGTGCCCGCGCGCGCGAACTGCCGCATCTGAAGGCGGATGGCGAGCGGGTCTGGACCTATCGCCACGCCATGGTGCCGCCGGCCATGCCGACCGATCTTCTGGTGATCGGATCGGGCGCCATCGGCATCGAGTTCGCCAGCTTCTACAGCGATATGGGCGCCAGGGTGACCGTGGTGGAAATGCTCGATCGCATCCTTCCCGTAGAAGATGCCGACATGTCCGCCTTCATGGACAAGGCTCTGACAAAGCAGGGCATGACGATCCGCACCAAGGCATCGGTGGAAAAACTGGAGGTGAAGCCGGATGCGGTGATCGCCACCATCAACGGCGAAGCGCAGAGCTTCAGCCATGTGATCATCGCCATCGGCATTGCGCCCAACACCGAAAATCTGGGGCTGGAGGCGCTCGGCGTGAAAACCGACCGCGGCCATATCGTGACCGACGAATGGGGCCGCACCAACGTGCCCGGCCTGTGGGCCATCGGCGATGTCACCGGCGCGCCCTGGCTGGCGCACAAGGCCAGCCACGAAGGGATTGTGGCGGTCGAAAAGATTGCCGGCGACCCGCACGCGCACCCGATGGACAAGTCCAACATCCCCGGCTGCACCTATTCCAGGCCGCAGGTGGCAAGCGTCGGGCTGACCGAGGCGCGCGCGAAGGAAGCCGGCTTCGAAGTCAAGGTCGGCAAATTCCCCTTCATCGGCAACGGCAAGGCGATTGCGCTGGGCGAGGCGGATGGGCTGGTGAAAACCATCTTCGACGCGAAAACCGGCGCGCTGCTGGGCGCGCATATGGTGGGCGCCGAAGTCACCGAACTAATCCAGGGCTATGTCATCGCCCGCCAGTGCGAGGCAACCGAAGCGGAATTGATGGCAACCATCTTCCCGCACCCCACCTTGAGCGAAATGATGCACGAAAGCGTGCTCGATGCCTATGGGCGCGTCATCCACATGTGAGTTTCGGTTCGTCGCCGGGAGAAAACTGCTGACCGCCGGATAAGGCTGATCATCCCTTGAATCCCCGTCGCGGCTGCCCAGATACATTGGGCAGGGGCATGCGGAGGAGAGAGGACATGCACTTGAAACTGCTCGATAAACTGAAGGCGCTGCACGCCCGGCTGGAGCATGAGGTGCGCGCCGAGCGGGCGCGCCGGATGCCCGACGAGGTTCGCCTCAAACGGCTGAAGCGCGCCAAGCTGCGGGTGAAAGACCGGCTATACGGGCTGGTGCCCGCCTAGGCGCTTTAACCATCAAGCTCGACCGTGACCGGGACAAACTGCCCGGTCGCGGAATCGAGCAGCTTCAGGCAGCCATCGGCAATGTCGAAAATCGCGCCCACCAGCTTCACCGCCCCGGCTTTTTCGGCATTTACCACGAAAGGGTAGCTGCGCAGATTGTCGAGGCTGAGCCGGATGCCCGATTGCTCCAGCGCCCGCTCGGCATCCACATCGGGGCTGAGCGCGCAGGCCGACAGAACCTGCCGGCGGGCCGGCTCGATCATCTCCATCCAGCGATCGATATAGAGGCCTTCGCCGGGCGCCGCCGTGCCGAATTTCGGGCTGAGCGCCGCCTTGATGCCGCCGCAGCGCGCATGGCCGAACACCACGATATAATGCACCTTCAACACCAGGATGGCATATTCCAGCCCCGCCGCCACGCTCGACTGGCCTTCGATGGCGCGGATCGGCGGCACCAGATTGGCAATGTTGCGCATCACGAACATTTCGCCCGGCTCGGTATCGAACACGCGGGAGGGATCGACCCGGCTGTCGGAGCAGGCGATCACCATGACTTTCGGGGACTGACCTTGTGCCAGCCGATCGAAGCGGAGCCGCTGCTCCTGATAGGGGCCGGTGCGAAAACGGCGGTAGCCGTCGATGAGGGACTGGAGCTTGGGCATCAACCAAGCTGTGCCACAGCCCAGGCATAGAGGGGAATGCCCAATATGATGTTGAACGGGAATGTGATCGCCAGCGACATGGCGAGATAAAGCCCGGCATCGGCATCGGGCAGGGCAAGCCGCATGGCGGCGGGAACGGCGATATAGCTTGCCGACGCGCACAGGATGACAAACGCCGTCGCGGTTCCGCCCGTCAGGCCGATCAGCACGGCAATCGCCAGCCCGATGGCCCCGTTCAAAACCGGCAAAGCAATCGCCAGCAACGCCAGCGGCACGGTCAAGGTGCGCGCTTCCCGCAGGCGGCGGGCAGCCAGCAGGCCCATATCGAGCAGAAACAGGCAAAGCACGCCGCGAAACAGATCGGTGAAAAAGAACGACACCGGCGCGAAACCCTCCTTGCCGGAGGCGATGCCGATGAGGAAACTGCCAACCAGCAAGACGACCGGCCCGTTGAGCAGAACCTCGCGCCAGACGCTGTGCTGGCCGAAGCCCTCGGCATTGCCGGTCTGCCCCATCCCGGCCAGCGAGCCGCGCGCCAGCAGCAACCCGGCGATGATCGCCGGCGTTTCCATCAGCGCCAGGATGGCAACCATCCAGCCGGCTGTCGGCGTGCCATTGCCTTGCAGCACCGCAACCCCGGTCACGAAGGTAACAACCGACACGGAGCCATAATGCGCCGCGACAGCTCCAGCCGAAACCGCGTTCAAACCACCGATGCGGCGCAACAGTATGAAGCTGATGAACGGCAGACCAAAGCTCAGCGCCAGGCCGGCCGCGCCCGCTTTCAGCATCAACGGATCGAGGCCGGCATTGGCAACCTCCACGCCGCCCTTCAGCCCGATGGCCGCCATCAGGTACAGCGACATGCCCTTGCTGATGCTTTCGGGGATCGCAAGATCGGAGCGCGCGAAAGACGCCACCGCCCCCAGCACGAAAAACAGGATAACTGGCGACAGCAGGGTGGAGAGGATTTCAGACACGCGGGCGCTGGCTAGAGATCATCCCGTGAATTGGCAACATGAGAAAAACCAATGGCGTTGCAGCCACTCAACGCTGCTTCGCGGGCTTTGCTGCTGCCTCTGCCCGCCGCGCTGCGGCCACCCGCAACACCTCATAGGCCGCCTGCGCTGCCTGGAACCGCTTGGCAGCGTCCGGATTGCCGGGATTGAGATCGGGGTGATTGTCCTTGGCTTCGCGCCGATGCGCGGACTTGATCGCCGCCTCGTCAGCATCCGGCGGCAAATCGAACAGCCGCAACGCATCCATTTCGGCGCGGCTGCGCGAGCCATCGCCTTCACCCCAGCTCCAGTGCTTTGCGCGTTCATAGGCGCGTGCGCCGGCCTGCTCGGCTTCCGCCTGCTCGGCCGCTTCGGCATCCGAAAGCGCATCGAAATAGTTCCAGCCGCGATTATACTCGGCGGCGTGCGCTTCGCAGAAATACCAGCGATCCGGCTTGTTGGGCGCCTTGGGGGCAGGGCACAGGCCCGGTTCGCTGCAGCCATGCCGGTCGCACAGCCGCTGCGCTTCGGGCGCCCGGCCGCCGCCATAGTCCCGCCAGCGCGGAAAGCCCCAGTCGTTGCTGCGCCGCGCCTTCATGGCAGCGTCGACACTGGCGCCAGACCGGGACTACCCATAGCGATGCTACGCGGCCTTTGGCGCCGCTTCGCGCACACCGGCATCAACATGGCTCTCGAACTCGGCGAAATTCGCGATGAACATCTTCACCAGCGCATTCGCCTTGCTGTCATAGGCGGCCGGATCCAGCCACGTGCTGCGCGGATCGAGGATATGCGAATCCACGCCCGGAACGCTGACCGGCACCTGGAAGCCGAAGAAGGGATCCTTGCGGAACTCGGCCGTCTTCAGGCTGCCATCGAGCGCGGCATTCAGCAGCGCCCGCGTCACCTTGATCGGCATGCGCTTCCCCGTGCCATATTGCCCGCCGGTCCAGCCGGTGTTGACCAGCCAGCAATCAACGCCGCCCTTGGCGATCCGCTCTTTCAGCAGATTGCCATAGACGCTGGGGTGGCGCGGCATGAAGGGCGCGCCGAAGCAGGTGGAGAAGGTGGCATCCGGCTCGGTCACACCGATTTCCGTCCCCGCCACGCGCGCCGTGTAGCCGGACAGGAAGTGATACATCGCCTGATCGGGGGTCAGCTTGGCAATCGGCGGCAGGATGCCGAACGCGTCCGCCGTCAGCATGATGATATTCTTGGGCACCGGCCCCAGATTGTCGGCGCTGGCGTTGGGGATGAAATGGATCGGATAGGAACCGCGGCTGTTTTCCGCGAGCCGGTTGTCGTCCAGATCGATTTCGCGGCTTGCGGGATCAATCACCACATTTTCCAGCACCGTGCCGAAGCGCTTTGTGGTGGCGAAAATCTCCGGCTCGGCGGCTTCCGACAGGCGGATCACCTTGGCATAGCAACCGCCCTCGAAGTTGAACACGGCGGTGTCAGACCAGCCATGCTCATCGTCCCCGATCAGCGTGCGGCTGGCATCTGCCGACAGTGTCGTCTTGCCGGTGCCCGAAAGGCCGAAGAAAACCGCCGTGTCGCCATCCGGCCCGATGTTGGCCGAGCAGTGCATCGGCATCACGCCGCGCATCGGCAGCAGATAGTTCAGGATGCCGAACACCGACTTCTTCATTTCGCCGGCATAGGCGGTGCCGCCAATCAGGATCAGCTTTTCCGTGAAGTTCACCGCCACAACGGTTGCTGACCGGGTGCCATGGCGTGCCGGATCGCTCACGAAGCTGGGCAGGCAGACAATGGTATATTCTGGAATAAAATCGGCCAGCTCCGCTTGCGTGGGCCGCACCAGCAGGGTGCGGACAAAAAGCGAATGCCAGGCCAGTTCGGTGATCACCCGCACATTGACCCGGTGTTCCGCCTGCGACCCGCCAAAAAGATCCTGCGCAAACAACGTGTCCTTGGCCGCGGCGGCCGCCAGGAAATCCGCCTTGAGTGCGGCAAAATGCGCCGGTGCCATCGGCTTGTTGGTTTTGCCCCACCACACGGACTGGTCCGTTTCGGCGTCGCGCACGGTGAACTTGTCGTTGGCCGAGCGCCCGGTGTGCGTTCCGGTTTCCACCACGAATGCACCATCCTTGGACAGCAGGCCCTCGCGGCGCTGCACGGCAAACTCGACCAGTGGCGCCGTCCCCAAATTCCAGTGAACCGCTGCATCCGTTGTGATGCCAAGTGCTGCCAGATCATGCCCGGTGGTGGACGAACTTCCCATGAACCAACCTTTCGTGTGCGTTTCGTTTGCAGTTCCCAAATGCTGCGTGAAGCCGCTCCGGCTTCCGCCGGCTGCCATGCCTTTTGCCGCATACGTATGCAGCGTCCGTAGCGGCCCGGCGGCCCCTGATGCAAGTGTTGAAACCGCCAGCCGGTTTCAAATGCCGGTTGGCAGGTATAAAGCTGCGGCATGGCCATTTCGGAGATCCCGTTGAACCCGCCGCACGCGAAAACAATTGCCCTTGTGGACGACGATCGCAACATTCTGACTTCGGTTAGCCTGGCGCTGCAGGCCGATGGGTTCGCAACACGGCTTTATTCCGATGGTGCGGCCGGGCTGAAAGGCTGCCTCGACAATCCGCCCGACCTGGCGGTGATCGATATCAAGATGCCGCGCATGGACGGCATGGAAATGCTGCGCCGGCTGCGCGAAAAATCCGACCTGCCGGTCATCTTCCTCACCTCGAAAGACACCGAGATCGACGAGGCGCTCGGCCTGGCGATGGGGGCGGATGACTATATCGGCAAGCCCTTCTCGCAGCGGCTGTTGATCGAGCGGATTCGTGCCGTGCTGCGGCGGACTGCCAACCGGCAGCTGCTGGCCGAAGGCGCAGCCGATCCCGCCGATCCCACCGATCCCATCGTGCGCGGCCCGCTGACCATGGATCCGGCCCGGCATCGCGTCCGCTGGAACGGCCGCGATGTCGCGCTCACGGTCACCGAATTCCTGATTCTCGATGCGCTGGCGCAGCGGCCCGGCTTCGTGAAATCGCGCGACCAGCTGATGGATGTGGCCTATGCGCACGACAGCTATGTGGACGATCGCACCATCGACAGCCACATCAAGCGCCTGCGCAAGAAATTCCGCGCCGCAGACCCGGCCTTCGATGCCATCGAAACCCTGTACGGCGTCGGCTATCGCTTCGATGTCGCCGACCAGTAGGCCATGAACGCGCCGGCCAGCAGGATCGAGCCGCAGCCGGCAGCACGGCTCCGCCAGCCGCGCTTCGGCAGCTGGTCGTCGCTGGTCACCCGCATCCTCGTGGTGAACCTGCTGGCCCTGTTCGCGCTGGCCGGCGGCATTCTCTATCTCGACAGTTTCCGTGCGCGGATGCTGGAGACACGGGCCAGCGAGCTGGTGCAGCAGGGCGACATCATCGCGCATTTCCTTGCCGACGAAGGCTTGCGGGAAGCCTCTCTTGCGCTGGCGAACTTCACCACGCCGCGTGGCACCCGCGTCAGGGTCTATGCCCCGGACGGCGCCCTGATGGCAGACAATTGGCGCAACCCGCAGGTAGCGCGCTTCGCGCTCGAAGACCCCACGACCGAGGGTTTTCGCCGCCAGAGTGCCGTGCTGATAGACCGGATGATTGCCTTTCTCAGCCAGCAGGAGCGCCTGCCGGAGATTGCCGAACCCATGGCAGATGTGCGGCAGGCCTGGCCGGAGGCCGAGGCAGCCTTTGTCAGCGGCCGGGCGCAGACGGCGGCCTGGCGGACGCCCGACCGGCTGGTAATCCTGCAGGCGGCTGTTCCGGTGGCAAAACCTGCGGACAACGCCGCACCTGGCGCTATCGTGCTGCTCACGGTGGATACGCCGGACGTCCTCGATTCAGTGCGCCGGGAACGGCAGACATCGTTCACCGTCTTTCTCGTGGTGCTGGGTTTCAGCCTGCTGCTCAGCCTGTATCTGGCGCGCACCGTTGTGGTGCCGCTGCGCCAGCTGGCGCTTGCTGCGCACCGTGTGCGGCTGGGCCGCGCCCGCGATGTGGTGGTGCCCCGCCTGCCGCACCGGCGCGACGAAATCGGCGCCCTCGCGCGGGCGCTGGCCGACATGACCGCCACGCTGCGCCACCGCATCGACGCCACCGAAGCCTTTGCCGCCGATGTGGCGCACGAGCTGAAAAATCCGCTGGCCAGCCTGCGCAGCGCCGTGGAGGCGCTGGGAAGCGTGCGCGATCGCGCGGCGCGGGCGCAGCTTTTCGGGCTTATCAATGCCGATGTGCAGCGGATCGACCGGCTGATTTCCGATATTTCCGCGGCCTCGCGCATCGATGCCGAACTGTCGCGCACGCGCCTGCATCCGGTCGATCTTGCCGCGCTCGCGAGCGGCACCGTTGCCGCCATGCTGGCATCCGGCCCGTTGCCGCAGGGCATCCGGGTGCGCGTTAAGGCACCGGATCAGCCGCTGCTGGTTGCCGCCGATGCCGATCGCCTGGGGCAGGTGCTGAACAATCTTATCGACAATGCCATCAGTTTTTCACCCATTGCCGGGCAGGTGCAGGTGCAGGTCGTTCGCCACGAGAGCCAGATCGTGCTGAGCGTGGAAGACGAGGGGCCGGGCGTGCCGCCGGAAGCCCGCGATGCCATTTTCGAGCGCTTCTATTCCGAACGGCCGGCGGCCGAGCATTTCGGCCAGCACAGCGGGCTGGGGCTCTCCATCGCGCGCGCTATCCTCGAAGCCATGGACGGGCAAATCCGGGTTGAAGCGCGCGCCGATGGCCTGCCGGGCGCCTGCTTCGTCGTTTCCCTGCCCGCTCTTTGATGCAGCGGGTGCATGCCACTGCGGTCGCCATCGGGCAGCCGGCCCAGCCCATTTCTGCCGTTCTGCTAACCGGGCCACCGGGCGCCGGAAAATCCGATCTGGCGCTGCGGCTTATCGATCGCGGCGGCGTGCTGGTGGCGGATGACCAGGTTGAACTGCAAGCCGAAGCCGGATTGCTGATTGCCCGCCCGCCTGCCGCCATCGCCGGCATGCTGGAAGTGCGCGGCCTCGGGCTCATCCGTCTGCCGTTCGCCGCGTCGGCGCGGGTCGTCCTGCTCTGCGATCTGGCGGAGCCGCCCGAGCGACTGCCCGATCCCGTCTATCGAACACTTAGCGGGATTGCGGTGCCGGCGATCGCCGTCGCGCCCTTTGCCGCCAGTGCACCGCTCATCGTGGAAAGGGCAGTGGCGCTGGCGCTTGGGTCTGCGCTATGGACGAACGATGGCGCAGGCTGATCCGGCAGAACAGGCAAACGGCAAGGCCCTGCCACCGGTGCTGGTGGTCACCGGCATTTCCGGTGCCGGCAAGTCCACCACGTTGAAGGCGCTGGAAGATCTGGGCTTTGAAGCGGTGGACAATCTGCCCCAGGCGCTGTTTGCGCCGCTGTTGGCGGCACCCACGGAGCGTCCGCTGGCCATCGGGATCGACGCGCGCACCCGCGCCTTCGATCCGCGCCACATCCTCGGGGCCATTGCCGATCTGTCGCGCAGCGGCCGAACGGTGCGGATCCTGTTCCTTGATTGCGCCGGCCCGGAGCTGGTGAAGCGCTTTTCCGAAACCCGCCGCAGACATCCGCTGGCCACTGATCGGCCGGCGGTCGATGGCATCGCCTGGGAACGGGAGATGCTGGAATCGCTGCGCAAGGCAGCCGATATCGTGATCGATACCACCGATTTCAGCTCCAACGATCTGCGCCGCGAAATCGGCCAGCGCTTCCGCGCGGTCGATGGCCATGCGCTGACCCTCACGCTGGTCAGCTTCGGCTATTCGCGAGGGGTGCCTCGCGATGCCGATCTGGTGTTCGACATGCGCTTCCTGAAGAATCCGCATTGGGATGCGGCGCTGCGGCCGCTCACAGGCACCGATCCGGCCGTCGCCCGGCATGTCGAGAGCGATCCCGCCTATGCGCCGGCATTCGAGGCGATTATGGGCCTTCTCGCCTTGCTGCTGCCCGGCTATGCGAAAGAGGGGCGTGCCTATGTCACCGTGGCCTTCGGCTGCACCGGCGGGCGGCATCGCTCGGTCGCTGTGGCAGAAGCTGCCGGCAAGTGGCTGGAAAACAAGGGTTGGAGCAATTCGGTTGCGCACCGCGATCGCAGCCGGGACGCGGTCGACGAGACGGAAGACGCGCTGTTTTCCGTTTTGCCGGAGGAAGGATAGGCATGATCGGTTTGGTGGTGGTCACCCATGGCAGGCTGGCAGCGGAGTTCATCGCCGCCATGGAGCATGTCGTCGGCCCGCAGGCGCAATGTGTCGCCGTCTGCATCGAAGCCTCCGACGACATGGAGGAAAAGCGCGCGGAAATCGCCACGGCGGCGGCCGCCGTCGATAGCGGCAAGGGCGTGATCCTGCTGACCGACATGTTCGGCGGAACCCCCTCCAATCTCGCCATTTCGCTGCTCGGGCAGCCCAATCTGGAAGTGATCGCCGGCATCAACCTGCCGATGCTGATCAAGCTGTCCAGCGTGCGCAAAACGAAAAGCGTGGGCGAGTCGGTGGATATGGCGCAGGAAGCCGGGCGCAAATATATTTCGGTCGCCAGTCGCTTGCTGGGAGAGGCGGCCTAGTGGCGTCGGCCGGACCGGTCACGCTCGGCATCAGCAACCGGCGCGGCCTGCACGCGCGGGCGAGCGCGAAGTTCGTCACGCTGGCCAGCCAATATGATGCCACGATCACCGTGTCGAAAGACGGCAGCGATGTGCTGGGCACCTCCATCATGGGCCTGATGATGCTGGCCGCCGCCACCGGCGACAGCATAACCGTGCGCGCCGAAGGGGCGCAGGCCGAAGCAGCCCTCGCCGCCATCGTCGCGCTGGTGCAAAGCAAGTTTGGCGAGGATTAGCTCCCGGGAGGATTAGCTCCCGGCAGGCTCCGATTGCAGCTGCAGATAGTTCTGCAGGCCCTGGTCGCGGATCATCTGTTGCTGCGTTTCGATGAAATCCACATGCTCTTCCTCGGCGGCGAGGATGTAGGAAAACAGGTCGCGCGACACGAAATCGCGCACGCTTTCGCAATAGGGAATGGCCTCCTTCAGGATCGCCAGCGCTTCATATTCCACATCCAGATCGGCCTGCAGCACTTCCGGCACATTTTCGCCGATGCGCAGCCGGCTTAGGCTTTGCAAATTGGGCAGGCCATCCAGAAACAGGATGCGCTCGATCAGCTTGTCGGCGTGCTTCATTTCGTCAATCGACTCATGATATTCATAGGCGCCCAGCTTCTTGATGCCCCAATTGTCGAGCATGCGGGCATGCAGGAAATATTGATTGATCGCAGTCAGTTCGCCCTTCAACACCGCGTTCAGATATTCGATGACCTTCTTGTCGCCCTTCATGCTGCGTGCCTTTTTTCATGAGTTTCTCCATCCCTACCCAAGTCTCGAATAAAAATCAAGCAAAATCAGATATTTAAATGCAAACGCCTTTGAACAGCATTCGCAACTGCCCTTGCGCGGGATGCGCTTTGCTCTAAAGCCTCGCTGCCATGAGCCAAGCACCCCAGGCGGCAGATTACCGCCACACCGTATTCCTGCCGAAAACCGACTTTCCGATGAAGGCGGGCCTGTCCGAAACCGAGCCGCGCCTGCTGGCGCGCTGGCTGTCCGAAGGCAGCCATAATGCGCTGCGGGTGGCGCGCGAAGGCGCGCCGCGCTGGATCCTGCACGATGGCCCGCCCTACGCCAATGGCGACATGCACCTCGGCCATGCGATGAACCATATCCTGAAGGATTTCGTGGTTCGCACGCGCAGCATGATGGGATTCGACAGCCCGTACATCCCCGGCTGGGACTGCCATGGGCTTCCCATCGAGTGGAAGGTGGAGGAGCTGAACCGGGCCAAGGGCATCAAGAAGGGCGAGATGGATTTTCTGGCCTTCCGCCAGCAATGCCGGGACTATGCCGCCAGCTGGATCGACGCCCAGCGCGACCAGCTGAAGCGGCTCGGCATGTGGGGCGATTGGGAAAACCCCTATCTTACCATGGACTTCGCAAGCGAAGCGGTGATTGCGCAGGAGCTGATGAAGTTTGCCGAGAGCGGCCAGCTTTATCGTGGCGCCAAGCCGGTGATGTGGTCGCCGGTGGAGCAGACGGCGCTGGCGGAAGCCGAAGTCGAATATGAGGATATCACCTCCACGCAGGTCGATGTGGCGTTCGAGATTGTTGAAGCGCCGAATGCGCCGGAACTGGTCGGCGCGCACGCGGTGATCTGGACGACAACGCCCTGGACGCTGCCGGTGAACCGGGCTTTGGCCTTTGGGGAGGATGTCGATTACGTTTCGTTTGAACGTGATGGAAAACTGTTCATCGTCGCCAATGTACTCGCGTTGCCTGATGGTCTTTTCATGCGGCTGTTTAACGGAGAGGTTCCGATATTTGGACGCCCGTTCAAAGGAGCATCTCTAGTTGGTGCCATCGCCCGCCACCCCCTCCATGACCTCGGAGGCTTCTTCGCCGAACCGCGCCCCCTCCTTCCCGGCGATTTCGTCACCACCGAGCAGGGCACCGGCATCGTCCATATGGCGCCGGATCATGGCGAGGATGATTTCCTGCTTTGCAAGGCACACGGCATCGAGCCGAAGTTCGTCGTCGGCCCGGATGGCACCTATCTGCCGGAATGGCCCATCGTCGGCGGCCAGCATGTCTACAAGGTCAATGCCCCCGACGGCCCGATCTGCACCGCGCTGCGCGAAGCCGGCGCGCTGCTCGCTGCGTCTGCCGACTACAAGCACAGCTATCCGCACAGCTGGCGCTCCAAGGCCAAGCTGATTTACCGCTGCACTCCGCAATGGTTCATCGCGATGGATCGCGACCTCGGTGACGGCAGCACGCTTCGGTCCCGCGCGCTGCAAGCCATCGCCGACACCAGATGGTTCCCCGCCATCGGCGAAAACCGCATCCGCGCGATGGTGGAAGGCCGGCCGGACTGGGTGCTCAGCCGCCAGCGCGCCTGGGGCGTGCCCATCACCCTGTTCGTGAAAAAGGGCAGCGGCGACTATCTGCAAGACCCGCAAGTCAACGCTCGTATCACGGCTGCAATCGCGCAAGACGGTGCCGACGCCTGGTGGACACGGGACCCGCAGGATTTGCTCGGCCCCGGCTACAACGCTGACGATTATGAGCAGGTAACCGACATTCTCGACGTCTGGTTTGATTCCGGCTCCACCCACGCCTTCGTGTCCGAAGCGCGGCTGGGGGCGGAACAGGCCGATCTCTATCTCGAAGGCTCCGACCAGCACCGCGGCTGGTTCCAGTCGTCGCTGCTCGAATCCTGCGGCACCCGGGGCAGGGCGCCCTACAAGGGCGTCTACACCCACGGCATGACGCTGGACGACAAGGGCCGCAAAATGTCGAAATCCATCGGCAATGTGGTCGATCCGCAGACCATTATTCGCGAGTCCGGTGTCGATGTGTTGCGGCTGTGGGTGGGGATGACCGACACCACCGAAGACCAGCGCTTCGGCAAGCTGGCGATGCAGACGACGGTGGATGCCTATCGCAAGCTGCGGAATACCATCCGCTATCTGCTCGGCGCGCTGGATGGCTATACGCCGGCGGAGGCGGTGCCGCATGGCGATATGCCGGAGCTGGAGCGCACTATCCTCTCCCGCCTCGCTGCCCTCGATGCCGAGCTTCGCGGCCATCTCGAAGTACACGCCTACAACCGCTACACCGCCGCCATCCTGCACTTCGTCAACCAGGACCTCTCCGCCTTCTTCTTCGATGTGCGCAAAGACAGCCTCTATTGCGACCGTGCCGACAGCCCCAAGCGCCTTGCCTATCGCACGGTGCTGGCAATCCTGTTCGATGCCATCACCCGCTGGCTCGCCCCGGTGCTGGTGTTCACAAGCGAAGAAGCGTTTGAAACGCGCTACGGCGCGGATGCCGGGTCAATCCACCAGCAGACCTACGCCGATATCAACGCCGATTGGCGCGATGCCGATCTGGAAGCCCGCTATGCCCGCCTGCGCGACCTGCGCGTGCAGGTCACCCAGGCGATCGAGCCGATGCGCCGCGACAAGCAGGTCGGCTCCAGCGCGCAGGTTCGCATGGAGATCGCCTTGCCAACGCCGGAGGATCTGGCGCTGGTGCAATCGGTCGATTTCGCCGAACTGTGCATCGTGTCGCATGTCGAGGCCCGCCTTTCAGCAGGCGAAGCGGCGGTGGTTGCCGCCGTTTCGGATAACCCCCGCTGCGACCGTTGCTGGCGCCACCTCCCCGATGTGTCGCCAGACACCGCGCTCTGCACCCGC
>JAIMJL010000045.1:2231-23174 GCA_020693225.1 Sandarakinorhabdus sp. | reverse complement strand
CTGGATGTCGGCACCGGCATCGACGAAGCAGCGCAGCGGGATGCGCACGCTGCCGAGTTCGCCGGTGTTGGCGCTCGCGACCTTCTGGCTGATGTCCAGCGGCTTGTCGCCGAAGGCGACGGCCACCGGGGCGGTGCCCTTGCTGTCTATCCGCCAGTCCAGACGCAGCGCGAACGAGCCTTTCAGCTCGCGATCGAGATCGGCGGGCGGGCCATCGATGCTGATGCTGCCCGGCCCCGTCCAGATCAGCGCCTTGGCGTCTTCCTGCGCCTTCAGATCGATCGACCGGGCGGAGACAAAGCCGGCCGGGCTGGTGACGGGGGCGGAGGTGACGGGGCGGGTGCCGCCGCTGTCGGTGATCGACAGGGTCCAGGGGGAGCGGGCGCGGCCGGCCTCGAAATAGCGATCGACATTCAGCGCTGCGGCCATGTCTACACCCAGTGCCTCGTTCAGTGCGGGGACCTTTTGCGACTTGCGGTAGCTCTGCCCATAGCCAATCGGAAACAGCGGCTTTTCAATCGGCGCGCGGGCATCCGCTGGCCAGGGAAAGCTGAGCCGGCCGGTGAAATCCTGCCTCGGCTTGCTATTGGCGCCGGCGACCAGAACATCGGCCACGCCATCGCCCTGGCTGCCCGGCAGCCAGGCGGCGACAAAGGCATCGGAGGCGTTGATTTCCGGGCTGGTGAACAGCGGCCGGCCGGACAGAAACACCGACACGACCGGGATGCCGGCTGCCTTCAGCCGCTTCAGCAGCGCCAGATCGGTGGCGCCGGCGGGTTGATAATCGAGCGTGGGGATGTCGCCCTGAAACTCGGCATAGGGCTGCTCGCCAAACACCACGATCGCCACATCGGGCTTTTGCGTGAAAGCGCCATCGGCGGCCAGTTCCGCCTTTCCGCCAGCCTGCTGGATGGAGGCTTCTAGGCCCTGCCAGATCGAGCGGCCATTGGGGAAATCGGCGCGGGTGAGATCGGTGCCCTGCCAGGTGATGGTCCAGCCGCCGGATTGCTTGGCGAGATTGTCGGCACCGTCGCCTGTTACCAGCACCCTGGCACCTGGACGGATTGGCAGGACGCTGCCGTTGTTCTTCAGCAGCACGAGCGACTTGGCGACCGCCTCGCGGGCGAGCGCCAGATGCTCTGGCGCGCCGACCGCGGCATAATTGCCGCTGAGCGGGCGGGCGGCTTCCAGCATGCCGAGCTTCGCCTTGACGCGCAGGATGCGGCGAACGGCATCGTCCAGCCGGACCATCGACACGGTGCCGGCACGCACCTGCTTTACAAGAGAATCGAACAGGCCTTTCCAACTGTCTGGTGCCATGTACATATCCAGACCGGCTTCGAGTGCCGCGGCGCAATCGATCACCGTGCAGCCGGGAATCTGCCCGTGGCCGTTCCAGTCGCCGACGATGAAGCCTTTGAAGCCCATCCGGTCTTTCAGCGCGCCGGTGAGCAACGACTGGTTGCCGTGCGTTTTGACGCCGTTCCAGCTGGAAAAGCTGGCCATCACGGTGAGCGCGCCGGCATCGATGGCCGCCGGGTATCCCTGGGCGTGGGTGCGGATGAGCTCTGCTTCGGAGATCAGCGCGTCGCCCTGGTCCTTGCCGCCGGCGGTGCCGCCATCGGCGAGGAAATGCTTGGCGGTGGCAGCAACGCGATTCTTGGCGAGCGGCTGGCTGGCGACGAGCGGCCCTTGCAAGCCCAGCGTCATGGCGCGGCCATAGGCAGCGATCTGCGCGGGAACGGCGGAAAAGCCTTCGTAGGTGCGGCCCCAGCGCGGGTCTTGCGGCACGGCCAACGTTGGCGCGAAGGTCCATTCGATGCCGCTTGCTGCCACTTCGACGGCGGTGGCGACGCCGATGCGATAGATGAGATCGACATCGTTGGCGGCACCCAGACCGATGTTGTGCGGAAACAGCGTGGCGCCGGGCACATTGTTGTGCCCATGCACGGCATCGACCCCGAAGATGATCGGGATGGCAATCCCGTTGGCGGCCGGAACCAGCGAGGCGGCGCGATATTCGCGCACCATGCGATCCCACTCGGCCGGAGTGGCGCGCTCGTTACCATAGGGGCCGCTGTTGCCGCCGGCGAGGACCGAGCCGAGCGGATAGGCCTTGAGGTCTTGCGGGGTGAAGGTGCTGATGTCGCCCTGGATGGTCTGGCCGACCTTTTGCTCGATGGTCATGCGGGCGATCAGGGCGGTGATGCGCGCTTCGGTTGCCGCATCGGTGATGTCTGCCGGACTGCTGGCGGCGGGCCAGTTGGCGGGCTGCGCGACGCCGCTCAAAGGAACTGCATCCGGTTGCTTTGCCAGTGCCGTGGATGACAACAGGAGTGCTGTGCCGATTGCCAAGGTTTTCATCGCCGTTTCCATCCCTCAGGACCCGTTTGGGCCACTATCCCACTTGGGCCGATATGCCGTTTGGGAACGTTATCAAGACAAACTGTCGCAGCTTGGTTGGAGAATGGCAAGAGGAATGGCAAGAGGAATGGTAAGGGAAAGTGTGGCGCCGATCAGCTGAAAAGCCGGAGGTTTGCCAGCAGCAGGCAGGCAGCCAGGGCGAGAGCCGCGAGCAACCACAGCAGTGGGCCATAACCGAATCCGGGCACGATGCCGAGCGCCAGCACCGGAACCAGCAGCGAGGGAAGGGTGTTGGTAAGGTTGAACAGGCCGAGATCGCGACCGCGACGGTTTGGCCGGGGCAGCACGCGCATGGTCTGGCTGGCGTGCAGGGCGAGGAAAATGGTGGAGCCAAGGCCGAACAGGATATAGCCTGCAAGCGCATGCGACAGGCCATTGGCTGAAGCCATCAGCGCCAGACCGGCGGCGGCCACCCCGGCAAGGGCGGCAAGCGGCGCAACCGGCTGTGCGTTGCGGTCTGCCCAGCGCCCGGTGAGCAGCGCCAGCGGCACCGACAGCAGCAGCACAAGGCTGAAGATGCGCGCGATATCGGCATCGCGAAAGGCGGGATCGATGGCGCGGAACAGGAACAGCAGATAGGCAAACAGCACCGCTTCGGATGTCTGGATGGCCAGCCGGGCGATCCACATGCAGGCGATCGCCCGCCTGGCAGCCGTCGGCACGGTAGCGGCTTCGGGCACGCTGGCCGCAGGCAGAGGCATGGGCAGCGGCCGGCCTTTCAGCAGCACGGGCAGCACCATGCCGGCAACCAGCAGCGCCACCAGACCGATGCGACCCTCGGGCGAGGCGAGGCCGGGGATGGTGACGAGGGCGCCGGTCAATGCGCCGGTGGCGGGCGCAAGGGCGAGCAGCCCGCCCAACAACCCGCGCTGCGAATCCGGCACCGTGTCTGCCGCCCAGGCGGCCAATGGCCCCAGCATCATGTTGAGACCGAATTGCCAGCCCATGAGCGCGAGGATGAGCGCCAAGGGCGCTGTCAGCTGGCTGATCGGGCCGTAGCTCAGCAGGGTGATGGCAAGGCCGGCGGCAATCCAGCCGCGGCGGTTGCCGGTGATGTCGCTGAGCCAGCCGAAGCCGATGTTGGTGAGGCTTGCCGTCAGCGCGCCGGCGAAGGTTGCATAGGCAAGCCATTGCACATCGGCGCTGCCGGTAAGGTCGGTGAGACGCATGGGCAGAAGCAGGGTGAGGAGGGGGATATAGGCGACGGCGCCGCCAGCCCAGGCGAGCGCATAGAGCAGCAGGAAGGCGTGGTGCTGGCGGGGTTGATCGAGCGGGCCCGGTGGCGGGCTGGTCACCCCTTCGGGCCTGCTTTGCGGAGAGCGGTGGAGCCACGTTCGATGAGCGTGGCCGGGATGATGCTGGGCGCATCGGGCACTGCCCGACCGGCCATTGCGTCGATGATGTGCTGGACGGCGGTTGCGGTGATCTCGGCGATCGGCTGATCGATTGCAGTGAGCGGTGGCAGGGTGAAGCAGACAAGGGGCGTGTTGTCGAAGCTGATCAAAGACAGGTCTTCGGGGATTTTCAGCCCGCGTTCGCGCGCCAGCTCCAGCGTCGCAAGCGCCATCTGGTCGTTGCTGGCGATGATGGCGGTGGGCGGGCTGGCGGCGGTCAGAAGCTGGTCTGCGGCGCGGCGGCCGGAGGCGAAGCTGAAATCGCCTTCTGCCAGCAGGTCGGTGCCAAGCCCGGCCTCGACCATGGTCCGTCGCCAGCCTTCGATGCGGGATGCGCTGATGCTGTAGTCCGGCGAGCCGGCGATGAAGCCGATGCGCTCATGCCCCAGTTCGAGCAGGCGCGCGGTGGCCAATGCGGCGGCGCCGGCATCGTCCATGGAAACGGCCATGCCGGGCCTGGCTTCCAGCGAGCCGATGCGGGCGAATTTCAGATCCTGCGCGGCGAGCAGGCCGGTGATCAGCGGGTTGTCGGAGTGCGGCGGTGTCAGGATCACGCCATCGGGTTGCAGCGCCGCCAGGGCCGCCAGAATCTCGCGCTCGACATGGTCGCTGTGGGTATCGACCAGTTCGAAGATCAGCCGATAGCCATGCTCGGCGCATTTCAGCATGCCGCCCAGCAGCATCTGATCGACCCAGTCCGTCCCCTGACGCTGGCGCCAGTCGGCGATGGTGCGATCGCGATCATTGAGCGCGAGGATAAGATAGGAGCGCGAGCCGCCCATGCGCTGGGCGGCAATCGACGGCACATAGTCGAGCCGGGCGATTGCCTCTTTCACACGGTTGGCGACGGCTTCGCGGACATTGGGGCCGTTGTTGATGACGCGGCTGACCGTTTGCAGGGATACGCCCGCTTCTGCTGCCACATGCCGGATCGTCACTGCCTGGCGACGTCGTGCCATCGTCAAGTCCTTTGTGCCGTGCGAAGCGTGTAGCGGCGGATTATCTGCATTTCAACAGGTTGCAGGTTATTGCTCGCAGGCTTTTCCGGTTTCCGGATCCACCGTACAGCGATAGACTCGCACCCAATCGACGACCATCTGCCTTGGAAAGCCGGTTTCGGCAACGCCGCCGAGGTTGCGGCCTTCCGGCAGGCCGCCGCCGATGGCGAGGTTCAAGATCAGGTGGAAGGGTTGATCGAACGGCTTGCCGGAAACAGGGTCATCCGGGTTGGCCTTGCGGCTCCAGTCAGCGGCGGTGATCGTGGCATAGCGTTTGCCATCGATCGACCAGTGCATGCGATCGGCGCTCCATTCCAGCGCATAGGTGTGAAAGCCATCGGCGCTTAAGGGCAGGGTGGTCGTGCTGCCGAGCTGGGTGTTTTTCGGCCATTCCCCGCCGAAATGCAGGGTGCCAAGGATACTGTCTTCGGGCTGCCGCGATCCCGGTTCGCGCGGGGTGCCGAGGTTGACGGCTTCCATGATGTCGATCTCGCCAGAGGCCGCCCAGCGGCCATAGTGTGGCTGATCGGGCAGCATCCAGATGGCCGGCCAGCTGCCCTGGCCCGGCGGCAGCTTCGCGCGAATCTCGAAACGGCCATAGCGCCAGGCGGCATGCCCCTTCGTGCTGAGGCGAGCCGAGGTGAACGGTTTTTCCGCCAGCGCGGCCGACTTGGCCGGATCGCTGCGCTGTTCGATCGGGTAGGCGGGGCCGCGGTGCGGATCGCGGCGGGCGGTGATGCTGAGGCGGCCGTCGCTGACAAATGCGTTGGCCGGATTGCGGGTGTAGCATTGTCGCTCGGCGTTGCCGCCGCCCCAGCAATCGTCTGCCAGGCTCCATTTTTCGGCATCGATGCGGCTGCCTTCAAACTCATCCGACCAGATGAGCGACCATTGCCCGGCTGGCTCGGCTGCCGGTGCGGCGGAAGCCGCCAACAGCCAGCCCACAAGCAGGGCTGCGCGGGGCATCACAAGGCGGCACCACAATAGCGCGCGACATAGGCCTGGTGCTGCGGCAGGGCGGCGACCGTTTTGCTGACATTTAGGCGCAGGGTGGCGAGAAAGCGGTCTAGCTCCTCGTCGCGCATCTTGGTGACGATGGGGTGATAGGCCCTGGGCATGATGCCCTGGCCCATCATGACCTGGATCCAGCTGTTTTCGGCAAACAGCTCGTCATTCTTGCGGAACACCCGGCCGGTTTCGCGGAACAGCTCGATCTTCTGGGTGAGGCTGTCGGGGATGACCATGTCGGCGCAGCCTTGCCAGAAGGGGGAATCCCGGCGGTCCGTGGCATTGTAATGCAGGATGAGAAAGTCGCGGATCTGCACCATGTCGACATCGGACTGGGCATTGAACTCGTCGATGTCGCGCTGGCTGAGCGCGGTATGCGGCAGCATCCGCATGAGCCGCAGGATGGCGCGCTGGATGAGATGGATGCTGGTGGATTCCAGCGGCTCCATGAAGCCGCCCGACAGCCCGATGGCGATGCAGTTGCCCGACCATTGCTGGCGGCGGGCGCCGGTCTGGAAGCGGATGAAGTTGGGCTCGGTGAGCGTTTTGCCTTCGATATTGCCGAGCAGACGGGCAAGCGCCTCGTCCCGATCAAGATAGCGGCTGCAGTAGACCAGGCCGTTGCCGGTGCGGTGTTGCAGCGGGATGCGCCACTGCCAGCCGGCGTCATGGGCGATGGCGCGGGTGTAGGGCAGCGGCGGGCCAACGGATTCGGTCTGGATGGCGATCGCTGAATCACAGGGCAGGAAATGCGACCAGTCGTCATAGCCGGTGTGCAGGGTCTGCTCGATCAACAGCGCGCGGAAGCCGGTGCAATCGAGGAACAGGTCGCCTTCGATCACCACCCCGGATTCCAGCACGAGGGCTTCCAGAAGGCCGCTTTCGCCATTCTGACGGACGCTGGCGATCCTGCCTTCCACCCGCCTTGCGCCATGCTCTTCGGCCATGCCGCGCAGGAATTTTGCATAAAGGCTGGAATCCAGCTGGTAGGCATAGTTCATCGCCTCATCGGGCAAATGCGCGAATTTGCTTTCGAAAGCAGCCTTCAGCTCGAGGCAATAGTCGTCATAGGGAAAATCATGGCCCTTTTCGAGGCCGCGCAGCCAGAAGTGCTGGAAACCGCTGGTCCAGTGATCCTTGCCGGTGGTGCCGAAGGAGTGGAAATAGCGGTGGCCCTGCTGCTTCCAGTTTTCGAACGCGATGCCAAGCTTGAAGGTGGCCTGGGTGGCGCGCATGAAATCGGCCTCCTTGATACCGAGCAGCCGGTTGTAGGTCACCAGGGGGGGAATCGTGGATTCGCCCACGCCGACGGTGCCGATGGCATCGGATTCCACCAATGTGATATCCAGCACCGGGCCCATGGTCTTGGCGAGTGCCGCTGCAGCCATCCAGCCGGCGGTGCCGCCGCCGGCGATCACGATGCGACGCAGCGGCGCGCCGGTTGCCGGCAGGGGTGCGCGCAGGGTGGCGCTCGTCATCGGTTCAGGGCTCCCAGCAGAAAGGTGCGGATCTTGTTGGCATTTTCCGGCGTCATGGGGCCAAGCACGCTGCGCGCGGCTTCGGGAATATGGGCCACGACATCCGGGCTGTTGTGAAAGACATAATGATCGAACAGCGCGCGCCAGTGCTGCTTTTCGCTCTCCGGCAGATCGCGGATCGCCATGATGGCATGGTTCAGCGCATCCTGCGGCTGGCCGAGATGCCGCGGGGTTTCGCGCCACCAATAGTTCAGCAGCACGTTGAAAGGGTCCAGCCCTTCGACATGGTGCCACCAGAGCGACGGGATGAAGAGCGCATCGCCGGGGGCGAGCTCGCCTGTCATCGCATGCGAAATTGCATCGGCAAAGCGCGGAAATCGCAGAAAATCCGGGGCATGGAAATCCACCATGCTGACGGCGCGCCCGGCTGGCGTGTTGTCAATCGGGCCCAAGTAAAGATTGGCGAACTGATCGGGTGGAAACAGCGTGAAGCGGCGCCGGCCGACGGCGACACAGGCCAGGTTGTGCGGGAAATCATTGTGCGCAGCGATCCGGGTGCGGGTGCCCATCCACAGGCTGGTGAGGCAGGAGCGCGCGCCCATATCGATGTGATTGGCTTCGTGCAGCCCGCTGAAATAATGGCCGACATCGATCGAGGCCAGATAGATGATCGGCTGGTTCGTTGCGGCTTCGCTCTGATTGATGCGGGCAAAGATATCCGGCAGGCGCGAGCGACCGGTTTGCACGTTCATCGTCATGTCGTAGCGGTAAAACAGCCGCCCCGCCTCCTGCGGAGGGCCGAACGAGACGGTGAACGGCCGATCCTGATGCAGGCTGAGCAGATAATCCCGTGCGGCGCGGCCGGATTGGCGGCCTGCGGCTACCAGCGGCCAGTCTCTTGCCAGACCGCGCACGACGAATGGCCCGGCAGCGGATTGCGTGGCGATTTGCAGGTGCTGGTCGATTGTTTCGCCCGGTTGCAGCGAATGCTCCGGGATGGGCGCCATCGCGGCAAAGATGCCGGGCGATCCGTCTGGCACGGGAGGCGCGTCAGCCATACCCGTGCAGCCGGTTCTTGCGCTCGACCAGCGCGCCGATGTTGGACAGCGAGGCAAGTGCCATGAAGGTGGGGAAGAGGTGGCCGCCGGCGTGCAGGTCTGCCAGCGCCGCGCCGTCCAGCGCCTGCAAGGCTTCCTCGTTGATGCCGTGAAAGCCGACCAGGCGGTTCTTTGCGCCGTCGTTCAGGGTGATGTCGAGCGTGAGCGGCTCGAGCAGATCATATTTCTGCAGCGCCGCGAGATAGAGGGCTGTGCCCTGGTAGCCGGCGTCCAGATCGCCCAGCTTTTGCGACATGGATTCCAGCAGCGGCGTCGGCAGTCCATCGGTATCGAACAGTCGGGTGCCGTCATGCGCGCTGATGCGGGGGCTGGCCAGATCGATATGCACCTGCTTTTCGCCGCCGGGCTCGCGCGGCAGGCCGATCAGGAAGGGCTGCACTGCGAGCGCAAGCGGCTTGTAGCGCGCGTCCCATTTGCCGCCTTGCAGAAACAGGTTTTCGCCATTTTCAAAGCCGAACAGGGCGAGGATGGAAAAGCTTTCGCGGTTGGCGGCCAGCTGGAACAGAATGGGAAAATGATTCTGCACCGAGCGGAACTCGGCCGGGAAGGTGATGCAGGCCATGACCGCATCGCCGAGATTGCCTGCGCTTTCGGTGCGGACACGCAGGTTGCGGTGGGTGGTGGCAGAGAGGGCAACGTGGTTCGACATGTCAGCCGGTTCTTTCCTGAAGCGGTTGCCGGGCAGGTTGCAAGGAAGCGAGATAGGCCCGATTGCTGGGCAGGCCGGAGGCCAGTACGCGGGCCTTCTGCCGCACCATCTCCAGGGCTTTGCGGGCTTCGGCCAGATCGCCGCCCTGGAAGGGGCTGTTGGCAGACGGGCTGTGGCCCATGCCATAGAGGATATATTGATAGCTGGCGGCCGGGAAGATTTCGCCGGCTGCGGCAAAATCCCGGTCTGACGGAGCCTGATATTGCCAGATCTGCAGCAGGTCGCGCAGGCCTTGCGGGATCGACGCTTCGGCGCGATGGTCCTGCCAATAGGGCTGCGGGCGCTGGCTGAGGACATAGTGCAGCTTCAGGAAATCGATGATCCGGTCCCATCGGTAGCGGAACAGCTGGTTGAAGCGCCCGGCATGGATGTCCATGAGGGCGCGGTCGGCGGGAAACCCGGCCAGCAAGGCGTCGAGCGAGAGCTCGATCAGCACGATGGCAGACGCTTCCAGCGGCTCGAGAAAGCCGGCCGATAGGCCGATGGCGAGGCAATTGCGGTGCCAGAAGCGTTCCCGGTGGCCAGAGCGGAAGGACAATGCGCGAAAGCCGAGCGCGCTGGCATCCACATGCGGGCTGGTGGCGGCAACATAGGCCGCAAGCGTTTCGGCGGCCTGTTCGTCGCTCAGATGCGAGGACGCATAGACGCAGCCGACGCCGCGCCGGGTGGGCAGGCCGATATCCCAGATCCAGCCGGCAGCGTGGGCGGTGGAAATGGTTTGCGAGGCGATGGCGCTGGCCTGCTGATCAACCGGCACCTGCACGGCCAGCGCGCGATCGTTGAACAGCACCGGGCTTCGATCGACGAAGTTTATGCCGAAATGGCCGCCCAGCAACAGAGATGCATGGCCGGTGCAATCGATGAACAGGTCGCCCGCAATGGCGCCATGCGAACGAGTTTCGACCGTCGCGATATCGCCGTTGTCGGTTGCGGTGATGCGGGTGACCTGGTCGCGGATATGACGCACGCCGAGCCGGGTGGTGGCGTGGCGGGCGAGCAGGGCGGCAAGCTTGCCGGCATCCAGATGATAGCCATAGTTCAAGGCACCCGCGTAGGACGGCATGCCCTTCTGCTTGGGCGCGAGGCCCAGATCGCATATGTGCTGCTGCGGGCTGACAGCGCGGGCGAAGGGGAGGTCAGGCTGCTCCAGCCAGGCGGCGATGAGGTCATCCGGAGCGACGGGGGCAGGAGGGGCGAAGGGGTGCAGATAGCGGTCTGACGGCTCGCCGGTGACCCAGCCATCGAAGCGGGAGCCTTGCTTCAGCGAGGCATCGCAGGCCAGCAGGAAATCGGCTTCATCGATGCCGATCTGCTCCAGCGTCTTGCGCATGGTGGGCCAGGTGCCCTCGCCAACGCCAATGGTTGGGATGTCGGGCGCTTCGATGAGGGTCACGCTGATCGGGTCCGCGGCATCCAGGCGGCGGCGTGCGCCGATCCGGCAGGCGGCAAGCCAACCGGCTGTGCCGCCTCCGACGATCACCAGGTTCCTGACCGGCCGCTCCACCGAATACCCCTATCCTGTTGCCCGAAGGCCTTGCGCGGGATGGCGCAGAAACGGAGAAAGCCACCCCGCTATGGGGTGGCTTTTCCGGCTTGTGGGGTAAGAAATCAACCTGTGCGTGTCAGAAGGTGAAGCGCACACCGGCCGAATAGCGGCCATAGCCCGGGCTGGCGAAGAAGGCTTCATTTTCGGAGCGGCGGTGTCCGCGCCGGCTGGCGTTGGTGAGATTGATGCCTTCCACAAAGACGCTGAGGCCATTGTCGAACGTGTAGCTCGCATTGGCATCGAGCTGGCCATAGGCTTCGATGTAGAAGGGGTTTGGCCCGGAGCCACCGAGGAACTTGTCGCGCCAGTTGTAGGCCACGCGTGCCTGGATGCCGTTCTTGTCGTAGAAGGCGACCGCGTTTGCGCTGTCGCTGAGGCCGGTCAATGCAAATTGCGTTACGCTCGCCGGTTGCGTGTTGTCATACACCGCGTCGCCGTTGACGATGGTATAGTTCAGGATGACGCCGAAGCCGCTTTCCCAGAAGCTGTGCTGCAGGGCGAATTCCCAGCCGGTGAGCGTTGCCGTTTGATCATTGTTGCGCGGCAGCGACACCTGGAAGTTGACGACATTGTCGCCCGGCACGCCGAAGATGTCACCGGTGGTGAAACCGTTGACGTCCACGCCGGTGATGTTGGTTGTGGAGGCGAAATTGTCAAAGATATACTGCCGCACCTGCGCGAGGTTGGCGTTGGCGCCGAGGGCAGCATAGGCGGCTGCCGCGCGCGGGCCGGACGCCGGGTTCGGCAAGTTGAACAGCGCCTGATCAACCCTGTCCTGGCCGATGAAGTTCTTCACCTTCTTGCGGAAATAGCCGACCGAGATGTAGCTGGTGGGATCATAATACCATTCCGCTGACACATCGAAGTTCTGCGACTTGAACGGCAGCAGGCCGGGATTGCCCTGGCTGCCGGTGCCGCCGCCGACGCGGAACAGCTGGTCAACCGTCTGGCCGCCTTGCAGATTGTCGTAGCTCGGCCGGGTAATGGTGTGGCTGTAGGACGCCCGCAGCTTCACATTGTCCACCACTTCGACATCGAAATCCACCGATGGCAGCCAGTTGTCGTAGGTGCCCTTGACGCGGGTGAAATCGCTGTCGGCCGAATAGATGATGGTGAATTCGTTCACTGCCACCCAGCGCGTGCCGACGGGGATTGGCACCAGTGCGGTGGAATCCACCGTGGTGGTTTCGTAGCGCAGGCCGGCGCGCAGGCGGGCATCGCGATCGGCAATGGTGAATCTGGAGTTGAACTGGAGATAGGGGGCCAGCGTTTGCTCGCGGATCCGCCGATCGACGGTGAAATCAGCGATGCAGTTTCCGTCGCCACCGCACACCCCATAGAGATCGCCGATGAGGCCCGCCATCCGTTCGAAATCGAACGAATAGAATTGCTGGATCATCGTCGGATCGTTGCTGCCGGAAACGCCCTTGAACTTGTCTGGCAGGGTTTGCAGCGTGAAGATATCGTCTGGAATATCAGAGGCCGGGCCGGCACCGCCCCAGGTATCGTTCTGGATGAAGCCGTAGGCAGAGCGAACCTTGCTGTCGATATAGGAAACGCCGAAATCGATGCTTTCGATGAAACTGGTGTCGGTTTCATATTTGCCGTTGAACTGGATCTGTTCGATGTCGTTGCGGAAATAGCCGGTGCGGAAGGCATTGCCGGTGGCAAAGCGCAGCGACGGGTCTTCCGAATTGATGCCCGGCGCATTCTGGAACGAGATGACCGGGAGGTCGTTCTCGAAATTGATGCCTTGCTTGGCAATGCCATAGACCGCCGTGCCGATGGACACATTGGTGCCATAGGGGTTGTTGGCTTTCGATTCGGCACTGCTCTTGTGATAATCCAGCGCGACCGTGAAACCGCCGGGGGCTTCCCAGGTGAGGTTGGCGCCGAACGAGCGGTTGACGCTTTTGTTTTCCGTAAGCGCGCCGCTGTACGACAGATCGGTAAAGCCGCCATTCGAGGGGCCGAAGGATTCCGAATAGAAGAGCGGGCCGGCGACCGGGCCATCGGTCCATGCGCTCGACGTGTCATTGTGGTTGAACCACACGCCGACCGAACTTTGCCGGGCTTCGACGACATTTTGCGAATAGGTATAATCAACCGTGGCGGTCAGGCCGTCTGTCGGGCGGTATTGCAGAACGGCCTGGCCGTTGATGCGCTCGCGATCGATGTCGGTGAGATCATAGGAGGCGTTTTGCGGCACGGCATACACATCGGTCGGGCCGGGGCGGTTGGTGATGTTGGCGTAGCGGGGGTCGCCCTCCTGCGCCAGCGAGCCCCAGTTGTTTTCCGATCCGAGATAGCCGTCACGCCAGCCGACATTGGCCTGGTTCGTGCTGGCCTTGCGCTTCTGGTAGCTGCCGGAAATGGCGATCCCGACCTTGTCGTCTGCGAATGTGTTGCTGATGATGCCGGAAATTTCCGGGGTGATCGGGCTGCCATCGTTGCGCGAGGTATCAAGCACGGCCTTGGCGCCGATGCTGCCCTTGAGGCCCGGTGCATCGAGCGGCTTTGCAGTCTTGATGTTGATGACGGCACCAATGCCGCCCGAGGCAACCGAGGCGCGGCCGGTCTTGTAGACTTCTACGCCGGCGATGCCTTCGGAGGCCAGATTGGCGAAATCGAACGAGCGACCGGAGGGCGGGCTGGCGCCATCGCCGAGCGAAGAGGTCGGCATCTGCCGCCCGTTCAGCGTGACCAGGTTGAATTCGGGGCCAAAGCCACGGACGGTGACGGTGGAGCCTTCGCCGTTCGACCGGTCGATCGACACGCCGGTGATCCGTTGCAGCGATTCCGCGAGGTTGGTGTCGGGGAATTTGCCGATGTCTTCTGCCGAAATGGCATCGACCACGCCGATGGCTTGGCGTTTGATATCGCTCGATGCGCGGAGGCTGGCGCGGATGCCGGTGACGATGATGTCTTCGACTTCGGTTTCCGCCATTGCGGTGGATGCGGCATCCTGTGCGCGAACCGGTTTGGAGGCCATGGTCAACGCGAGCACGGACGCTCCGAGCATCAGATAATTGGCGCGGCGATCGGCAAATGCAGCCATTTTCACTCCCCTCAAACTAGTACGGCGCAGCTTCGACTCGGCTGAGCTCGTGATTGTGAACGTTCACTATGTAATGTGAGGGCAAGATGTCAAGCGTCGGCCGCCGTATGCCGAGCAGCGTAAACGGCCTCCAGAAAGGGGGCTCTATGGGCGGGTGGAGATTGCCATGCGGCTGAGGCCGGGGGGCAGGCCTTCGGACAGACGTGCTGCCACCGCATCGGCGACGGCGTCGGGGCCTTTCAGCGTTGCCGGGTCTTCGCCGGGAAAGGCCTTGGCGCGCATCGCGGTGCGGGTGCCGCCCGGATCGACCACCAGGCAATGGACGCCGAGCGCCTGCATTTCGTCGGCGTAGGTTCCGGCCAGCACTTCGAGCGCGGCCTTGGATGCGGCATATGGGCCCCAATAGGCGCGGCCGCCGTTGGCGACGCTGGAGGTGAGCAGAACGACGCTGCCGCGCGCCCGCCGGAGCAGCGGATCAAAGGCCCTCAGCACCCGCCACTGCGCCGTGACATTCAGCGCCATGACGCTTTCGAATTCTTTCGGGGCAACGTGGCCGAGCGGCGACAGCGTTCCCAGCATCGCTGCGTTCAGCACCAGCAGGTCGAGCTTTTCCCAGCGACCGGCGATGGCTTGGGCCAGCTTGTCGATATCATCATATTTGGCGAGATCGAGCGGCGCGATGGTGGCGGTGCCGCCGGCGGCGTGGATGCGATCCTCGACCTCGATCAGGCCGGCTTCGGTGCGGGCGGTGAGGATGACATGCGCGCCGTCTTGTGCCAGCCGCTCGGCCAGTGCCGCGCCGATGCCTCTGCTGGCACCTGTCACCAGTGCCACTTTGCCTGCCAATATCATAGGTTTGGAGTCCTTCAGCCGAGCAGCGCCAGTTGCGCCGAAGCGCGTGGGCCTTCCTGGTCGGTAAGCCTTGTGGGATAATCGCCGGTGAAGCAGGCGTCGCAGAATTGCGGCTGGTTGGCGAGCCGGGCTGGCTCGTTCAGCGCGCGATAGAGGCCGTCGATCGAAATGAAGGCCAGGCTTTCGACGCCGATATATTGCCGCATGGCCTCCACATCCATCTTGTGCGCGAGCAGCTTGGAGGCTTCGGGCGTATCGACGCCATAGAAGCAGCTATGCCGGGTGGGTGGCGAGGCGATGCGCAGATGCACCTCTTTCGCGCCGGCTTCGCGCAGCATCTGCACGATCTTAACCGATGTGGTGCCGCGCACCACCGAATCATCGATCAGCACGAGGCGCTGGCCGGCGATCATCGCCCGGTTGGCGTTGTGCTTCAGCTTGACGCCAAGGTGACGAATCTGCTCGCCCGGCTGGATGAAGGTGCGGCCGACATAGTGCGACCGGATGATGCCAAGCTCGAACGGGATGCCGGCGGCCTGCGCATAGCCGATCGCCGCCGGGGTTCCCGAATCCGGCACCGGCACCACCATGTCTGCCTCCACGCCCGCTTCGGCTGCCAGTTCGGCGCCGATGCGCTTCCTGACCTGATAGACCGACTGGCCATCGGAGAAGCTGTCAGGCCGGGAGAAATAGACCTGCTCGAAGATGCAGGGGCGGGGCTTCATCGGCTTGAAGGGCATCAGCGAATGCAGGCCGGATTCATCGATGATCACCAGTTCGCCGGGGGCGATATCGCGCACATAGCTGGCAGCGACCACATCGAGGGCAACGGTTTCGGAGGCGAGGATGAAGGTTTCGCCCAGTTTGCCGAGCACCAGCGGCCGGATGCCGAGCGGGTCACGGCAGCCGATCATGCCCTGCGCCGTGAGGCAGACCAGCGAATAGGCGCCCTCCACCTGCTTCAGGGCATCGATGAAGCGATCCAGCAGGGTGCGCTGGGTGGAAGTGGCGACCAGGTGGATGATGGTTTCGGTGTCGCTGGTGGATTGAAAGATGGAGCCCTTGCGGATCAATTCCGCGCGCAAGGTCATCGCGTTGGAAATATTGCCATTGTGGGCGACAGCAAAGCCGCCGGTTGAAAGCTCGGCAAACAGCGGCTGGACGTTGCGCATCGCGGTTTCGCCGGTGGTGGAATAGCGATTGTGGCCGATGGCGGCATCGCCTGCGAGCATTTCGATCACATCGGGGCGATCGAAATTGCCGGCAACATGGCCCATGGCGCGGTGCGAGTGGAATTCCTTGCCATCGAAGCTGGTGATGCCGGCGGCTTCCTGGCCGCGATGCTGCAGGGCATGCAGGCCGAGCGCCACCATGGCGGCGGCCTGGGCGCCGCCCCAGACACCGAACACGCCGCATTCCTCGCGCAGCTTGTCGTCTTCAAAGGGGTCGGTGGACAGCAGCTGCTGGCCGCAATCTTGGTCTGTCATGGGGTATTTCGCCTTGCCGCCGCTCGCTTCGGGGCCATTTAAAGGCTCGCACGCGGTTTGTCGCTAGGCAAAGCGTCATAAGTTGGTAACGCGCACGGCATGGCTGATCCCTTCCTTCCGAAATATGATGCCTATGGCCTGCTGACGGCGGTTGTGATGCACGCCGAAACCGGCGCGCTGCTGATGGTGGCGCATATGAATGCGGAGGCGCTGGCACGAACGCGGGAAACGGGCAGGGCGCATTTCTGGTCGCGTAGCCGGCAGCGGCTGTGGATGAAGGGCGAGACATCGGGACATGTGCTCGATGTGCGGGAAATCCGCGTGGATTGCGATCAGGATTGCCTGCAGCTGCTGGCGATTCCGGCCGGACCGGCTTGCCATACCGGCGCGGTATCCTGTTTTTTCAGGGTGCTGGAGGGCAACAGTCTTCATCCAGCCGGCGCATGATTTCTTTCGATGTCACATTTTGTGACTAAACAAGTCTGACGGCTTGTCGTATGATTTTTCGGTCGGTGGTGAATACCCCCTCGCCACCGGCACATTTTCAGGGTCGGTAACCGTTGTCCCGTCATTGTGCCCGCAATTGTATCGCGCGGGCGCGGTGGCGGGCGGCGAAATTTTGCCTTGGCGATTTGATGTTGACGCGAACGTAAAGGTAAAGTAGTTGCGCCGCCATGGGTGTGGCTTTGCAAAACGATTCGTTCACCATCTCGGACCTCGCGCGCGAGTTCGACGTCACCTCCCGCACCATCCGATTCTATGAGGATGAAGGGCTGATTTCGCCTGAGCGTCGCGGCAGTGCGCGGCTTTATTCGCGCGCCGATCGTGCGCGCCTCGCCTGGATCCTGCGCGGCCGTGCGGTGGGCTTTGCGCTGGCGGATATTCGCGAGTTGCTGGATCTGTATGAGCCGGGCCGGGCCCGCCGCGGGCAACTGGAAGCCACGCTGGAAAAATGCCGCGCCCGCATCAATGCCTTGCATGAGCAGCGCGATGCCATCGACGCCACCATCGCGGAGCTGGACCAATTCTGCGCCACCATCACTGCCAAACTCTGACCGAAGTTTCAGGAGAAGACCTTATGCCAGCCACCTATCGCGCACCGGTGAAAGACACCCAGTTTGTCTTAAAGCATGTGGTCGGGCTGGAACGGTATCAGAATCTGCCCGGCTTTGCCGATGCGACCCCCGACATGGTGCAGGCGATCCTGGAGGAGGGCGCGAAATTTGTGGAAGGGGTGCTGCACCCGCTGAACCAGTCGGGCGATCGCGAGGGTTGCACCCGCCATGCAGACGGCAGCGTGACCACGCCGACCGGCTTCAAGGAGGCCTACAAGGCCTTCACCGATGGCGGGTGGGGAACCCTCATGTCACCGAAGGAGTTGGGCGGGCAGGGCCTGCCGCATGTGCTGGGCTCGGCGTTCGAGGAGTTCCAGTCTTCCGCCAACATGGCGTTCTCGATGTATCCGGGGCTGACCCAGGGGGCGATTTCGGCGATCTATGTGGCCGGTTCGGATGAACAGAAGACGCGCTATCTGCCGAACATGATTTCCGGCAAATGGACCGGCACGATGAACCTGACCGAACCGCATTGCGGCACGGATCTGGGCCTGATTAAAACGAAGGCGGAGCCGCAGGCCGACGGCAGCTTCAAGGTGAGCGGCACCAAGATCTTCATTTCCTCCGGCGAGCATGATCTGGCCGAAAACATCATCCACCTCGTGCTGGCGAAAACCCCCGGTGCGCCCGACAGCGTGAAGGGCATATCGCTGTTCATCGTGCCGAAGTTCCTGGTGAACGAGGATGGCTCGCTGGGTGTGCGCAATGCGCTTTCCTGTGGCTCGATCGAGCACAAGATGGGAATCCACGCGAACAGCACCTGCGTGATGAACTATGACGGCGCCACCGGATATCTGGTCGGCGAGGAAATGAAGGGGCTCAAGGCGATGTTCATCATGATGAATGTCGCGCGGCTTGGGGTTGGCATGCAGGGGCTTTCGCAATCGGAAATCGCCTATCAGAACGCGGTAGCCTATGCGAAGGACCGCTTGCAGGGCCGGGCGTTGACGGGCCCGCAGAACCCGGATGCCAAGGCGGATTCGCTGATGGTGCATCCTGATGTGCGGCGGATGCTGATGGATGCGCGTGCCTTCAACGAGGGCGCGCGGGCGCTTTGCCTTTGGGCCGCCCTGCAAGCCGATCTGGCACACAAGGCGGAAAGCGCCGCAGCGCGCGAGGCGGCCGATGATGTGCTGTCTTTGCTGACACCGCTGATCAAGGCCTATCTGACCGACGAGGGCTATCGCCACGCTACCAATGCGCAGCAGGTGTTTGGCGGCCACGGCTATATTGCCGAATGGGGCATGGAGCAGTTCGTGCGCGATGCGCGGATTGCGATGATCTACGAAGGCGCGAACGGCATCCAGGCGCTCGATCTGGTGGGTCGCAAGCTGGCGCAGAACGGCGGGCGCGGGTTGCGTGCTTTCCTGAAGCTGGTTGATGAGGCCATCAGCGATGCACGCGGCGACGAAGCGACAATGCCGCATGCCGAAGCTCTGGCGGCCGCCAAAGGTCATCTGGAAGCGGCCACGATGTGGTTGATGCAGCATGGCATGGCGAATCCGAACCACGCCGGTGCCGGCTCCACTGCTTACCTCAATCTGATGGCGCTGGTGGCCTTCGGCTGGCTCTGGCTGGTGATGGAAAAGGCGTCTGCCGAGGCGCTGGCGGACGGTGCGGAAGACCGCGCTTTCTATGAAGCCAAGCGGATCACCGCGCGGCATTTCTTCGAGCGCGTGTTGCCGGATGCTCCGGCGCTGGCGAAGAAGGTGGAGGCTGGCGCCGACACGCTGATGGCAATGCCGGTGGATTCCTTCTGACTGACACAAGAATGCGCTTGCTCGCGGCGCGGGCAGGCGTATCGACACTGCAACTTCTTGGGAGAGAATATATGGCCGAAGCCCTGATTTACGACGCCGTCCGCACGCCCCGTGGCAAGGGCAAGAAGGATGGCAAGCTGCATGAGATCACCCCTGTCCAGCTGGCAAGCCAGGTGTTGCAGGCGTTGCGCGACCGCACCGGCATCGATACCGCTGACGTTGATGATGTGATCCTGGGCTGCGTGTCGCCGGTTGCCGAGCAGGGTGCCGATATCGCCCGCACCGCCGTTTTGAATGCCGATTACGCCGAAACGACGGCCGGCCTTCAGGTCAACCGTTTTTGCGCCTCCGGACTGGAAGCAGTGAATATTGCGGCTGGCAAGGTGATCTCCGGCGAAGCGAATTTCGCCATTGGTGGCGGCGTGGAAAGCATGTCGCGCATCCCGATGGGGAGTGATGGCGGCGCCTGGCCGATGGACCCGGCGGTTGCCTTCAAGACCTATTTCGTGCCGCAGGGCGTGAGCGCGGATTTGATCGCCACCAAGTTCGGCTTCAGCCGGGATGATGTGGACGCCTATTCGGTGGAATCGCAAAAACGTGCTGCAACCGCCTGGAAAGAGGGGCGTTTCAAGAACAGCATCATTGGTGTGAAGGATGTGATCGGCGAAGTCGTGCTGGCGCATGACGAATTCATGCGACCGCAGACTGACATGCAGTCACTGGCCAGCCTGTCGCCCTCGTTCACCGGGATCGGCGAGCAGATGCCGGGCTTCAACGCGATTGCATTGATGCGCTATCCGGAGGTGGAGCGGATCAACCATGTGCACCATGCCGGCAATTCGTCGGGCATTGTGGATGGGTCGGCCGGAGTGCTGGTTGGCAACCGGGCGATGGGCGAAAAATACGGCATCAAGCCGCGGGCCCGCATCAAGGGCATGGCCTCGATCGGTTCGGAACCGGCCATCATGCTGACCGGCCCGGCGGATGTGACGACCAAGCTGCTGAACCGGCTGGGCATGACAGTGGCCGATATCGATCTGTTCGAGCTGAACGAGGCCTTTGCGGCCGTGGTGTTGCGGATGATGCAGGCGCTGAACATTCCGCACGAGAAGATGAATGTGAACGGCGGAGCCATCGCCATGGGGCACCCGCTGGGTGCCACGGGATCGATGCTGATCAGCACGGTGCTGGATGAGCTGGAGCGTACCGGCAAGCAGACCGCGCTGGTGACGCTGTGTGTGGGTGCCGGGATGGGCACCGCGACCGTTATCGAGCGCATCTGACATCAGGCCCTCTGCCGCAGCCGGCAGGGGGACTTCCAGACATTGGAGATATTGCAATGACCACCGCCATCACCCAGACCCTCGATTCCGACGGGATCCTGCTTCTTACGATCGATTGCCCCGGGCTTTCGATGAATGTTATCAATGCCGATCTGGCGCGCGACCTTGCCGCTGCCGTTGAGCGCATCAAGAGCGATGCGGATGTGAAGGGGGCGGTGCTGACCAGCGGCAAGGCTTCCGGCTTTGTGGCCGGTGCCGATCTCAAGGGCATGAATTTTCAGGGCGACGCCGCCGCTGCCGAAGCGTCCGGCAAATCGAAGATGGCGCGGCTGTTCGAGGGCGTATCCGGCCTGCAGAACCTGCTGCGCAGCCTGGAAACCTGCGGCAAGCCGGTGGCTTGCGCACTGAATGGTCTTGCGCTGGGTGGCGGTCTGGAGATTGCGTTGGCCTGCCATCATCGCGTGGTGGCTGACAATCCGAAAATTGTCCTGGGCCTGCCGGAAGTGCTGGTCGGGCTGTTCCCCGGCGCCGGCGGCACCCAGCGGCTGCCGCGCCTGATGGGCGTGCAGCCGGCGCTGATGTATCTGTTGCAGGGCAAGAATATGAGCCCGCAGGAAGCACTTGGCTTCGGCGTTGTGCACGCCGTTGTTCCGGCCGCGGATCTGGTTGATGCGGCCAAGGCGTGGGTGAAGGCCAACCCAACCAAATTCACC
>JAIMJL010000045.1:0-2199 GCA_020693225.1 Sandarakinorhabdus sp. | reverse complement strand
CGGCGGTGCGGGTGCGATGAACCCGAATTTCGCGCAGACGTTCATTGGCGGCAACGCCATGGCGCACAAGCAGTCCAATGGAAACATGAACCAGATCAAGGCGATATTGAGCTGTGTTTACGAAGGCGCACAACTGCCGATGGACACAGCACTGCGGCTGGAATCGAAATATTTTGCGAAAGTGGTGGCCGATCCGCAATCGTCCAACATGATCCGCTCGCTGTTTGTGTCCAAGCAGGCGGCGGAAAAAGGCGCGCGGCGGCCGAAGAATGTGCCGGCGATGAAGTGCACGAAAATCGGCATGCTGGGCGCTGGCCTGATGGGGGCGGGCATTGCCATGGTGTCGGCGCAGGCGGGCATAGAAGTGGTGCTGCTGGACCGCGACCAGGAAGCCGCCGACAAGGGCAAGCAATACACCGCCGACCGGCTGGCCAAGCGCCGCACTGCGCCGGACAAGGCCGCCGAAATCCTGGGCCGCATCCATGCGACCACCGATTATGCCGATCTGAAGGGCTGCGACCTGATCATCGAGGCGGTGTTTGAATCGCGCGAAATCAAGGCTGGCGTGACCAAGGCGACCGAAGCGGTGGTTGGGGCCGACACGATTTTCGGCTCCAACACTTCGACCCTGCCGATCACCGGACTGGCCGAAGCGTGGAGCAGACAAGAGAATTTCATCGGCATCCACTTCTTCTCCCCGGTGGAGAAAATGCCGCTGGTGGAAATCATTGTTGGCAAGAAGACCGGGCCGGAAGCCATTGCAAAGGCACTGGATTATGTGGCGCAGATCCGCAAGACGCCGATTGTTGTGAACGACAGCCGCGGCTTTTACACCTCGCGCTGCTTCGGGACCTTCGTGCAGGAAGGCCTTGCCATGCTGGCCGAAGGCGTGACGCCGGCGCTGATTGAAAATGTTGCCAAGCAGATGGGCATGCCGGTTGGCCCGCTGGCGGTGAACGATGAGGTTGGCCTGGACCTGTCTTACAAGGTTGGCCAGCAGACCAGGCTGGACCTGGGTGATGCCTACAAGCCCGGCCCCGGCGAAAGCGTGATTGAAAAGATGATGGAGCTGGGCCGGCATGGCCGCAAGAATGGCAAGGGCTTTTATGCCTATCCGGAGGGTGGCGCGAAGCATCTCTGGCCGGAGCTTTCGGCGCATTTTCCGGTGTCTGCCACCCAGCCGACGCCGGCCGAAGTGAAAGAGCGGCTGCTGTATCGCCAGCTGGTGGAGACTGCGCGCTGCTTTGCCGAAGGCGTGCTGGAGACGCCGGAAGATGGCGATCTGGGCGCCATCTTCGGCTGGGGCTTCATGCCGCAAACCGGCGGACCTTTCAGCGCCATCGACACGATCGGGCTGGCAACCGTGGTGCAGACGCTGGACAAGCTGGCGCAAGCGCACGGCGAGCGTTTTGCTCCGCCGCAGATGCTGCGCGACATGGCGGCGAAATCGGAAACCTTCTACGGCAATGCCGCGAAGAAGGCGGCCTGAGATGGCGCTGCGCACCCCCATTTGCGACATGCTCGGCGTGGAGCATCCGATCCTGCTGGCCGGCATGGGCGGCGTGTCTTATGCCGAAGTGTGCGCGGCTGTTTCCAATGCCGGCGGCTTCGGCTCGCTTGGCATGGCGGGCGTTCCGGTGAAGATGATCGAAGCCCAGATGCAGCAGGTGCGCGCGCTGACCGAAAAGCCGTTCGGCGTCGACCTGCTCGCCGCGCAGCCGGAAAGCCTGACGGCGGCGGTGGACATCATTATCGCCAACGGTGCCAAGGCCTTCATCGCCGGACTTGGCGTGCCTTACCCCATCGTCAAGCAACTGAAAGACGCCGGCATTCTGGTGATGGCGATGGTGGGCAAGGTGGATCATGCGAAGAAGGCCGAGCAGGCCGGATGTGACGCGGTGATCGCGCAGGGCACCGAAGGCGGCGGCCATACGGGCAGTGTCGCGTCCGTTGCGCTGTGGCCGCAAGTTGTTGATGCGGTGAAGATTCCTGTGATTGCAGCCGGTGGATTGTATGACGGGCGCGGTCTGGCTGCCGCCCTCGCGATGGGGTGCCAGGGCGTGTGGATGGGCACCCGCTTTATTGCCAGCACCGAAGCCCACGCCGGGCAGCCCTACAAGGATGCCATCGTGGGGATGAGCGAGGCGGACACGGTTATCTCGCGCGGCTTCACGGGCAAGACGCTGCGCGCGATCCGCA
>JAIMJL010000044.1:13289-24039 GCA_020693225.1 Sandarakinorhabdus sp. | reverse complement strand
CACCGGATGAGCGATCGTGCCGCTCGCGCAATCCAGAGTCATCGTGCCACCCTTGTCCGTCAATTCCAGATTCAGGCGGTCACCACCCCAATGGCCTATCAACGGGGTCGATTTCGGGCTGGCCATGGCGGAACCTCCGGCAACAAGGGCAAAAACAATCAGAATGCGCACAAAGGCTCTCCCTGAAACAGCGGGGGGGCATCGGCTGGCTGCCGATACCCCCCCCCAAAAAATGCGTCCCGGGCGGTATAGCACGCCCGGCGGCAACAGCCGCTATGCCGTTTGCGCGCTGGCCCGCTGCCGGCGCATGGCAAAGCCCACCAGCCCGAATCCGGCAATCATCATCACCCAGGTGCCCGGCTCCGGAACCACGGCGTCCTGTGCAAAGGTCAGATTGACAATCCAGGTGCCCCAGCGCGAACCACCGGTGCCGCCCGGGTGGCCGAATTCGGGAAGGTTATATTCCCGCGCGAACTGGCCGATCAGGTAGAAGCTGTGGATGTCAGAAGGATCCAGCGACACCTGGCTGTAGTCACCCCACCGCTGCCGTCCGGCCGCATTTTGACCAAAAATACTGCCGTTGTGATAATCGTCGGTCAGGCTTTCCTTCAGGAAGATCTCATCGCCATATTGCACCAGCTTGCCCATGGCATCCGTATGATACATGCTGGCGAGGAAGCTGATCTTGCCCGTGGTCGGATCAAGCCCGGACCGATTGTATCCGATCACCACTTCGCCCAGCGCATTCACCGCGATCGAGCCCTGATAATAGTCATATCCCGCCTCGCCGATATCGCCTTCATCCACGATGGCAAAGGTATCGGCGTCCATCACGATATAGCGAATGCGCGTCTCATCCTGTCCGTCCAGGCCGGAGTTCACCGTATGCACCATGTAGATCAGGCCGTTGGCCTCATACACGCTGCTGCTGATCCGCTCGTCCAGCGCATCGATCACCCGCCGGTTGGCAGCAATCGCAGCACTCGGCTGACGCGCTGCACCCGGGCTGGTGAATGCCGCCTCACCCAGGAACTGCACCGCTCCCAGCGAAGAGCCGGTGGCATCCGTCGATGACAGGTCGTTCACGGTGAAAGCGAGGGAGTCGAAATCGAACAACGATGCCGCAATCACCTTGCCGGTCGAGCTGACACTGCTGCTGTTCACACCTTGCTGCGCAAAACCACGATCCTCAAAAATGCCCGGAAAGGGCGTCACAAACTGCTTCAGATTGTTCACCGTCGGCGCGCCCGCGCCAAACAGGCTGTCGATCGGGATCACGTTCAATGTCGTTCCCTGGAACGACGAGGTGAAATTGTTGGTGCCAATATAAACCGCATTCTTGTCCAGCGCGAGTGTCGGATAATCGGCAACCCCACCGGCAAAACCGCTGAAGATCACCGATTTCCACGCTCCAGTCGCGTCATCCGTATCCGAAATCGCGACCTGGATATTGGCCACATCCTGCGAAAAGGCAGTCACAATCCAGCGCTGCGCGTCGGCATTGTACATCACCCGCGGATCGCCGTTGGTCGCCAGTGCCCCGGCATTCGACCAGAAAGAATTGTCCGAAATCAACGACTGCGTGGCTCCGGTATATTTGTCGAACACCGCAACGCCGCCGTTCAGCGTTGACACATATTGCGTCAGCCCGACCGCGCCCATGGTATCGGGCGGAATGAAATTGCGACCGAAGGAAGCGCCATCATACTGGCTGATCCCCTCGAAACCCAGCACAAATGGGCCGGTCCCGGTCACAGCCGGGGTCTTGCCATTGGTGTCGGTCGAAATATCCCCTTCGATCGAGATGTGTTTTGGCTTCTTGAACTGAAAATAGTCCTTGATCACCGGATCGGCAGCGGCCGCACCGGAAAACAGAAGGGCACAGGATGCAGCGGCAATCAGAAATGCAGGCTTCATGGTTAATCCCCCGATTTGCAAGGACTCGACCACCAAGCCCCCTCACAGAGCCAAGCTAATCCCTGTTTCGGTCCCGGTTCAAGAAAAATTTATCGTATGATACATGTTTCATCATTGTAATAAATATCGAAGACCTATTCCGCTCGGTCGAGGACCGCTGCGGTCAAGGCCTTTCCGCAGTCCAGCATCACCGTGCCTGTCCTACACGGCAATATCCATGCAACGCTTCCGCGATGCCCGTTCCGCCCCAACTCCTGTTGCTCGCTCCGCGAATGTGTCGCGCGCGCGCCCGCGCGTACGCCCGCGCGTGTAACCGTGAAATTTGTGAAATTTCTCGCCGCTACCGCGCTCAGCGAAGCCCAGCCACAAATCGGCTCACAGCCTGCGCCACCCGTGGCCGCACGGCATCGTGAAACAGCCAGTGGCCAACGCCGGGCCACTCCTCATAATCCACCTCCGCCCCGGCGCGCGCCAAAAGCCGCGCGGTCTCGCGCGGCGTGGCCGGCGAAATGGTGCGATCCTCCCGCCCCACGATCACCAGCGCCGGCATCGCAAGGCGGCTGTAGTCCACCACAGATCCGTGCGCCGAATCCAGCCAGGGTGCTGCAATCTGCGCCATCACCGGCCCGGAATCCCAGGTCAGCTCGCTCAGCGCCGGGCGCACCTCCGCTTCCGGCACCCCGTTATAAACCCCCCAGCGCGCCCCCGCCTCATCCAGCAAGGTCGCCTCACGCCACCAGCCCCAGCGCAGCGTCACCCCCTTCATCGTCCGCAACTGTGCCAGCGAAACCCGCTGCGCCGCCGCAGACGGCGCCGTGCTCAACAGGATCAGCCCCTTCGGCTGCACCCGCACCGCCAGCAGCTGCGCCAGCAGTCCGCCCATCGAATGCCCCAGGATAATCGGCACCTCGCGCAGCGCCGCCACTTCCTGCTCCAGCGCCGCCACATAGTCGGCCAGCTTGAGCGTCTTCAACGCCTCCGGCGCCGCACTCCCCGGCGGCAGGTCATGATAGGGCAAGGTCGGTGCCACACTGCGCAGTCCGGCCGCCTCCAACTCGGCCCGCAACACGGAAAAGGCACTCGGCCGGCTCCACATTCCGTGGATCATCATGATGGGCGGCACCGGCATCTACTTCACCACTCCCGCTGCTGCCAGCGCCGCCAGCGTCACCAGATCACTCGCCCCCGATGTCATCGGCGCAATCTGCACCGCCTTGCCCATATTCATCAACACCGGCCCGATCACCCGGCCACCACCCAGTTCCTTCAGCAGCTTGGCCGCGATATTGGCCGATTGCAGCCCCGGCATGATCAGCACATTGGCCGGCCCGGTCAGCCGCATGAAGGGATAAATCCCCGCCATGTCGCGGTTCAGTGCCACATCGGCGGAAAGCTCGCCCTCATATTCAAACCCCGGCTGCGCCGCATCCAGCAACGCAACCGCCTCACGAATGGCCCCCAGATAGCTTCCCGGCGGATTGCCGAAATTGGAATAAGACAGGAACGCCACCCGCGGCTCAATACCGATCCGCCGCGCAGCCTCCGCAGTCTTGATCGCGATATCGGCCAATTGCGTCCCCGATGGCCGCTCCGTCACCGTCGTGTCGGCAATCAGGAAGGTGCCGGCCCGCCCGGCAAAAATATGAAAGCCGAACGGCGTCTTGCCCTCCACCGGATCGATCACCAGCCGCACCTGGTTCAGAACCTGGTTGAAGTGCCGCGTCACCCCCGACACCATCGCGTCCGCTTCGCCCAGTTCCACCATCAGTGCTGCAAACACGTTGCGCTCGTTGTTCACCATCCGCTGCACGTCGCGCTGCAAATAGCCTTCTCGCTGCAATCTCCCATAAAGAAGCTCCGCCATGCGCGGCACCAGCGGGCTGTTGGCGCTGTTGTGAATGGGATAATTCTCCGGATCGGTCACCCCGATGCGCTTGAACGCCTCCAGGATCGGCTCCTCCCGCCCCACCAGAACCGCCTCGCCATAGCCCGAAGTCCGGAACGAAACGGCCGCCCGCAGCACCACCTCCTGCTCGCCCTCGGCAAACACCACGCGCCGCGGGTGCGCCCGCGCAGCATCAAAGCTCGCCGCCAATGCCGACGATGTCGGGTTCAGCCGCGCCCGCAATTCGTTGCGGTAGGCCTCCATGTCGAAGATCGGCTTGCGCGCCACGCCCGAATCCATCGCCGCCTGCGCCACCGCCATCGGCACCCGCTCGATCAGCCGCGGATCAAATGGCGCCGGGATGATATACTCCGGCCCAAACACATGACTGCCGCCATAGGCCGCCGCCACTTCGTCCGGCACCGCTTCGCGCGCCAGACCGGCCAGCGCATGCGCCGCCGCCACCTTCATTTCCTCGTTGATCTTGGTGGCGCGGCAATCCAGCGCGCCGCGAAAAATATAGGGGAAGCCCAACACATTGTTGACCTGGTTGGGATAGTCACTGCGCCCGGTGGCGATGATGGCATCGGAACGAACCGATTTCACATCCTCCGGCGTGATCTCCGGATCCGGATTGGCCATGGCAAAGATAATCGGTCGCGGCGCCATCGATTTCACCATGTCCGGCGTCACCGCGCCCTTGACGGAAAGACCAAGGAACACATCCGCCCCCACCATTGCCTCCTCCAGCGTCCGGCGATCGGTCTTTGCCGCATGCGCCGTCTTCCACTGGTTCATGCCCTCGGTGCGCCCCTGCCAGATCACCCCCTTGCTGTCGCACATGATAACCTGGTCCGAAGGCACGCCCATCGCCTTCACCAGCTCGGTGCAGGCAATCGATGCCGCGCCGGCCCCGTTCACAACCATGCGCACCGACTTCATATCCCGCCCCGTCAGGTGCAGCGCGTTGATCACGCCGGCTGCGGCAATGATGGCGGTCCCGTGCTGGTCATCATGAAACACCGGGATATTCATCCGGGCCCGCAGCTCATCCTCAATGATGAAACATTCCGGCGCCTTGATATCTTCCAGATTGATTCCGCCGAAACTCGGCTCCATCAGCTCCACCGCATCGATGATCCGCTTCACGTCCTCGGTCTTCAATTCGATGTCGATCGCATCCACATCGGCAAAGCGCTTAAACAGCACCGCCTTGCCTTCCATCACCGGCTTGGACGCAAGGGCTCCCAGATTGCCAAGCCCAAGGATCGCCGTGCCATTGGAAATCACCGCCACCAGATTGCCCTTGATGGTATAGTCGTAGGCGCTGTCGGGGTTTTCGGCGATCGCCAGCACCGGCACGGCAACCCCGGGGGAATAGGCCAGGCTCAAATCGCGCTGGGTTGCCATCGGCTTCGACGCAATGATCTCGATCTTGCCCGGCCGCTTGGCCGAGTGAAACAGCAGCGCCTCGCGATCGGAGAATTGCGGCTTGCCGCTCAGTTTGTCAGTCACGCATTGCCTCTTTCTGTGTATCCTGCCCCACGCAAGCTGTAAGACCGCTTGATGACCGCCGCAACGAAAAGCCCTTCCAACAGCAGCGCAAGCCCGATGATGGCGCAATATCTCGCGCTGAAGGCCGAGGCCGGAGCAGCACTGCTGTTGTTCCGCATGGGCGATTTTTACGAACTGTTCCTGCAGGATGCGGCAATCGCGGCACAAACCCTCGATATCGCGCTCACCCATCGCGGCCAACATGAAGGGCGCCCGCTGCCGATGTGCGGTGTGCCGGTCCACAGCCACGAAGCCTATCTCGCCCGCCTGGTGAAGTCCGGCCACGCGGTCGCCATTGCCGAGCAGGTGGAAAGCCCGGCGGATGCGAAAAAGCGCGGCTCGAAAAGCGTGGTGAACCGCGCAATCGTCCGCGTCATCACCCCAGGCACGCTAACCGAGGAGCGCCTGCTGGACGGCGTCCGCGCCAACTGGCTGCTGGCCGCTTTTCCCTCCGCCAACAGCATCGGCCTTGCCTGGGCCGATATCTCCACCGGCGACTTCCACCTCGCCACCATTCCCGCCGCAGCACTCACAGACGAGTTGGCCCGCATCGCACCGGCAAAGCTGCTGTGGCCCGAAAATGCCACCCCTCCATGTCCTGCAACCCTGCAACATCCCTCCCGGTTCGACAGCCGCGCCGCCGAGCGAACGCTCACCGAGCGTTTCGGTGTCAACACGCTGGACGGCTTCGGCGCATTTGAACGACCGGCACTGGCAGCCGCCAACGCCCTCGTCGCACACCTGTCCGACACCGCACGCGGAACTCCGATCCGGCTGAACCCACCGCAGTCGCAGCAGATTGCCGACACGCTCATCATTGACGCCGCAACCCGCCGCAGCCTGGAAATCACGTCCGGCCAAGGCGGCGGACGCGAGGGCAGCCTGCTCGCCTCCATAGACCGCACGGTAACCGCCGCCGGCGCGCGCCGGCTTGCCGAAGACCTTTCCACACCACTCACCGATGTCGCCCGGATCAACGGTCGCCTCGATTGCCTGCAATGGCTGGCAAGCGACACGCCGCTGCGGGATATGCTCCGGACCACGCTGCGGACGGCGCCCGATATCGCGCGGGCGCTGGGCCGGATTGCCGCCGGACGGGAATCCCCGCGCGACCTCGCCGCCCTGCGCGACGGCCTGTCTGCCGCCGCCGCGCTCAAAGTCCGGCTCGAAGCTGCGGCAGCCAGCGGTGATCCGGCCGCGCTGGTGTCGCTGATTACGGCACTCGCACCGCCGCAGTCCCTGCTCGACCGCCTGTCAGCGGCGCTGGTCGCAAGCCCACCCGTCAAGGCCGCAGATGGCAATGCCATCGCCGAGGGCTTCGATCCCGCTCTCGATGAGCTGCGCCTGCTGGCGCGAGACACCCGCGCCGCCATCGCATCGCTGGAAGCCGCGCTGCGCGCTGAAACCGGCATCGCCACCCTGAAGATCCGCCACAACGCTGTGATCGGTTACCATGTTGAAGCGGCAACCCGCACGGCCGAACCTTTGCTCGGCAATCCCGCGTTCGCGCACCGCCAGACCCTTGCCGGTGTCATGCGCTTCGATACCGAGGCCCTGCGCTCACTTGGTGGCCGCATCGCGCAGGCGCAGGCGCACAGCCTTGCCGCCGAGGCCGCGCATCTGGAAGAGCTGCGCCAGCAGGCCGTTGCCGCAGCCGCCGGCATTGCCGCGGTCGCCCGGGCTCTCGCCGCCCTCGATCGGTCCGCAGCACTCGCAGATCTCGCGGCAAGCGAAGGCTGGTGCCGCCCCATGCTCACAGAAGGCCGTGATTTCGCGATCCACGCCGGCCGCCACCCGGTCGTGGAAGCGGCGCGACGCAAGGCCGGTGAAGCCTTTGTTCCCAATGATTGCCGATTGGAGGATGCAGCGCGCCTTTGGCTGGTGACCGGCCCCAATATGGGCGGCAAATCCACCTTCCTGCGGCAGAACGCGCTGATCGCAATCCTTGCGCAATCCGGCAGCTTCGTGCCCGCCGCGCAAGCCACCATCGGCATCGTGGACCGGCTCTACAGCCGCGTCGGCGCGTCCGACAGCCTGGCCGAAGGGCGCTCCACTTTCATGGTGGAAATGGTGGAAACGGCAGCCATTCTGAACGGCGCCACCGCCCGCTCGCTGCTGCTGCTCGATGAAGTTGGCCGTGGCACCGCCACCTGGGATGGCCTGGCACTGGCGTGGAGCATCCTGGAGGCCATTCATGACCGGGTGCAAGCGCGCTGCCTGTTTGCCAGCCACTATCACGAACTCGTGGCACTGAAGCCGCGCCTGCCCCACCTCGCCCTGCGCACCCTGCGCGTGCGCGAGTGGAACAAGGATCTCGTATTTCTGCACGAAGTGAGCGAAGGCAGCGCGGCCGGAAGCCTTGGCCTGCAAGTAGCCCGCCTGGCAGGCCTTCCGGCCGATGTGCTTGCCCGCGCTGCAGAAATCCTCGGCAAACTGGAAACCGGAAGCCTCGGAGCCGCTGCCCGAAACGCCTTGTCTGATCTTCCCCTCTTCAGCGCCGCCCCAGCATCCGCGCCGCCCGCCGACCCGCTGCGCGCGCGCCTCGAAGACATCCAGCCGGATTCGCTCACGCCCCGAGCAGCACTGGATCTGATTTATGAAATCAAGGAGTTGAGCCGAAAACCGATCTAGCCTGTATGCAGCTATCCCGCCAGCTTCGCACCTTTCGGCAACGCAACCGGGGTAAATCGGCCCAAGCCGCAAAAGCCGTGGTTTATCCGGCTCTGCCCATCCACGATATCCACCACATCCATTTCGCAGATGCTCCCCGCCGACGCCCGGAAAACAAGGATACGGTCGTCGCGCAGGCCCGGGCAAGGGCTTTTCAAATCGTTGCGGAACCAGCGATTGGCCCCGGTTCGAAACAGGATCGTCTCCTTGCCCACGATGCGGGTTTGCTGCACGTCGCGAACGGCCAAACACTGCCTGGTCTCGCCCGTCGCCGGAAGCTCGCGCACATCCACGGTGACGGCAGCTTCGTCCTTCGGCGCAGCGTGCACGCCAAGCGGCATGGCCAGCAACAGCAGGCCCACAATATAGCTAGAATGCATCTTTCGCGCTCCTCCTCGCGGCCAGCTCTGCAACAGTCCGCGCCCGGATAAAGGGGTTCGTTTCCAGTTCCTCCAACAGCGTGAAGGGGACAGTGGGTTGATGGTTGCGCCTCGCTTGCTGAACAGCCGCATAACGGGCCGCCAGCGCGGCATTGTCCGGCTCCACGGTCACCGCAAAACGCGCGTTGGACAGCGTATATTCGTGCGCGCAAAAGACCCGCGTATCGGCAGGGAGGCCACGCAGCCTGGCCAGTGCTGCAAACATGTCAGCGGCGCTGCCCTCGAACAGCCGCCCGCATCCCATGGCAAACAGGGTGTCACCCGGAAACAGCACATTGGCACTCGCAAAATGAAAGGCGATATGCCCTGCCGTATGCGCCCCCACGAACAGCACTTCGCCGTGATGGTCCCCCAGTGATACCACATCACCTTCGCCTACCGCCCGATCAATCCCCGGAATTTTCGCCTGCTCGCGGCGCGGCCCGATGATGCTGCAGCCGCTGGCATTCTTGATGGCAAGATTGCCGCCGACATGATCGGGATGCCAGTGCGTGTTCAGGATATGGGTGATGCGCAACTTGCGGTCTGCAGCCGCTGCCAGCACTGGCCCGGCATCTGCCGGATCCACAACGGCCACGTGGTCAGGTGCATATTCAAACAGCCAGATATAATTGTCGCTGAACGCCGGCACGCGGTGGACGGATGGCAACATCACCAGCTGCCAATGTTCGGCGCCGAGGCCCACGGCTCTGCCGGGGCGAGGGCAGCGCCCGCCTGCAGCAGCTCAACCGAAATCCCGTCCGGCGATTTCACAAATGCCATCTTGCCATCGCGCGGCGGCCGGTTGATCACCACGCCGCCAGCCGCCAGCCGCGCGCAGCTTTCGTAGATGTCTTCCACAGCATAAGCCAAGTGGCCGAAATTGCGCCCGCCAGTATAGCCGGTCTCATCCCAATTGTGCGTCAGTTCCACTTGCGCCGCCTCATCGCCGGGCGCGGCCAGAAAGATCAGGCTGAAGCGCCCTGCCTCATTATCGATGCGTCGCACCTCCCGCAGCCCCAGCAGCCCGAAAAAACGCATCGTTTCTTGCCGATCAGAAACACGGATCATCGTGTGGAGATATTTCATGCGCTGGCTTCCTCAATCAGTGTCGCTCGCAGGGTATAAGAAGCGTTGTCTGGCGGGAAGGGGGCAGAATGCCGGCGCGCCAGCCTGCCGCGGTGAAAACCGTCTATTCAGGGCCGCTCACTTCTGCCCCGCCGTCGGGCAGGCGCGAATGCCGCCCACAGGCACGACCAGGCTATCCTTGCCGGCTCGATCCAGCCGCAGCGCCCCCTGGTTGATGATGGCGCCATCGGTCATCCCGTCACGCTCCTGGATATCCAGGTCAAGCCGGATGTCTACTTGAGCATTGGCATAGGAAAACGGGCCGGTTGCGGCCAGATCGAGCGGCTTGCCGGCATACACAATGCGCAAGGTGCGCGCGGTTTCATCGGCCATGGCAATGCGACGCGGCGGCTCGCTGCGAGTCCAAAGAAAGATCACGCATTGACCCGGAACCAGCTTCTGCTGCGGCAGTTCGCCCAGCGGCAAGGCCGCAGCCGACTGGGCCAGAGCAGCCTGGGCCAGAAACGCCAACAGCATCATGGAGAAAAGCCAATCTCGGCGGAAAGGGTCTGGTCCTCGTTGCGGGTGAGCGACAGGCTGACAAGACGTGCGCCCTTGGCCTCCAGATCGGCCAGCAGGGGCAACAACACAGTGGCGCGCGCCGCTTCGATCCGCATCGGGTTGCCGGCGGATGTGTCGAGACCGGCTGCGGCAAAGGCGCCGGCAATCGTCTCCGGCGACAGTCTCCCTGGCACTGCCGGTGTCAGGCGGACGATCGTGGCATCGGCCTGCACGTTGAGAGCGCGGGCAATCGCCACAGGGAGCGCGGCATCGCTGGTGGCGCGGGCGGTCCGGCGCCCGGCGATCCGAACCACGCGCGCCGCATCCGTTGATTCAAACGGCCCGGCAGTCAAGCGGGTGCTGGCAGTGTTGATCGCCTCTGCCGGCCCGCCAAGCACCAGCAGCAGGCTGCCTCCCGGCATCAACCGCAGGCTTTGCAGGCGGGCAGCAGGCGTTTGCTCGATGCTGCCGGCAATGAAGCTCAGCCGCGGGCCGATGGCCGTTCCCTCGGCAGCAAGGCGGGCGGCGGCAAGCGAGGCGGCAGCAACTTCCGCGGAAGCCTGCGGTTTGCCCAGCGCCTTGCTCGCCAGCTGCACGCTGATGCGGTCCGCGGCGGCAACGCCGGCAGCTGAGCGAAGGTGCGCGATGACAAGCGGCGCCGCTGCCAATGCAACAA
>JAIMJL010000044.1:2137-13147 GCA_020693225.1 Sandarakinorhabdus sp. | reverse complement strand
TCCGCCAGCCGACGCTTCGGTGCCGTTTCCACCAGATCGACCCGATGCAGGGCAACATCGTCTCCGGGGATAATGCCGATCAAAACCGCGTCGGCCTCCGAACCGGCCAGCGGCACAATTCCGGATGCATTTGCCAGAACCCACATCATGCCGGATTGGCCGCTTGCGGCACGGCAAGCCAAACACTGGATACCACGCGCGCCGGATTTTCGATCGTGTCCAGCATCAAGTCGCGGCCAACAATAGCCTTCCCCGTTGCAGCCACCAACCGCAGTCGGATCCAGCGGCTGCTGGTTCCCACCACATTGGCGGCCTGGCTGTCAGGCACGCCCTCAGGTCGCGATTGCTGCCAGAAATCATTGGCCGAAGTCCAACCACCAGACGGGCGTGCCGCAAGCGCCCGCCGCGCTTCGTCCGGAGTAAGGCCGAGTGCCACCAACAGCGGCAATTTTTCCGGCGTCACACTGTTGATATTAAAGGCCGAAACTTCGCGGTTTGGCAGAGCACACATTACAGGGCCGGCGGCCGCAAAGTGCGCCGCCGAAACGCCCGGAACGCTGAGCCATTCGGACGCGTCCGCAAGCAGCAGATTGCGCGCCGATATGCTGCGCGCCGTCGCCTTTGCGAGCGCATCCGCCTCCAGCTGCGGAATGCCGCTGGCCACCAGCAACCGGGACAGATCATTCCAGTTGCCCTGCGGCTGCACGCCCGGCCGGGCACTTCCCAGGCTGTTCAGGTTGAAACAGGCCCCGGCGTCGGAAAAGCGCAGCGTCACGGTGCCGGCCGCGAGCGGCATCGAAATCGGCTTTTCCAGCGCCGCTGCCTGCCGGTTGGACAGCGCCTTGGTGCGGGAAATCAAATTCTGGGCGATGGTCACACCCGTATTGGCCAGCAAATTGGCTTCCCCGCGCGCTTCGCTATCCACGGCATGATCGGTCGCGGCGCGCAGCCGTTGCAGGCCAAGCGTGGCAAAGCCGGCCAGCAGCATCACCATCGCCAGAACGGCAAACAGGGCCGCGCCGGCTTCGGATGCCTTGGGCTTCATGCCGCAACCAGGAATTTGAACGTCACGGCCAGGCCATCGGCGCGCAGCAGCGTCAGCTCCACAGCACGCGGCAGCTGCTCCGGCTTTTCCGGCCGCCAGTCACTGCGCCATCCCTGCTTGTCGGCCACCCGCAGTTGCACTGCCTGGATCCGGGGAACAAGCACGGTCGCCGGGCCGGGTTCGCTCGCATCGATGGTCGGAAAGCTCTGGCGCAGCAGAGTCTGCCCATCGAAGCCCCAGGCAATTTTCTGCACCGAAGGCAACACGCCGGTCACCCCGCGCCGCACCATCACAAAGCCGGAGGGTGTCAGGGTGAAGGCCTGCATCGGCCTGCCATCGGCGCCAAGGCTCGGGCGTTCGGCAGCCTGGCCCAGGTCCGCTGCCATCAGGCTGCGGGCGCGATCCAGCGAATCCAGCCCGGCAAGCGCCACTTCCGATGTAGCGAAGCTGCGGCTGGCGCCGCTGGTAAGCGCGGTGGCGACAACGGCGATGATCCCAAACAGGGCGAGCGAGACCAGCATCTCGACCAGCGTGAAACCCTGCTGCGCGCGCCGGATCATTGCGGACGGACAATCTGTCGGCTGGCCATCGCCGGGCCACCGGGGGTGGCCGAAACAATAATGTCGATACGCACCAGCTGCGGCAAGGCAACCGGATCCGGCGAGCCCATCGGGGTTGCCGACCAATACCATGTGCTCCCCACATTCTGGCTGACCCCGGTCAACACCCCGACAGGTGCGCCCGGCGCAACCAGCAGATCGATGGCGCGATTGTCCGCTTCCAGACGGGCCGCCGTGGTGCCAGCAAGCTGCCGGGTACTGCCAAGCTGAAAAGTCTGGAACTGCGCCAGCGTCAAGCCAACCAGGCTCATAAGCAGCAACGCCACCAGCATCTCCACCAGCGTGAAGCCCTGCTCGCCATGCTGCCGGCTGCGCAACATCATTGGCTGCTCTTCAGATCGGTGTTCTCGCCTTCGCCACCCGGCTGGCCGTCCGCGCCCAGGGTCAGCACCAGGAACGCCTGCCCGTCCGGGCCAGGGCTTTGGTAAACATAGGGGCGGCCCCAGGGATCATTGGGCAGCTTTTTCAGCTTGGCTCCCGTGGCGGTCGGCACCGTCAGCGCGGCGAGGCCTTCGCCGCTGGAAGGGTAGCGGCCCACCTCCAGCCGGAAAAGCTCCAGTCCTTGCTCGATGATGGCAATATCGGCCTGCGCCTTCTGCACCTGCGCCCGGCTTTGCATCGGCAACACATTGATCACCACCACGGTGGTCAACAGCCCGATGATGGCAAGCACCACGAGCAACTCGACCAGGGTGAATCCCGCCTCACCAACGCGGGGTTTGTGCTTCATGATAGGCCTCCAAGGTTGGAACCGGCCAGGGTGTTCAGCTGCAGGATCGGCAGCAGGACGGCCAGAATGATAAGCCCGACGACCGCCCCCAGCACAAGGATGATGAGCGGCTCGGCAAGCGCCAGTGCGGTGCGGCTGCGGTCCGACAATTGCCGGTCCAGCGTGATCGCAGCGCTGTCCAGCAAGGGCGCAAGGCGACCGGACGCTTCGCCGGACTGGGCAAGGGCGAGCAAAAGCCCCGGCGGATTGGGCAGGAGCGGCAGGGCCGCAGATAGAGAGCTGCCCGCGCGCACTTGTGCCGCGATTTTCCGTGTCGAATCGCGCCATTCGGCGTTGCCCAAAGTCGGCGCGGTAAGGCTCAGGGCCTCTGCCAACGGCAGGCCGGCAGCAGACATGGTAGACAACAGCCGCGCCCACCGCACCGCCTCAAGCTCTGAAATCCAGCGCCCGATGCCGGGCAGGCGCAGCAGCCAGCGATCGATCCGCGCACGCGAAGGCTCGCGGCGAAGCGCCAAGAAGAAGGCTCCGGCAAACGCCAGCACAAGCGCCCCGATCAGCACTCCCCATTGCGCCAGGAAGCCAGACGCACCGAGCACGGCACGGGTGAGCAATGGCAAGGGCTGGCCGCTGTCTGCCAGCTGCTCGGCAATGCTGGGCACAACAAACACCAGCATCGCAATGATGACCGCCAGCGCCACCACAATCAGCAACGCCGGATAGGCGAGAGCCGCCAGCAGGCGGGACCGCAAGGCAGCCTGCGCCTCCAGCGAATCTGCCAGCCGGTTGAGCAGCAAAGGCAGACGACCAGAGGCTTCGCCGGCGGCAATCGTCGCCTTGATGTCGGCTGAAAAGCTGGCGGGCGGCAAGGCTGCGGCCAGCGGCACACCGGCCTGCACGGCGCGGTGCGTAGCAGCCAGCGCCGCCTTCTCCGCGCCTTTCCCCGGTTGCCGGGCCAATGTTGCCACCGCGTCGGAAATCGGCATCACGGCCGCCAGCGTGGCCAGCTGGCGGATCAGGGTGGCGCGCGCCTGCGGCTTCAGCCGCGGCGCGGCTGCGCCAAAGCGGATCGGCTGCTTCCAGAATGGGAGTGCAGGCTCGGCCTTCATCACAGTCCGCGATGGCGCGTTCATTCGGCCGCCGCCTCAAGCGGTTCGCGGGTCACATCGCCCTGAAAGAGCGGAAGAACCTCGGTCGGAGTCGTTCGCCGCTGCAAAACCGCCGCCCGGGCAGACTCCTTCAACGACCGGCGAATTCCGGCCGCCTCCAGCCGTTCCTCGCCGGCCCCCTCGTTCACCAATGTCCGCACCGAGCCATCCACCGCGATCAGCTCGAACAAACCCTGCCGCCGGGCATAGCCGCTATGGCGACATTTCACACACCCGTTGGCCTTGGCGACCGGCGTGCCGGCCGGGATCCCCAGCTTTTCAGCCAGCGGCGCCGGCAGCGGTTCCTCGCCAACGCACGCCGTGCACACCAGCCGAACCAGCCGCTGCGCGACAACCGCACGCAAAGTGGCGGCAATCAGGAAGGTTTCCACCCCGAAATCGCGCAATCGGGTAATCGCGCCGGCGGCGGAATTGGCGTGCACGGTGGAAAGCACAAGGTGACCGGTCAATGCCGCCTGAACGGCGATGTCTGCGGTTTCCCGATCGCGAATTTCGCCCACCATCACCACATCGGGATCCTGCCGCAGGATGGCGCGCAGACCTTGCGCAAAGGTCAGGCCAACGCGGCCGTCCACTTGGGTCTGGCCCACACCGGGCACGGCATATTCCACCGGATCTTCCACCGTCAGGATGTTGCGACGGCCATCATTCAACGTTTTCATGGCCGCATACAGCGTCGTGGTCTTGCCCGCGCCTGTCGGTCCGGTCACCAGCAGGATGCCATTCGGTGCGCCCAACGCCTCGCGCAATCCATTCGCCGTGCTTGCATCCAGCCCCAGCTGATCCAGTGACAAGGCAACCGACGCCTGGTCGAGGATGCGCATGACAACCCGTTCGCCGCCTCGCGCCGGCAGGGTGGAAACCCGCACATCCAGGCCACGCGCACCCAACGTGAGCGAGATGCGCCCGTCCTGCGGCAGTCGCTTCTCGGCGATATCCAGCCGGGCCATGACTTTCACCCGGCTCACCAGCATCGGCGCGATTTCCAGCGGCAGTCGCAGCGCTTCTTCCATCACGCCATCACGACGCAGGCGCACCACCATGCCATCTTCCGCCGGCTCCAGATGAATGTCGGATGCGCCCTGCTGCACCGCCTGCGCCACCAGCGCGTTGATCAGCCGGATCACCGGCGCGGCATCGTCATTGTCCAGCAAATCCGCGCTATCAAGCGCGAAGCTGGCGAGATTGGAGGTGGCCGCTGCATCGGCGGCGGCGGCCAGTCCGTCGGTTGCATAGGTTTCCGACAACAGCTGATCAAAGCTCTCGGTCGCAACGCGCTGGAAGCCGAGCGGTCGGCCCGCAACCCGCCGCGCCTCGATGATCGCCGCCGGCGCTGCACCATCGCGCAAGGTCAGCACATCCGCCCCCGGTTGCAGCAAAACCCCCGTTTTCCGGGCAAAGGAATAGGGCAGCAGCGGCGCTTCCAGCGCAACCGGCCTATCCTCCGCTGCATCGGGTGCCGCGCCCGCCAGCGGGTGCGCCGGCGCATCGGTCATAGCGCGGAAAAAGGGTGGCGGCTCTGCCGTCATGGCAGCGGCTGATCCGCAACCGGCGGCGGAAAGGGCGTCGGCTTGTAGGGCGGCAGGGTGCGCAAATAGTCATAGGCCAGCGCATCAAGGCTGGGAAAACCGTCGCGGCGGATCTGCGCTTCGCGCACGCTGTCCCAGCGGGCAGCGGTGATGGCGTCCCCTTCGGCCCGGTCGCGCACGATGGTGGGCCGGATGAACACCATCAGATTGGTCTTGCTGCGGGTCTTGGTGTTGGACCGAAACAGCGCCCCAAGCCCTGGAATATCGCCCAGCAGCGGCACCTTCTGCAGCGACTTGCGTTCATTGTCGTCCAGCAGGCCGCCCAGCGCGAGAATCTGCCCGTCGCCCACTGTCACGGCGGTTTCGATCTCCCGCTTGTTCAGCACGAAGTCGCGATCGTCGATCGTCTGCGCGATCGAGGAAACCACCTGCTTTATCGTCAACGTCACGCTGCCGCCGGCATTGATCTGCGGCTTCACCGAAAGCTGGATGCCAACATCCTGCCGCTGCACGGTGCGGAAACTGTTGTCCAGATTCTGGCCCAACGCTTCACCGGTGGTCACCGGGATTTCCTGTCCCACCAATATGCGCGCAGGCTGGTTGTCCAGGGTCATGATCGATGGCGTCGACAGCACATTGCTGTCGCCATCGTTTTTCACCGCGTTGACCACGAAGCCGAACAGGGTGTTCCCGAACACCCTGCCACCAAAACCGGCAGTTCCTCCGGTCGTACCAAGCAACGACTCCACCGCCGCCTTTTCGAACGCCAGCCCGGCGCTTGGGGGAATGGTTCCCTGCGCACCGGCCACTGCACCCGCAATTGCCAATAGATTGGGCGCAGCATTGGAGAAATTGGTCGAAAGAAACGGCCGCGATCCGTCCGGGTCGGCCAGCAGCCACTGCACCCCCAGTTGCTGCGCCGCACTATCCGAGATTTCCACGATGATCGCTTCCACCTGGATCTGTGCGCGCTGGGTGTCCAGCTGCCGGATCACTTCGCCAAGCTGGCGCTGGATATCGGCAGCGGCGGAAATGATGATGGCATTGGCGCCTTCATAGCGGGCGATGATCGCCTTCTTGCCCTGCGGCCCCGCCGCGACACCCAGCGATGCCGCAGCCGGCGCCGGTGCAGCCGCCGGTTGCGCTTGCTGCTGTCCAGCGCCGCCGAACGGCGTGCCGGCAAGCTGCGGCGCGGCGGCGGCTGACGCCGTGATGGTTGGCTGCTGCCCCATCAACTGCTGCAACACCGGCATGATGGCCGCAGCATCGGCATGCCGCATGAAGACCACGCGGATTTCCGAGCCATCGATCGCCCGCGCATCCAGTTCGCGCGCCATTGCCGCCACCTTGGCCACCTGGCCGGGCTCGCCGCGCAGCGCCAGCGCGTTTGAGCCATCCACCGGCACCACCGATACGCCGGAACGGGCATCCGGCCCCGTCCCGGCCTGCATCAGCTGTGCAAGCGACTGCGCCAGATCACGCGCGCCGGCATTCTTCAATGGCACGACCACCGCATTGGTGCGATCGCGATCAATCTCGCGCAATGCCGCGCGGGCGCGGGCGATATTGTCGGCAAAATCCGCCACAATCACCGCATTACCGGCCCTGTTGGCAGCAGCGGTGCCGTTGCGGCTCAGCAGCGGCCGCAGCGATTCCACCGCCGACTGGGCATCGATATGGGTCAGCGGGACAACAGCAGTGGCAAAGCGGCTGCCCTCCCGCGTGCCCGATCCGGCGCCCGCTTCGGCTGGCTGTACCCGATACTGGCCCTGCCCCATCGGCACCGCGACATAGCCATTGGCGCGCATAGTCGCCAGAAACAGCTCGAAATAGGCGGTGCGAGACAGCGGCCGGTCCGAAACGACCGAAACCTTGCCTTGCACGCGCGGATCGATCACGAAACTCGCGCCGGTCACCTTGGCCACATCATCGATGAAGGCGCGAATATCCGCCTCGCGCAGATTGATCGTCGATTGCGCAACCGCCGCGTGCGGCCACGCCATCACCGGAAGCAGCGCAAGCGCGGTTGCCGCGCGCAGTATGGAACGGAAGGTCATCTTGGCTCCGGGGGAACGGCGGGCATGTCGGCTGCGCCGCCCTGCTCCGGCTGGAGGGGATCGGCGGGCACAGGGGCAGCATTGCCGCGCGCCATCATGGCATCGATTTCCGCTTCCGGGGACGGTCCCGGCGGCGTGTCCGGGCTAGCCGGGGGCACATAGGTTCCAACCGCTGCAGCACCCGCGCTATCCAACCAAAGCGCTTCGCGCACACCGCCGCGATCCAGCACCACGTGATCGGCTGCTATCACTGCCAGCGTAACACCCTGGCCCACATCATCACCAACGCCATAGACCGACTGCTGGCCATCTCCGGCGGCTATGATGGCACTGCCGCGGCCGGTGGCACTGTCGGCGCGAACGCCATGCAAACTGAAAGGCAGCGCGGTCACGGGCAGCTCCGCACCCGATCCACCCGAGCGAAAGAACGGGTCGAACCGGGCCAGAAGCGGCCGGTCGGTGAGCTGCGGCAGGGCAATGGCGGGCATTTGCGGCAATGGCGCGGTAAGCGCGCTCCAGGCCCGCACACCGAGCAGCATCGCAACCAGTGCCAGCAGGGCCAGAACGCCGTGCCCCAGGTGCAGCCGGTTCAACTCGACCATGCGAAACGCCGCAAAATGGCGATGCAGCCCAAGGGGATGGAAACGATACGAATCGGTCTGGCCTCACGGCTGGTGTTAGCGGGATGGCGGCTAGTGCCTATTGGGCAGTTTCTGTTGCAGATTTGTTGCATCATTTGCCCCTCCATAGCCGTTTGCGTTCAAATGTGTCAGCCTTTTGCGACCAACAGCAGCCACAGCGGAAAGGCGGCGACCGCCAGGCAGGCCCCGAAGGGAATGCGGGTGTCGCTGGCTGTCCGTTGCCCTCGCAAGGCGCCGATGGCCACCAGACCAAGACCCAGCAAGGCTGCTGCAAGCAATAACGGTGGCAGCATGGCGAGGCTTAACCATGCCGCCAAGGCGGCCGCGAGCTTGGCGTCCCCCAGTCCCAGTCCGTCACGCCCGCGCAGGGCGCGATAGCCGACCGCCAGAAACAGGAAACTGCCGCCAGCAATGGCCGCCGCCAGAAAGCGTTCGCCCGGCGATGATGGCCCCAGCGCCAGACCAAGCGCCAGCAGCGGCAGGGTGAGCCGGTCCGGCAGCCAGAAACAGGCAACATCCAGCGCAATGAGGGCGATCAGGAACCAGCCGAACAGCGCCCCGGCAAAGCCAGCCGGCTCCGGCATGGCAAAGAGCGCCAGGGCGCCCACGGCCGCGCAGGCGAGCTCGATCAAAGGGTGCGTGCGATCGATTGCAGACCCGCAGCTGCGGCAGCGGCCGCGCAGACCGGCAAAGCTCAAAAGCGGCACCAGTTCATACCACGCAAGCTGCCTGTCGCATCCGTCACAGCGAGAGCGGCCGGTCAGGGGCAGATCCTTTGGCCAGCGAACAACCATGGTTGCCACAAAACTCCCGACCAATAGGCCGGCCAATGCTCCAAGCGCAGGCCACATACCAAAACCGGTCGCCCGGCGCGGGAAAAAAGTAAAGCCGCCGCGGTTGCCGTCATCCGGCGGCTTGCAAAAAGCCCCATTCCGAGTAGCTTCCTACCAAGGGAAAGGGGTTTGTCGATGTCGAACGTGGCCGGCAAGGCCTATGCGATGAACGTGGTAACGCCCATGCGACCGCGCCGCACCTTCATCAATCATTTCCTCTTCCACGCGGCCCGCGCCCTTCCCGATCGCCTGAAGGGCCTGCTCGGCCTCTCGATCATCCACTTCGCACGCTGGGTCATCATCCGGCGCGAAGCGTGGCCCGATCTTGGCCAGCCAAAAGAGCAATTGCTGAACGATTACATGCTGTTCGTGTCCAATTTCAACGGCACATGGGACCAGTATATCGATGCCTTTGCCGACGGCCTGCCAAGCGGGCTGGATCTGTTCTGGTATTCCTCCACCAAATATCCGAAATCGATTCCGATCAGTGGCTTCAAGGCCTATATCCGCGCCAACCAGGTGGACACCGACTATTATTACAACGCCACGCCCGGAGCGGCGCAGCGGGACATCAAGGCTGCCTTGCGTGTGCGCTCGGCGCTGTTGCGACTGCAAGCGGCGCACGCGCAGGGCGTCGAGGCCTTCCAGAAAGCATGGGCAGCAGAACTTTCGACGGTGCAGAACGACCTCGGCTCACCCGGTTTCGCCCCCGTGGCCTCCAACGACACCGCGCGGGCCGATATGCACCGGCAGCCGCTCGTTCTGGCGCGCTGGGGCAAAGGCTCCCCGTCGGACGCAATGTCGGGCCCGTTTCCCGAGAGCGGGCGGTAATGCCCAACATCGACGGCGGCCACTATTTCCTCACCTTGCTGGTGCCGGTGCGCCTCGGAGAGGTGCAACATCCCGATGGCGCCATCACCACGCACAGCCACATGCTGCGGGAGGAGCTGGCCAACCTGCCCACCGCCCAGCAAAGCCAGGTCACGATCGAAACCGGACTGAACAGCCCGTTCGCACGCTGCCGCCGCACCCACTTCCTGCGCATGGCAGTGCTCGATCAGCCCATGTTCAACGGTCGCGACCCCAGCAATCCGCTGGTCAACGCGGTCAAAGGTGCCGATCCGCTGGTGCACCAGCCGTTCGACGTGCTGTCGCGCCCGTGGTTGATGCTGGCCACCGACTTCGATCTCCGCAACAGCGAGCCAGACAAGGGCCTCAGCAGCTGGGCCGAAGGTCTCTGGATCAACAGCGAAGCCGAAATGCGCGCCATCTTTTCCCATTGTCATGGCTTTGAAGGGATCGATTCCGCCACAGCCTTCGCCGCCTATGTGGCGCGATGCCAATTGGATACCACCATGAGCTTCAACGATTATTGGCCCGGCCGGCCGCCGCTCGCGGGTGAAACGGTGAAGCGGCTGGCGCTCGGCGGGCTTGCCGTTGTGGCAGGCCTTGTCGCGCTGCTGTGGGCAGCCATCCAGCCCGCCAGCATGGCATGGCTGCTGCTGTTTCTCGCAATCGGACTGGTGCTTGGGGTGGCGGCAGTTGCCGCACGACTCTGGATGCTGGGCGCAAAGAGCTTCCCGCCGGCGCCAGACAGCGATCTGAAAAGCATCCTGAAGGCGCTGCACGTGCAGCAAAGGTTCGGCTTCTTTGCCGAAGCAGTGCAAGGAATGGGCCCGGCGGCGCTGCACGCCTCGTTTGGCAAGTTTCTGGCCGATGTGCGGCCGGATGACCTGGAAAGCCCCACGCAACACCCCGGCGTGATCCGATCCGACGGCGTGATGATGGTGGAGCATGAAATCCGCGAACCCGCGTTGAAGCCGCTATGAGCGTGCCCATCAAGGTTGAGCTGGAGCTTGGCGACCTGCAGGGTGGCATCCTGTCGGCCTATGGCAAGCAGGGCTTCCCGAAGGCGCGCTTTATGCTCTTTCATGTGCAGAATGCCAAGGCCGGCCGCGCCTTTGTGGAAGCCTTGCGGCCTCGCATCACGACTGCGCTGCGCTGGCCCTCCAGCAGGGGTATCTCCACAGGCGCCGTGGAAGTGCCGCGGCCGGAGTGCACGCTCAACCTGGCGTTCACCTTCTGGGGCCTGCTGGCGCTCGGCGTGCCCACGCGCACCCTGCGCGGCATGCCGGATGAGTTCATCGATGGCATGGCGGCACGGGCGCCGATCCTGGGCGATGATGTGCTGGACAATGGTTTCGAACATTGGGACCCGGTGTGGCAGCCCGGAAAGCCCAAGGCGCACATCCTGGTCATGTTGAATGCCCGCGCGGATCGTTTCGGCAACGCAGCGCCGGAGCTGGACCGTTTCACCGCCGATGTGCTGGCGTCCGCAACCCGGTTCGGAATGACGCTTCTGGAAGGGCATTGCGGGCCGAACCCGAAC
>JAIMJL010000044.1:0-1968 GCA_020693225.1 Sandarakinorhabdus sp. | reverse complement strand
TGGACGGCGAAGGCAAGTGGCGGCCGATTGCCACCGGCGAATTCGTGCTCGGCTGGCCGGATGAGGCGCAGGAGGTGGCGGGCGCCGCCATGCCATTGGATTTCAGCCGCAACGGCAGCTTCTTTGCCTATCGCAAGCTGCACCAGCATGTCGAACGCTGGGATCAGTGGGTCGAGGACAGGGCAAAGGGCCTGGCAGAAACCTGGGGCATTTCCGAGCCAGAGGAAGCGCGGCAATTGCTGAAGGCCAAGATGGCGGGGCGCTGGCAGGACGGCGTTCCACTCAGCCAGGCGCCAACCTATGCGGAATGGAAGGCGTTCAACGCCAAATATCCCTATGGCAGCCGGGAATGGATCGACGCGGCGACATCCTTTGGCTTTGCCGACGATATCGATGGCGCAAAATGCCCGGTCACGTCGCACATCCGCCGCGCCAATACCCGCGACATGCTCGATCCGCTCTGGGACACCGACAAGAAGAGCCGCATGGGTTCGGCACTCAACAACCGCCGCCGTATCCTGCGCCGCGGCCTGCCCTATGGCGACAGGGCCAGCCCGGATCATGATCATGGCATCGTGCTGCTGGCGCACTGCGCCAATTTGTTCCGGCAGTTCGAGTTCGTGCAGCAGCAGTGGATGAACTATGGCCTGGATTTCAACGCCGGGAACGACAGCTGCCCGATCGTCGGCACCCATGTGCCGGGCGCGCGCTTCGTGATCGCGGGGGACGCCAAGTCCGGCAAACCGCCCTTCATCGCATCCGGCCTGCCGCATTTCGTGTCGACACGCGGTGGTGACTATTTCTTCTCGCCTTCGATGACGGCGCTGCGGATGATTGGGCAAGGCGTGGTTGATCCCACATGATGGCCCCCCGATGAATTTGGCCGTGCGGCGATTCATGGCGGCGATCGATGGGGTCGGCGGGCTGGGTGCCGAATTGCTGAAGGCCAAGATGGCGGGGCGCTGGCAGGACGGCGTTCCACTCAGCCAGGCGCCAACCTATGCGGAATGGAAGGCGTTCAACGCCAAATATCCCTATGGCAGCCGGGAATGGATCGACGCGGCGACATCCTTTGGCTTTGCCGACGATATCGATGGCGCAAAATGCCCGGTCACGTCGCACATCCGCCGCGCCAATACCCGCGACATGCTCGATCCGCTCTGGGACACCGACAAGAAGAGCCGCATGGGTTCGGCACTCAACAACCGCCGCCGTATCCTGCGCCGCGGCCTGCCCTATGGCGACAGGGCCAGCCCGGATCATGATCATGGCATCGTGCTGCTGGCGCACTGCGCCAATTTGTTCCGGCAGTTCGAGTTCGTGCAGCAGCAGTGGATGAACTATGGCCTGGATTTCAACGCCGGGAACGACAGCTGCCCGATCGTCGGCACCCATGTGCCGGGCGCGCGCTTCGTGATCGCGGGGGACGCCAAGTCCGGCAAACCGCCCTTCATCGCATCCGGCCTGCCGCATTTCGTGTCGACACGCGGTGGTGACTATTTCTTCTCGCCTTCGATGACGGCGCTGCGGATGATTGGGCAAGGCGTGGTTGATCCCACATGATGGCCCCCCGATGAATTTGGCCGTGCGGCGATTCATGGCGGCGATCGATGGGGTCGGCGGGCTGGGTGCCGCCTTTCTGAAGGCCAAGGGTGGCTTCAAGCAGCGCCTGCAGGCGGTTCTCACCGCCCCGGCTGGCCAGCGCAATGCCATGGCGGTCCTGCGATTTGCCAAGCCCAGGCTGCCGATCAAGAGCAATCTGGTGAAATGCTATGATGCCCAAAGCAGCCTCGTTCTGACCCGGGGCGCGGATTTCCGCGAAGTCGTCGCCCGGCAGGCCGATTTCGAGGTCGTCTACGGCCCGCGCATGCGCATGCTCACAGGCGGGCGGGATTTCTTCCTCGGGATGCAGGACGGCCCAGATTATCGCCGCGACACGGCAGCAATGCGCGCCATCGTCCAGCCCGC
>JAIMJL010000043.1 GCA_020693225.1 Sandarakinorhabdus sp. | reverse complement strand
AGGGGGGTCCGCTTTGGGGGGTGATCGCGCGGTGCGATCAGGGGATACCTGTCAGCTTGTGGGTTTGCAGGCTGAGCCGCCACTTTGGATGTGCCAGGCAAAAAGCGATTGCGGCGGAAACTGTGTCACGTTGCGCGGGGCTGTCCATCGGCTGCAGGAAAAAGTGCCGGAAATCCCAGCCCGCCACCGCGTCTGGCAGCAGGTCGGCTTGCGGATACACCAGTTTCAGCTCGTCGCCGCTGCGCTGAACGGTGGTGCTGCCGGCTTTCGGGCTTATGCACAGCCAGTCGATCCCCGCCGGTGCTGCGATCGTCCCGTTGGATTCAACCGCAATGCGAAAGCCTTGCGCGTGCAGGGCATCGATCAGCGGCGAATCCAGTTGCAAGAGCGGCTCGCCGCCGGTGCAGACCACCAGCCGGTTGTCCGCAAAGCCCCCCCATGCGGCAGCGACGGCATGGGCGAGGGCTTCCGGTGACGGGAACTTACCGCCGCCCGGCCCGTTGGTGCCGATGAAGTCCGTATCGCAGAACTGGCAGACGGCCTTGGCGCGGTCGCGTTCCAGTCCGCTCCACAAATTGCATCCGGCAAAGCGCAGAAACACCGCGCGCATGCCGGTTTGCGCACCCTCCCCTTGCAGGGTGACATAGATTTCCTTGACGGTGTAGCTCATGCGTAGCCGGTCGGATCGGCGATGCCGGCCTCGGCAAAGCCCTTCTGCCGCAGCCGGCAGGAATCGCAGCGGCCGCAGTGCAAACCGTCTGGCGTTGGATCATAGCAAGACCAGGTCAGCCCCATGTCCAGCCCTTCGCGCGCCGCCAGCTGCACGATTCCCGCCTTGGACAGCGCCAGCAGCGGCGTGTGCACGGCATAGCGGGCGCTGCCTTCCACGCCCGCCTTGGTCGCCAGATTGGCCATCGCCTCGAACGCGGCCACAAACTCCGGCCGGCAATCGGGGTAGCCGGAATAATCCAGCGCGTTCACCCCGATCATCAGATCGGCGGCACCAACCGCTTCGGCCCAGCCTAGCGCCACCGAGAGGAAGATGGTGTTGCGCGCCGGAACATAGGTGATCGGAATGCCGGGCTGCACGCCCTGCTTGGGAACATCGATGTCGGCCGTGAGCGCCGAGCCGCCGAAGCTGCGCAGATCGAGTGGCAGGATGATATGGCGCTGCACCGCATAGCGATCAGCCAGGGTTTTGGCGGCCTGTAGCTCGATCCGGTGGCGCTGGTTGTAGTCGATGGTGAGCGCATGCACGCGCGCTCCGGCGTTGCTGGCAAGCGCCAGGCAGGTGGCGCTGTCCAGCCCGCCGGACAGCAGGACAACAACGGGCTTGCCCGCAAGGGATTCGCTGGTCTGCATTGCCGGGTCCTTAGCGCGCCGCCACGCCGAGCGCGATGGTGCAGGCCGCCAGGCCGATGCTGAGCGGCACCCGCAGCTGCATCCAGTGCGCGGGCGCCAGCCGCCGCCGGACCAGCAGCCGGTCTCCGGTAAGCGCCAGCAGCAGGGCGATGCCAAGCAGCACCAGCCGCCAGGGCGAAGGCGACAGCAGCAGAGCCATAGAAACCAGCGAGGGAAGCACCGCCAGACCATAAAGCGACAGCGCCTGCCGCGCCGGAGCCTTGCTGGCGAGGCCCCACCAGCTGCCGCCGAGAAAGCTCAGGATGAGGCCAGCATAGAGCCCGCCGGCCTGGATCGCCATGGCCCGCCACTCCGGCGGCCCCAGCACGGCCAACCCAAGGCAAAAGAGCGCAGGCAGCAATCCGGCATAGCCGAGGAGAAAGGCGGGACGGTACAGCATGACGCTGCGCCTAGCAGCTTGCTTGGCGAAAGCGAAGATTTGGGGCATAGCGATGCGGCGGGCCACCAAGGCTTGCGCCACATGACCGCAACACAAGCCTCGGGATGCCGCCACCTTGGATATTGCCATCGCTTCCGATCATGCCGGCTATGCCCTGAAGACGCTGCTTGCAGACGATCTGCGCGCCGCCGGCCATGCGGTCACCGATCTGGGCGCGGCCGATTCGACCACGTCGGTGGACTATCCGGATTTTGGCCGGGCCTGTGCTGAACATGTGGTGTCTGGCCGCGCGACCTTGGGGGTTGTTGTCTGTGGTTCCGGGATCGGTATCGCCATCGCCGCCAACCGGGTGTCGGGTGCGCGCTGCGCGCAGGTGCATGACAATCTTTCGGCGCGGCTGGCGCGGACGCACAACGATGCCAACATGATTGCGCTGGGCGCCCGGCTTATTGGGCCGGAGACGGCGCGAGACGCTGTGCAGGCCTTTGTTTCCACCCCCTTCGAGGGCGGCCGCCACGCCGCCCGTGTTTCCAAGCTCGGATAGGATGCCAAATGAGCAGCAAGCCGCTTCAGATGCCCGCCAATGACGATATTTTCAGTGCAACTTTGGCCGAAAGCGATCCCGCGATCGCCCGTGCCATTGCCGGCGAACTGGGCCGCCAGCAGGGCCAGATCGAGCTGATCGCTTCGGAAAACATCGTCTCGCGCGCCGTGCTGGAGGCGCAAGGGTCTGTGTTCACCAACAAATATGCCGAAGGCTATCCCGGCAAACGCTATTATCAGGGCTGCGAACATGCCGATGTGGTGGAGCAGCTGGCCATCGACCGCGCGAAGCAGCTGTTCGATTGCGCCTTTGCCAATGTGCAGCCGCACAGCGGCGCGCAGGCCAATGGCGCTGTGATGCTGGCGCTGGTGAAGCCGGGGGAGACCATCCTTGGCATGTCGCTGGATGCCGGCGGCCACCTGACGCACGGTGCCAAGGCGGCCATGTCGGGCAAATGGTTCAACGCGGTGCAATATGGCGTGTCCGCCGACACCCATCTGATCGATTATGACGCGCTGGAGGCGCAGGCGCTGGAATGCCGTCCACGGCTGCTGATCGCCGGCGGCTCGGCTTATCCGCGCATCATCGATTTTGCCCGCATGCGCGCCATTGCCGACAAGGCGGGTGCGCTGCTGCATGTGGATATGGCGCATTTCGCCGGCCTGGTGGCAACCGGGCTGCACCCCTCGCCGCTGCCGCACGCGCATGTGGTGACCACCACCACACACAAGACCTTGCGCGGCCCGCGCGGCGGCATGATCCTTTCGAACGACGCGGAGCTTGGAAAGAAGTTCAACTCCGCGGTGTTCCCCGGCTTGCAGGGTGGCCCGCTGATGCATGTGATCGCGGCCAAGGCGGTGGCGTTCGGCGAGGCACTGCGGCCGGAATTCAAGGACTATTCCCGCGCGGTGATCGCCAACGCACAGATGCTGGCGGCAACGCTGAAGGCGCGCGGCTGCGACATCATCGCCGGCGGCACCGACACGCATCTGGCGCTGGTCGATCTGCGGCCCAAGGGCCTCACCGGCAAGGATGCCGACGAGGCGCTGGAGCGCAGCCACATCACCTGCAACAAGAATGGCGTGCCGTTCGATCCGTTGCCGCCCACCAAGACCAGCGGCATCCGCGTCGGCTCGCCGGCCGGCACGACCCGCGGCTTCGGCCTCGGCGAGTTCGAAGCCATCGGCCACATGATTGCCGATGTGCTGGACGGGCTGGCGGCCAATGGGCCGGAAGGCAATGGCGCGGTGGAAGCCGATGTGCGCGCCCGGGTGCTGGCGCTGACCGCCCGCTTTCCCATTTACGGATAAACCCCGCGAAAGGAGCAGGATGATGACCGATCCCGTGGAACCCGATCTGGAGCCGGAAACCCCGAAGAAGCCGCGCAAGGCAAAGGCGCAGCCAGCGGCCGGCGAAGCCGCACCGGACAAGGTGGAAAAGCTGGCCGATGAGGCGCTGGAAGCGGGGCGTCCGCTGACCGAATCGGAAACCGGGCGCAAGGTGGTGGATGCGGCTGAAACCGTGTTCGACAAGGCGGAAGAGCTGGCAAGCAAGGCGATGGACAGCGATGCCGGCCGCAAGGTGAAACAGGCGGTGCAGGATCTGGCCGACAAGGCCATGGAAACGGAGACCGGTCGCAAGGTTGCCGACACCGCAGAAGACCTTGGACGCCAGGCGATGGGCAGTGAGGCCGGGCAGACCGCGCAGAAGGTGTGGAACACGCCGCTGGGTCGCAATGTTGGCGTTGGCGTGGCGGCTGGCGCGGTGATCGGCTCCATCGTGCCGATTGTGGGCACCTTTTTCGGCGCCCTTGCCGGCGGCGGTATCGGCTATTTGCGGACACTGGCCAAGAAGTCCAAGTCCGACTGATGCGCTGCCCCTTCTGCCACCATGATGACAGCCAGGTGAAAGACAGCCGGCCGACCGAGGACATGAGCGCCATCCGGCGGCGCCGGCAATGCCCATCGTGCGGGGCGCGCTTCACCACCTTCGAGCGGGTGCAGCTGCGCGAGCTGGTGGTGTTGAAGAAGAATGGCAAGCGCGAAAGCTTCGACCGCGAGAAGCTGGCGCATTCGGTGATGATTGCCTGCCGCAAGCGGGAGATCGATGCCGACCGGATCGAGCGGTTCGTCTCGGCCGTACAGCGGCAGCTGGAAGCCATGGGTGAGGCGGAAGTGGAAGCCGGGCAGATCGGGGCGCTGGTGATGCAGGGGCTGGAGCGGCTGGATCCGGTTGCCTATGTGCGCTTTGCCAGCGTTTACAAGGATTTCCGCGAGGCGCGCGACTTTGAAACCTTTGTGGGCGGGCTTTCCAAGGCGATTGCCAAGGGGGAATAGCTGCAGCTCGCAGGTGTTTGCTTCTGGCCGAGGGCGGCGCTATCGTGGCTTGCAAGGGGGGACGTTCATGAAGCTGGACATCCGTTCAGGCCGGTGCCGGGCCAGATCGACATGGCTTGCACCGCTTATGTGCGGTGCGGCCTTGCTATTGTCTGCCTGTGCGGATGAGGCACCATCGCCACCACCGCCGCCAGAGGTGGAGGTCGTAACCGTGCGCGCCGAGCCGATTGCCAACATCATCGACCTTCCGGGCCGGGTGCAGGCGGTGCGCACCGCCGAAGTGCGCGCGCGGGTGACCGGGATCGTCGCCCGCCGGCTGTATAATGAGGGCAGCGAAGTCCGCGCCGGGCAGCCGCTGTTCGCCATCGATCCGCGCGAGCTGCGTGCCAGTCTGAACGCCGTGGAAGCCGCGCTTGCGCGCGCCGAGGCAACCGCTGGCAACGCCCGGCAGGATGTGGCCCGCTACCAGCCGCTGCTGAAGGATCAGGCAATCAGCAAGCAGGAATATGATGCCGCCATTGCGCGGCTCGGCGGCGCGGAAGCCGATGTCGCACAGGCGCGGGCACAGGTGGAAAGCGCACGGCTCAATATGGGCTATGCAACCGTGACCGCGCCGATTTCCGGCCGAACCGGGCGGGCGCAGGTGACCGAAGGGGCGCTGGTGAGTGCGGCGAGCGCGACGCTGCTGACGACCATCGAACAGATCAACCCGGTATTCGTGAACTTTTCCCAGTCCAGCTCCGATGTGCTCGCCGTGCGGCGCGATATTGCGTCGGGCCGGCTGAAGGTGCCGGAGTTCGAATCCGTCAAGGTCGAATTGGAACTGGAGGATGGCACGATCTTCAGCCAGTCCGGGCGGCTGGATTTCTTCGATCTGTCGTTCGATGAATCCACCGGCGTGTCGGCGCTGCGGGCGGAATTCCCGAATCCCGGCCAGTTCCTGCTGCCGGGGCAATTCGTGCGCGCCCGCATTTTTGCCGGCCAGCGACAGAATGCCATCCTGCTGCCGCAGCGCGCCGTGACCGTAGGCCCGAAGGGCGGCACCGTCATGCTGGTTTCAGCCGACAGCAAGGCCGAAGCACGCCCCGTAACGCTTGGCGACCTGCGCGGCGACCAATGGGTGGTGGAAAGCGGCCTGAAACCCGGCGATCGGGTCATCGTGTCCGGCCTGCAGAAGGCGCGTCCGGGCGCACCGGTTCGCATAGCACAGCCGAAGGCTGGGCCAGACAAGGCCGCACCAACGCAGGCAACCCAGCCGCCGGGCGCTGCGGCGCAGCCTGCCCGCTAGCCCGTATCGCCAGTGGGTCCCGCCTTCTTCATTGATCGCCCGGTTTTCGCCTGGGTCGTGGCGCTGATGATTTCGATCGCCGGGTTGCTGGCGCTGCGGTCGCTGCCGATCGAGCAATATCCCAGCGTTGCGCCGCCGTCGCTCAGCATCACGGCAAGCTATCCGGGTGCCGACGCAAAGACCGTCGAGCAGAATGTCGTGCAGGTGATCGAGCAGGAGCTGAACGGCGTCGAGGGCCTGCTCTATATGTCTGCCACCAGCGCATCCAACGGCCAGGGCAGCATCACCGTGACGTTCGAAACCGGAACGGACATCGACAAGGCGCAGATGGATGTGCAGAACCGGCTTTCGCTGGTGGAAACCCGGCTGCCCGAAGATGTCCGCCGCCAGGGCATTCCGGTTCGGCAGGCAAGCTCCGGCTTCCTGCTGCTGGTGGCCATCGGCTCGAAATCCGGCACCACCTTGTCGGACGATCTCGGCAACTTCGCCAGCGCCCGGGTGGTGGACGAACTGCGCCGGGTGCAAGGTGTTGGCGATGTCAGCGTCTTTGCCTCGCCCTATGCCATGCGGGTGTGGCTCGATCCGCAGAAGCTCGCCTCCTTCCGCATCTCGGCGGCCGAAGCCCTGGCCGCCGTACGCGAGCAGAACAGCCAGAGCCCCGGCGGACAGCTTGGCAACCAGCCTTTGGCGCGCGGCACCGAGCTGAACGCCGGCATCGTGACCCAGGGGCGTTTCGACAATGCGCGCGAATTCGGCGAGATCATCCTGCGCGCCAATCCCGATGGCTCCACGGTGCGGCTGCGGGATGTCGGCCGCGTCGAGCTTGGCGCGCTCAGCTATGCCTTCTCGTCCGAGCTGGACGGCAAGCCGGTTGCCATCATGGCGATCCAGGCCGCCACCGGAGCCAATGCGCTGGCCACCGCCGAAGGCGTGAAGGCCCGCATGGCGCAGCTATCCGAAACATTCCCCGGCGATATCGCGTGGTCGGTTCCCTACGATACCACGCCGTTCATTTCCGAATCGATCACCGAAGTGCTGCACACGCTGGTCGAGGCGATGGTGCTGGTGTTCATCGTGATGTTCCTGTTCCTGCAGAACTGGCGCGCAACTCTGATCCCCACCATCGTTGTCCCCATTGCCCTGCTGGGCGCCTGCCTCGGCCTCGCGCTGATCGGCTACACCATCAATGTGCTTTCGCTGTTCGCCATGGTGCTCGCCATCGGCATTCTGGTTGATGATGCCATCGTGGTCATTGAAAATGTCGAGCGCATCATGGCCGAAGACCATCTCTCGCCGCGCGACGCCACGCGCAAGGCGATGACCCAGATCACCTCCGCCATCGTTGGCATCACCCTGGTGCTGATGGCGGTGTTCGTGCCGATGACCTTCTTTCCCGGCTCCACCGGCGGCATCTATCGGCAATTCGCGGTCACGTTGATCATCTCGATCGGCTTTTCTGCCCTGCTGGCGCTCACCCTGACTCCGGCGCTCTGCGCCAGTTTTCTGAAGCCGCACGAGCCTCGCAGGGAGGGCGAGCCGGAAGGCGTGTTGCAGCGCCGGTTCGGCGGATTCAACCGCTGGTTCGAGCGCACCACCGGCCGTTACCAGGGCGTAGTTGGCACCATGCTGGGCAAGCCCGTGCGCTGGCTGGCGGTGTTCGTGCTGCTGGTTGGCCTGACCGGTCTCCTGTTCGGGCGGCTGCCGGGCGGCTTCCTGCCAACCGAAGACCAAGGGACACTCTATACGGCGGTGCAGGCCCCCGCGGGCGCCACCACCCCCCGCACCACCGAGGCCACCGCGCAGGTCAACGCATTTTATGCCGCCAACGAAAATGTTGCCAACCAGGTCGTGGTGCGCGGCTTCAGCTTCTTCGGCCAGGGCCAGGCCAATGCCATGATCTTCACCACCTTGAAGCCGTGGGAAGAGCGGCCGGGCGCAGAAAACAGCTCCATGGCGCTGGTGGACCAGGCCAATCGCGCGTTCAGCCAGATCAAGGAGGCGCTGGTGTTCGCGCTAAATCCGCCGGCCATTGCGGAACTCGGCAACTCGACCGGCTTCAGCTTCAAGCTGAAGGATGTGGGCGGCAATGGCCCGGATGCCCTGCTGCAGGCGCGAAACCAGCTGCTGGGCACGGCAAGCCAAAGCTCGAAGCTGGCCGGTGTGCGGCCGGAGGGGCAGGAAAATGCCTTGCAGCTTCGCGTGACGATAGACCGGGTGAAGGCGCGGGCACTTGGCCTTTCCATTGGCGATGTGAACGGCACGCTGGCGATTGCCTTCGGATCGGCTTACGCCAACGACTTCACACTCGATGGGCGCATCCTGCGGGTGCTGCTGATGGCCGATGGCCCGTTCCGGATGACCCCCAATGATGTGCTGATGCTGAAGGTGCGCAACGCCGATGGCCAGATGGTGCCGTTCGGCTCGTTCACCCAGGTGGCCTGGGAATCCGGCCCGCAACAGCTGCAACGCTATAATGGCTATCCCGCGATGACCATTTCCGGCACCCCGGCACCCGGCCTCGCGACCGGTGCAGCGATGGACGAGATGGAGCGGCTGGCCGAGGCCCTGCCGCCGGGCTTTGCCTATGAGTGGACCGGGATTTCCTTCGAAGAGAAGCAGGCGGCCGGCCAGATCGGCGCGCTGCTCGGCCTGTCGTTCCTCATCGTGTTCCTGCTGCTGGCGGCGCTGTATGAAAGCTGGTCCATCCCTGTGTCGGTTCTGCTGGTGGTGCCACTCGGCGTGCTCGGATCGCTGCTGTTTACCATGGCGCGCGGCCTGTCGGCCGATGTCTATTTCAACGTTGGCCTTATCGCCATCATCGGGCTTGCCGCCAAGAACGCCATCCTGATCGTGGAGTTTGCCATCGCCGAGGAAAGCCAGGGCAAGGCGCCGCTGGAGGCGACGCTGAACGCGGTGAAGCTGCGGCTGCGGCCGATCATCATGACCTCGCTGGCCTTCATCGGCGGCATGATCCCGCTGTTCATCGCAACCGGGGCCGGCGCTGCCAGCCGGGTGGCGGTCGGCACCGGTGTTGTCGGCGGTATGCTGGCCGCCACCTTGCTCGGCATCTTTTTTACGCCGGTTTTCTATCTTGCCATTCGCCGCTGGCTCTCGAAGAGCAAGCCGGAACCGGAACAGGGACCGGAGCAGCGCGATGCGTAAGTCGCTCATGCTGGCGCTGCTGCTGGCGGGTTGCCAGCTGGCCCCGCCCCACAGCCGCCCGGATCTGCCCACCGCGCCGGCCTATCCTGCCCAACGCCCGGCCGATGCCGCGCCGGGCGCGGCCGCCACGGCCATCGCCTGGCAGGACTTTTACGCCGATCCCCGGCTGCGGGCGCTGATCGAGGCCGGGCTGCAACGCAACCGCGATCTGGCGGTTGCCACGGCCCGCATTGCCGAGGCGCGCGGACTTTATCGCATCCAGCAATCCGAACGGCTGCCGGGCTTGTCGACAACTGCCGGCGCTGCCCGCAGCCGTGCTATCGGCAGTAGCGGCAGTCCGGAGGTCAACACCCGCTACGCGGTCACCGTGTCCGTGCCGGCATTCGAGCTCGATTTCTGGGGTCGTGTGCGCGCTTTGAGCGATGCCGCGCGGGCGCAATATCTGGCGACGGAGGAGGGCGAGCGCGCGTTCCGCATCATTCTCATCCGCAACATCGCGGTCAGCTATTTCGCGTTGTTGGAAGCCGAAGAGCGCATTGCCCTGGCGGTGGCGACCGTCGCCAGCCGGGAAGAGGGCCTGCGCATTGCCGATCTGCGGCTGAAGGCGGGCGTGACCTCGGCGCTGGACACGCGCCAGGCCGAATCGCTGCTGACCCAGGCCGAGGCCGAGCTTGCCGGCCTGCGCCTCGCCCGGGCGCAGGCGGAAAATCTGCTTACCATATTGGCCGGTGGCCCGCTGCCGCAGGCGTTGCCCGACTCCCTGCCGCTGGCAGCCGAAAAGGCCAGCATGGCGGTGGCAGCCGGACTGCCCTCCGATCTGCTGCTGGCCCGACCGGATGTGCTGGCGGCCGAGCAGCAGCTGCGGGCGGCACGGGCCAACATCGGCGCCGCCCGGGCCGCCTTCTTCCCGCGGATCGCGATCACCGGCAATCTGGGCTATGCCTCCACCGATCTTGGTGGCCTGTTTGGCGCGGACGGGCTGAGCTGGAGTTTCGGCCCCGCCGTCAGCCTTCCGATCTTCGATTGGGGCGCGCGGCGGGGCAATCTGGAAGCCGCGCGTGCCCGCGGGGACATCGCCGTTGCCAGCTATGAATCGGCGGTGCAGCAGGCGTTCCGCGAAGTGGCCGACGCGCTGGCCGGTCGCCGCTGGCTGGCTGAACAGGTGGCCGCGCAGGGCCGTGCGGTCGACGCCCAGCGGCAGATCGCCCGGCTGGCGCAGATCCGCTACCGCGAGGGCGTGGCCGGCTATCTTGAAGTGCTGGACGCAGAACGCAATCTGTTTACCGCCGAGCAGGCGCTCATTGGGCTGCGCCGTGCCGAACTGCAGAACCTGGCCTCGCTCTATGCGGCACTTGGTGGCGGAAACGGGGCGGCGGTGACGGACCAATCTGAACGAGCCAGCGCACCACAAGGCCCGCTCTAGCCGTCGAGCGACCGCCGCAGCTGGGCAATGTCGCGGTCCAGCTCGTGATCAGAGGCGCGCAGTTCCTCGATTCGCTTGACCGCGTGCATCACCGTGGTGTGATCGCGGCCACCGAAGCGGCGGCCGATTTCGGGCAGGGATCGCGGCGTGAGCATCTTGGCAAGATACATCGCCACCTGCCGCGGACGCGCCACCTCCCGCGCACGGCGTGGCGAGATCATGTCGTTGAGCTTCAGCGCATAATGGTCTGCAACGCGGCGCTGGATATCGTCGATGGTGAGCTTGCGGCTGTGCGCCCGCAGCACGTCGGCCAGCACTTCGCGGGTAAAATCCAGATCGATGGGGCGGCCAACCAGATTGCCATAGGCGATCACCCGGTTCAGCGCGCCTTCCAGCTCGCGCACATTGGCAACGATCTTGCGCGCCAGAAACTCGATCACCGCCGGCGGCACATGCACATGCGGCATGGCATCCAGCTTTGCTGTCAGGATGTTGTAGCGCAGCTCGAAATCGGCCGGGTTGATGTCGGCCACCAGGCCCCACGCCAGGCGCGAAAGGATGCGGCTTTCAATGCCTTCGAGATTCTGCGGGCTGCGATCGGCGGAAATCACCAGCCATTTTCCGGCGCTGATGATCTCGTTCATGGTGTGGAAGAATTCTTCCTGGGTGGAATCCTTGCCGGAAATGAACTGCACATCATCGATCATCAGCACGTCGCACGAGCGCAGCCGCTGCTTGAAGCTGATGGTATCCCGCGCACGGAGAGCGGCGAGGAATTCGACCATGAACTTTTCGGCGGACAAATAGACCACCTTCGCCTGCGGCGCGCGCGCCAGCACGGCGGCGCCTATGGCATGCATCAGGTGGGTTTTGCCCAACCCCGTGCCGCCGTGCAGAAACAGCGGGTTGAAGCCCGCCGGTGCCCCGGCATTGACTGCGTTGGCAAGCGTCTGCGCCGCGTTGAAGGCAAGCTCGTTGGATTTGCCGACCACGAAGCTGTCGAAGGAATAGCGCGGTTCGAAACTGCAAACCGGCGCGGCGACAGGCGGATTGAGCGAACCGCCGGCATCCGGGACCGGGTGTATCGGTGTTTCGGATCCGCATGCGGCCGGCGCTGGGGCAACATCGATCTGCACGTTGCGCACGGCAGGCAGGTGCGCGGCAAAGGCGTGCCGCAGGCGATCGGCGAAATGGTTGCGCACCCAGTCGGCCATGAAGCGGGAGGGCACGGTGAGGCGGATCGTGTCATAGGCATCCGATTCGCTGCCGCCATCCAGGCCGGCGAAGGAGAGCGGCGCAAGCCAGGCATTGAAGGTCTTGTCGCCGCAATCGGCCAACAGATGGGCGCGCACCAGGCCCCAGACGCGAAGCGCATCTGACAGGGCTGCCGGCGATTCCATGGCACCGGATGGCGACGGAAGCCTTGCAGCTGCGCGGGTTGAAGGGGAATGCATGGAGATGGCCTGCCGGTCGCCTGGAGGAAAGAAAGGAGCGCCCCGCCTGGGGGCGCCGTGCCACGCGGCTAGTGCGCCTGGCGGGAAGGCTTTTGCCGGGAAGCAGACAGGTGCGGCCGTGGGCCGAACGGGCGCAGCTGTGGAACGGACATGGACGTTTCGACCCTGTATTGCATCGCGAATTTGCCCTCTCGAACCTGGTATCGTCGTGTCTGGCCCCCGATGCCTCTGCTTGCTGTGCAGGCGGGCATCAGGGGAAAGGCGCGCCGCCCGGCGAACCGGTCGGCACAATGCTTTCCCCACCTCGCAAACCGGGGTTTGCGAGCGAAGCAGGCCAGTCCCGAAATGGCAGGAAAGCCCTGCCACACCGGTCAGGCCCGGATGTGCGTTTTGGCCCCGACGGACCCTCCAGACGACCATTTCGCGTAGCCCTGAAGGGGCGACTCGGTGACGGTCTGGCGGGCTCTCCACCGGCGCGGCAGATCCGAATTAAACAGGCGGGTGAGGCAGGGGCAAGGGCCGGAATTTCACAAAAGTGCAAATAATTCGATTGACAGGGCAAATGGTGGATATTGCATGATTTTTCTATAATTTATTGATTTTATTGCATTATTATATGACGCATATGTTGCAATATGGCGAATCGGGCACGCCGCCCTGTTGCCTGATCATGCTGGCTTGCGGCTTCAAGCCGTTGCGCAAAAACGCAAAAAGGGCGGCCGAATCGCCGCCCTTGTTTGACAATTTGGTGACGCTTTCGTGACGGGCCTTCGGCTCGCCGCGAGGGCCAGCTCAATCGAGCGAAGCGACCGCCTTGGTGAGCCGGGAGATCTTCCGCGACACGGTGTTCTTGTGCAGCACACCGCGCGACACACCGCGCATCATTTCCGGCTGCGCTGCCGACAGGGCCGCCTGCGCTTCGGCCTTCTGGCCGGATTCGATCGCTGATTCGACCCGCTTCACATAAGTGCGGATGCGCGACAGGCGAGCTTTGTTGATCGCGGCGCGACGCTCGTTGCGGCGAATGCGCTTCTCTGCCTGCGGAGTATTAGCCATAAACCTGATGCTCTTTCAAATGCCATGGCCGGCAAGGCTGTGGCCCGCCGGAAAGGGGGTGCGCATAGCGCTCGCCCGAACCAGCGTCAAGCCGCAGCGGAGCAGACAGTCCGATCGAATCGTCGGATCGCTGTGCCGGTGCGCGGGCAGGCCTCAATTCAACAGGTCTCAATTCAACGTGCGCGGCTTGGTCCGGCTAACGGTGCGGCGGACAGCCACCAGCAACCCCAGCACCAGGGTCGCTGCAAAAAGCTCGGCACCGGCGGCGCCGGGGAGAATCGAATCCAGAAACGCGTCCATGCCAAAACTCCGGCTGCCTCGTGCTGCGCTGCAATAGCGTTGGCGTGTGACAGTTCGTAGGTGGCGCTACTGGTCCTTGGAGGCAGTGGTTTCGCCCGGCAGTGGCCCCACCCCATAGGGCGCGACCAGCGCCCACACATGGGCGGGAATCATCCATTTCATGCGCGCCGGTTCGGCACGGCGGAGGTGCAGCACAGTTTCCACCGCCTTCATTTCCACCCGCGCCCGGGCAAACTCCAGCCCGCGCGGGCCGATTCGTGGCATCAGCCAGCCAACAATCGGTCGCAGCCAGTCCGGCATCTGGCGCAGCGGCAGGCCGCCGGCCGCCAGCCGCGTGTTGGCGAGAAAGCCTCTCACCGCACCGGCGCGCTTGCCCGCCGATCGCGGCTCAGACAGCCGCACCTCGCCATCCAGCAGGCCCAGAAGCTCCTCGCCACGCGCATTGCGCACCAGCAGCCACTGCTCGCCTTCGCCGCCCATATAGCCAACCGTGATGTCGGCGAGCGCATTGGTATAATCCACGCAGGTCCGGCAGGTCAGCGGAAAGAAATCCGCCGGCAGCTTCGAAATCGGCAGCTGCAGGAACGGGATTGTCCGCTGGCTACCATCGGCAAAGCGCAGCTCGACATGATAGTCGGCGCGAAATTCCAGGTAGGTGATGCTGTCCGGTTCGTTGGAAAGCAGCGCGAGGAACTGGTGAAACCGCTCGGTCGTGGTGTTGTCGGAGCAGGGCGTCCCGATCACATAGAGGCGCTCGAAGCCCAGCGTCTGCTCGATCGCCCGCAGCGCATGCACCTGGCAGGGAATGCCGATCACCGCGATTCGCCGATGCCCGGCGTCGCGCGCCGGCTCCAGCAGCGCGAGCAGCGGCGCCGTGCCCATCCGCATCCCACGAACTCTCGCCATGCCTTCGGCCCGGGTCACGATCACCGGCACCGGCTTCCATTTGTCCTGGCTGTCGGGTGCCATCGTGAGAACCGCATCCACCGTGCCCAGTTGCAACAGCCTCTCGGCAATGCGGGTGGTGATCCCGGTCCACTGCGCACCGGCCGCCGCGGGCTGCAGCGAGGCGCGCAGCATGCGGCGATAGGGCCCGAAAAACCGCTCGTCTCCCTTGGCGACATCGCGCGCGCGCCCATGCACCCGCGCTTCCAGCGCCGCATAATCCGGCCGGATGAACTGGCAGGCGTGGGCGCAGGCCGCTGGATCGGTCATGCGCGACACGCCGCAATCGGTGCACAGCCGGCGCGGCGGCCCGTCACGCAAAGGCGGGGCAAACAGGGCATCATCGGGAGGCGGGTCGGTCACGTCCGCACTTTCTCGCATTGCAGGCCGCGCTTCGCAACAGGCCGCTTGACCTTGCAAGGCGCAGCGGCAAGAGGATGCCGCCATGGACATCACCAAAATCGCCATCGGCATCGATCCGCCCCGCGACTTCAACACCATCATCGAAATTCCGATGGGCGGTGTTCCAGTGAAATATGAGCTGGACAAGGCGTCCGGCGCCATGTTCGTCGATCGCTTCTTGCACACCGCGATGTTTTATCCGGGTAATTATGGATTCATTCCGCACACCCTGTCGGAAGACGGCGATCCCTGCGACGTGATCGTCATCGGCCCGCATGCCGTGGTGCCGGGTGCCGTTATCCGCTGCCGCCCGGTGGGTGCGCTGATGATGGAAGACGAGGCCGGCGGCGACGAGAAGATCCTCGCCGTGCCGGTCGACGCATTGCATCCCTTCTACACCGAGATCCGCAACTACACTGACTTGCCGGTCGTGCTGATCGAGCAGATCGGCCACTTCTTCCAGCACTACAAGGATCTGGAAAAGGGCAAGTGGGCCAAGGTCAGCCGTCTGGTGGACGTGACCGGTGCCGAAGCCATGGTGACGGCAGCCATCCAGCGCGCCGCGGCAAAGGCGAAGGGTTGAAGCAAAAGGGCTTAATCGGGGCTTGATTCGCCCGCCGAACAAAGGGGAAATGCCATGCGCGCCGTCCTGATCGCAGCCTTGCTGGCCGCATCCCCCGCCACGGCCACCCCGGCTGCCGATTTCAAGGCCCTGCTCGCCGATCATTGGCGCTGGTGGCTCGCGGAAAACCCCACATCGGCCACCATCATCGGCGAGCGCGCGCATGATTCGCAGCTGGAAGACCTGAGTATTGCGGCGATGGACCGTTCGGCCGCTGAGGCCGCCCGGCTGCAGAAGCGCCTGGCAGCCATTCCGAAATCCGGCCTGTCTGCCGAAGATGCCGTGAGCGCCGACATCCTCGACCGGCTGCTGGCGCGCCAGATCGAGGCCAATGGCTATCCCGCCCGCACCATGCTGTTCACCAACCGCGAAGGTTTCCACACCGGATTCGGCAGCCTGCCGCGCCAGCTGCCCTTCTTCACTCGCGCCGATTATGACAGCTATCTCACCCGGCTCGACGCCTTCCCCATCCAGATGGACCAGGCGATCGCCACCACCCGCGTCACCATAGCGGATGGCTATGTTCTGCCCTGCGTCGTTCTGGACGGCTTCGAGGCGGGAATCCGCCAGATTGTGGAGCCGGCTGACCAGTCACGCTTTTACGCTCCCTTCAAGACCCGCCCGGCCACCATCACCGAAGCCGACTGGGTGCCGCTGCAGGCGCGCGCCAAGGCAGCCATCGAAGGCCGGGTGAACCCGGCCTACACGCGCTTCGCCGATTTCATCGCAAAGGACTATGTGCCGGCCTGCAGCAAAACAGTGGGTATATCGGATCGCAAGCGCGGCCAGGACTATTATGCCCTGCGCGCCCGCACCGAAACGACGACAAACCTGACGCCTGACCAGATCCACACAATCGGCCTGTCCGAAGTCGCGCGCATCCGCGCCGAAATGGAAACGGTTGCCAAAGCCGCCGGCTTCCCCAGCCGCGAAGCCTATATCGCCCACCTGCGCACCGATCCCAAATATTACGCCACTACGCCGGAAGCCCTGATGGAGGCAGCCAGCCGGCAGGCGAAGATTGCCGATGGCTGGATGCCGCGCCTGTTCGGCAAGCTGCCGCGCCTGCCCTATGGCCTGCGCGAAATCCCCGCCGATATCGCGCCTGGCACCACCACCGCCTTCTATCAGCCCGGCTCTGCATCGGCCGGGGCGGCCGGCACCTATTATGTCAACACCAGCAAACTGAACGAGCGCCCGCTGTTCGAGCTTCCGGCGCTCACCATCCACGAAGCCGTGCCCGGCCACCACCACCAGATCGCGCTGGCACAAGAGCTGGATATTCCCGATTTCCGCCGCCACGCCGCCTTCTTCACGGCCTTTGTGGAAGGCTGGGGCCTCTATTCCGAGCGGCTTGGGATCGAAATGGGCATGTATGACACGCCCGCGCGCGACATGGGGCGCTTGTCTTACGAAATGTGGCGCGCCACCCGGCTTGTGGTGGACACCGGCATGCACAGCAAGGGCTGGAGCCGCGACCGGGCGATTGCCTTCATGCTGGACAACACCGCGCTTTCGAAGGCCAATATCGAAGCCGAGATCAACCGCTACATCTCCTGGCCGGGCCAGGCGCTGGCCTACAAGATCGGCGAGCTGAAAATCCGCGAGCTGCGCCAGGAAGCCGAAAAGACATTGGGCACCCGGTTCGACATCCGCGCCTTCCATGACATGGTGCTGGAGTCGGGCGCTATTCCGCTCGATGTTCTGGAAACCAAGGCGAAGGCCTGGATGGCGGCGCGGAAATAGCCTGCGCCGGTAAAGCCCTCAGCTGAACGCACTCAGCTGAACACCGGCGTCCAAAGGCCTGTACGGTCAGACGGTGTGGAAACGCCGATGTTGCGCTTCCACAGCGCCTGCGGGAAGCTGGCCATCACCGCGTAGAGCTTTTCGCGCTTGCGGGTGAAGGCGCGCCCATCGAGCGCGGCAGGGCCTTGCGCGCGCACCTTGCGGCCGATGTCGCCATAGATGCGTGCGGCCGACAGCACCGCCCAGCTCTGGCGGTTGCGCAAATGCGGCACACCGTGCGCGGCAGATGCCTCATAACATTCGGCGAGATCCACCAGCCGGGTGACCACGCGGTGCAGGGCCTCGCGGTTCTCGCAGGCGGCATGATTGGCTTGCGTCAGGCCTTCTTCGGCCAGCCAGTCCGCCGGCAGATAGCAGCGGCCGTTGGCGGCATCCTCTGCGACATCGCGGGCGATATTGTTCAGTTGGAACGCCATGCCGAGGTCTGACGCGCGGGCCAGCGTCGCGTGATCGCCGGCAGGCACGCCCATAACGATCGCCATCATCACACCAACGCAGCCGGCAACATGATAGCAATAGAGCATCAGGTCTTCGCCGGTGAGGAAGGCATGACCCTCCACATCCATGCGGAAACCCTCCAGTAAATCATGCGCATAGCGCGCAGGCATGTCCACTTCGCGCGCCACCAGGGCCAGCGCGTCGAAGGCGGCCTCGCCCGTCATCGTGCCGGCCAGCGCAGTGTCTGTTGTGGTGCGAAGCCGGGCGAGGCGCTCGGCGGCAGGGGTGTCCTGCTCGACATGGCCTTCGCCCAGCACCTGGCCATCGATCACATCATCGCAGTGGCGGCACCAGGCATAAAGCAGGGTCGCGCGGTCACGCGATTGCGGATCGAACAGGCGGCTGGCGAGCGCGAAGCTTTTGGAGCCTTTGGCAATCGCCTCGCGCGCCGCTGTCCGCACCGGCTCCATGCTATTGCGCGGCGACCAGCTGTGGCCCGCCGTTGGAGGGCCACACGGCCGTTGCGCCGCCCAGGTCGGCCACCATCAGCTTGGCGGTTGCCTTGGCCGATCCGACCACGCCGGGGATACCGGCGCCCGGATGCGTGCCGGCACCGACGAAATAGAGATTCTTCAGCACATCATCGCGGTTGTGGGTGCGGAAATAGGCCGATTGCCACAGCACCGGCTCCAGGCTGAAGGCGCTGCCAAGGTGCGCGTTCAGCTCGGTCTTGAAATTCTGCGGCGTGAAGGTGCGCATGGTGACAAGATCGTTCTTGAGCCCCGGAATGTGGTGCTTTTCAAGATAGTCCAGAATCCGGTCGGCATAAAGAGGCGCGACCTGATCCCAGTCAGCCGGGAATTTGCCCAGATGCGGAACCGGCGACAGCACATAGAAGCTGGAGCAGCCTTCCGGTGCCAGATCGGGATCGCTGGCGGTCGGGTGGTGCAAATAGAGCGAGAAATCGTCGGCCAGCGTGCCGGTCTTGTAAATGTCGTTCAGCAATTCCTTGTAGCGCGGGCCGAAGATGATGCTGTGGTGGGCGATTTCGGGGTGCTGCCTTTTCAGGCCGAAATAGATCACGAACAGCGACGGCGAATGGCTCTTGCGCTGCATGGCCTTCGCCATCTTCACCCCGCGCGGGTGCTGGCCCAGCAGATCCTTGTAGGTGTGCACCACGTCGCCGTTGGAGGCGACGCTGTCGAAGCGGCGGGTTTCGCCATCCGGCAGCCGCACGCCGATGACATGGCCGCTGGCCGCCTCGATCGCTTCCACCTTGCTGTTCAGGTGAATGGTGCCGCCGAGATCGGTGAACAGCCGCACAAGGCCCTGGATCAGCGCGCCGGTGCCGCCCTTGGGGAACCAGACGCCCCATTTCTTTTCCAGCGCGTGGATGAGGGTATAGATGCTGGAGGTGTTAAAGGGGTTGCCGCCCACCAGCAGCGTGTGGAAGCTGAAGGCCTCGCGCAGATGCGGGTCTTCGATATAGCTGGAGACGATGGAATAGACCGAGCGCCAGGCCTGATATTTCATCAGGCTAGGGGCAGCTTCCAGCATCGAACGGAAATCGAGGAAGGCTTCATGGCCAAGCTTCTTGTAGCCCTCTTCGAACACGCCTTCGGAATATTTCATGAAACGCCGGTAGCCTTCGGCGTCTTTCGGGTTGCGCGCCGAAATCTGCGCCATCAGGCTCTCGTCGTCGTTGGAATAGTCGAACACGTCGCCATCTTCCCACTTCAGCCGATAGAAGGGGCTGACGGGCATGAGATCAACATAATCGGCCAGCTTGCGGCACGAAAGTTCGAACAACTCTTCCAGGCAGGTGGGATCGGTGACCACTGTGGGGCCGGCATCGAAGGTAAAGCCCTTGTCTTCATAGACATAGGCGCGGCCACCCGGCTTTTCGCGGGATTCGAAGATGGTGGTTTGTATGCCGGCGGATTGCAGGCGGATGGCGAGGGCGAGACCGCCGAAGCCGCTGCCGATGACGGCTGCTGTGCGTTGCATCAAATGTCTTTCATCACCAGACGGACCGCTTTCCAGAAGGGAACCGGCGGCTTGCCCGTCAATATGCGCATTTTGTCGTAGGTGGTGCTATGACCGGCATAGAAGCGTCCGACAAGGCTTGGGCGCAAGGTGTAGAAGCGTTGCAGCACCTTCCAGCGCAGCTGCGGCTCCGCCACCTTGAACAGCATCTTGTTGAGAAGGCGATAGAATCCGCGCTCATTCCAGCGATCGGTGGCATAGCTTCGCACCGCGCGGTCGATTGCCGCGCCTGACAGGTCTGGCAGATCGGCGATGTGCAGCGCGAGGCGAACGGCATCGGGAAAACTGTAGCCGGTGACCGGGTGGAACAGCGCGGCGGACATGCCGACGGGGGCGATGCCGGGCGGAAAAGCGGCGAGATGGGCCTCGATGTCACCGTCTATCGCAATCGGCAGCACGCCATCTTCCTCGCGCAGCGTTCGCACAATCTGCCAGCCCTGGGCCGCGGCATAGGCGTGCACGCGGGCGGCAACGGCGGCCCGGTCCAGCACCGGGCCATCGGCATAATAGGTGTCCTCGATCAGCGCGGTGGTGGGGGTGAAGGGCAGCACATAGACGAAGCGGTAGCCATCATGCTGGTCCACCGTTGCGTCCATGATGATCGGGCCCTTCAGGCCGTGCGGGCCGGCAAATTCCACTTCCAGGCCAACGAACTTCTGGAAGCCCAGCTCGAGATGGTCGCTGATCTTCTGGCCGCGCGCATCGATCACAGCGTTGGCGGTCAATGTGCGCTGATCGGCCAGCGTGACACTGGTGGGGGTGGTGGCGACAACCGGGGTGGCAAGAAAGCGGCCTTCGGCGGGGAGCGTGCGGGTGATCGCGGCATGCAGCCGTTCGGACGTGGCGGATTGATAGCCGACGTCGAAGGCGCGGCTCACGCTGGGAAAGCGGATCTGGTTTTCCGGCCAGCGATGGGCGATCAGCGGCGCGACGAGCGCGTGGCCTTCGGCATCGAGATCGGACGCGAACGACGACCATGTGTGGTTGCCGCCAAAACGCTCTCCGGCATCGATGATGGCGAGGCGGATCTCCGGGCGCTTTTTCTGCAGGGCAAGCGCAATGAGGCTGGCCGAAAGCCCGCCGCCCACCAGGATCAGGTCATAGTGCGAAGATGTCACGGTTGCAGCGTCTAGCCCAAGCGCGGCAGGCGGGCTAGGGACAGGCGCATGGCAATCGCATCCTTCGGACTGGTCGGAACGGCGCTTCTGATGTGCCTGATCGTCGCGGGGCGCTATTTTGCGACCTCCGGGCTGTTTGCCTGGAGCGCGCGGAAGCTGCGGCCCGATGTCTATGTCCCGGCCGATCCGAAAAAGGCCGAGCGGCTGGCGCGACAGATCAAGCGCGAGATCGGCTGGAGCCTTTCTGCCGTCATCATCTACGGCCTGCCAGCGGGCGTGGTGGCGTGGGGCTGGCTGGAGCGCGGATGGACGCGCATCTATGCCGATGTGGGCGCCATGCCGCTGTGGTGGTTGCCGGCAAGCCTGTTGCTCTATCTCGCCGCGCACGACACCTGGTTTTACTGGACGCACCGGGCGATGCACCACTGGCCCTGGCTGTTCAAAAAGGCGCATGCCGTGCATCATGACAGCCGCCCGCCAACCGCCTGGGCGGCGATGGCCTTTCACCCCTGGGAATCGCTTTCGGCAGCCTGGCTGATCCCGGCGCTCACTTTCCTGATCCCGATCCATATCGGCGCGCTGATGCTGGTTTTGAGCGTGATGACTTTCTTCGGCGTGACCAACCATATGGGATGGGAGATTTTTCCGCGCGCGTGGGTGAACGGCTGGTTTGGCCGGCATGTGATTTCGGCGTCGCACCACCATCTTCACCACAGCCAATATCTGTCCAACTATGGCCTGTATTTCCGCTTCTGGGACCGGGTCTGCGGCACCGACAAGGGGCTGAGCGCAGAGCTGCAGCGGCCGGAGCGGGTGCGCGCGGGCTGATACTTGCCCTTGCCGACAGGCCCCGCCATAGGGCGCAGCATGCATGATTTGAAAGCCCTTCGCGCCGATCCGGCGGCCTTTGATGCGGCGCTGGCGCGGCGCGGTGTGGCGGGTGCGTCTGCGGGCGTTTTGCAGGCAGACAATGACCTGCGCGGCGTGCAGACGGCGCTGCAGGCAGATCTTGCCCGCCGCAATGAGGCCTCGAAGGCGATCGGTGCAGCCAAGGCGGCCCGTGACGACGCGGCGGCGGCAAGCCTGATGGCCGAGGTAGCCACGCTGAAGGAGCGGATTCCCGCGCAGGAAGCCGCCGGGCGCGCGGCGGAATGCGCGCTGCAGGACTTGCTGTCAGCGCTGCCCAATCTCCCGGCCGACGATGTGCCGGATGGCGCGGACGAGCATGGTAATGTGGAGATCAAGCGCTGGGGCAATCCGCAGAGTGGCGGGCTGGAGCATGATGCGCTGGCGGCCCGACTGGGATGGAATGCGGAAAGCGCAACGAAAATCGCCGGCGCGCGCTTCATGGTGCTGGAAGGCCCGCTCGCGCGTCTGCACCGGGCGCTGGGGCAGCATATGCTGAACATGCAGGTGGCGGCCGGTTATCGCGAGACGGTGGTGCCGCTGCTGGTTCGCGCCGATGCGTTGTTCGGCACCGGGCAGCTGCCGAAATTTGCCGAAGACCTGTTTCGCACCAGCGACGATCGCTGGCTGATCCCGACCGCCGAAGTGAGCCTGACGAACCTCGTGCGCGAGCAGATTCTGGATGGCGAGAGCCTGCCGCTGCGGTTGACCGCGCTGACCCCATGCTTCCGCAGCGAGGCGGGGGCGGCGGGCAAAGACACCCGCGGGCTGGTGCGCCAGCACCAATTCGAGAAGGTGGAGCTGGTGTCGATCGTGACGCCCGATACGGCCGCGCAAGAGCATGAGCGGATGACCGCCTGTGCCGAAGCGGTGCTCGAATCGCTCGATCTTCCGTATCGCCGGATGCTGCTGTGCGCCGGCGACATGGGCTTTGCGGCACGCAAAACCTATGATCTGGAAGTCTGGCTCCCCGGCGCCGGCACCTGGCGGGAAATTTCCAGCTGTTCCGACTGCGGCGATTTCCAGGCGCGGCGGATGGACGCGCGCTTCCGCGTGAAGGGCGAGAAGGGCACGCAATTCGTGCATACGCTGAATGGCTCCGGCCTGGCGGTGGGCCGGGCGATGGTGGCCGTGCTGGAAAATTATCAGAACCCTGACGGCAGCGTCACCATCCCGATACCGCTGCTGCCCTATATGGGCGGCACAACGAGACTGGAACTAACCCTCTGATGCGTATTCTGCTGACCAACGACGACGGCATCTCCGCACCCGGATTTGCCGCGCTGGAGCGCATCGCGCGGCAGCTTTCCGATGACATCTGGCTGGTCGCCCCGGCCGAGGAGCAATCGGGCGCCGGGCATTCGCTGACGCTCACCAAGCCGATCCGCGTGCGCCAGCTGGACGATCGCCGCTTTGCCGTTGCCGGCACGCCGACCGACAGCGTGATGATGGCGCTGGGCCACATCATGCGCGATCACCGGCCCGATCTCATTCTCTCGGGCGTCAACCGCGGGCCGAACCTGGCCGAAGATGTCACCTATTCCGGCACCGTTTCGGCGGCGATGGAGGGAACGCTTGCCGGCGTGCGGTCGATCGCCATGAGCCAGATGATGGCGAGCTATGCGCACGGCGAAGAGAGCTTTGCCGCTGCCGAGGCGACGGCGGCCGATATCATCCGCCGCGTGTCCGGCTCGGACTGGGGCGATGGCGTGCTCATCAACATCAATTTCCCGCCCGCCCAGCCGAAGGGCGTGCGGGTGACCGAGCAGGGCTTCCGCGACTATGGCCACATCGCCATCGATGCCCGCACCGATCCGCGCGGCTTTCCCTATTACTGGTTCGGCTATGGCCGCGAAATCGAGACCCCGGCGCACCGCACCGATCTGGAAGCGGTGCGCGCGGGGTTTGTTTCTGTGACGCCGCTACACCTCGACTTGACCCACCGCGCCACCATGGCAACGCTGGCCCAGTCGCTGGAGAGCTAGGACAGGTCGACTGGGACAGATCGACTAGGACAGGGCAAGCTTGCG